>SFFJ01000029.1 GCA_004557855.1 Oscillospiraceae bacterium
TTCCGGGCGGGCGTTCCGGTGCGTCGGGTTTTTAGGGCGCAGCCCTAAATCGCTTTTGGGCACTTTTGGCGAGTCAAAAGTGCCACCCCGGCGGTAGCCATACAAATCAAACCCTTTTATAAGGCTTGCGCCGCCGATAGGCGACTACAAATTATTTCATGTCCATCCCGCCGCAGGCAGACTGCAAACCACCCCACCCCGCAAATTTCTGCAAACCGCAGCCTTACGGCCACCCTACCACCCTAATTTATCCCACCAAATCGTACCCAGTTACAACCATAAAATAGTTACCCGCACCCCTCAATTGTAAACTTTCCATTAAAAAATGTTGCTTTTTAACCTTCCCGATGCAAAATTCCCCCGTTTTTGCCGTATTAGTGGGGGATGTTTTGCGCTTCGATTTTACGGTTTGTTCACACCGTTCCCCCGTTTTGTGTTATAATATTGCCATAGAATTCTGCGGAAGGAGACCCCATGAAACGAATTTTTGCGATGCTTTCCCTGCTGCTGGCGGTTCTGGCAGGCTTTTCGGCCTGCGGGGGCGAACAGCCGACCCCCAATGAGCCGGTGCTGCCGGCCACCACGCGGGAGGAGATAGAAAATCTGCTGACGACCGACTACATAGTGGGCTACCTGTGGTACTGTGACGGCCTGCCGGAAAAGGGCGAGCTGACCGAGGACGAGTACCTGCCGGTGGATGAGGAAAGCGGCTATGCCACCCTCCGGGATTTGCAGGAGCTGCTGGAAAAGACCTACACCCCGGCGGTTGCCGCCGAGCTTTTGGAAAATAAAGACACCCTTGGGCGGCCGCGCTTTACGGAGCGTGCGGGCACGCTTTATAAAAGCAGCCGGCCGGTTTTCAGCCGCTACTACTGGGATTATGACGCCGAAAGTGTGACCATCACCGGGGAAACCGCCGACCGGATCACCTTTACGGTGGAGATGGAAAACCTGCACACCGGGGAAAAGCTGCCGCTGACCCGTTCTGCCGAAAAGACGGCCGAGGGCTGGCGGCTGACCGAGGTGGGCATTGCGGCGGCGGAGGCCGGGCTGACGGCGGTGGCTGCCGAGGAGACCCGTGCCGTGGCGGAAAGATTTGTGGCGGCGCTGGCCGAAAATGATACCGAAACCATCGCGGCGTGCGCGGGCGAGACCCCGGAAACCTACGAGAACTGGAAGGGCATGACCATCCCGGCGGCGGAGATTACCGAAACGCTGGAGGAGTATGACGGCTGCGGGCGGTACCGGGTGCATCTTACCGTGGAAAACGCTTTCAGCGTTTTTGCCAGGGGGGAGGAGGACTACCTGCTGATCGTGCAGCAGGAGCAGGGCCGGGAGGCCCCGGTGGTCTGCTACTTCGAGCCGATGGAGAAGATCGCGTATAATTACAGCGAGGACCGGGACGACCCGGCCTGTGAAATGGCGCTTTTGTTTTTGCAGTCGCAGGGCGGGATGCGGTTTTCCGGCAGCTTCTGGCTGGACCGGGGGACGGCGACCGATTTTGCGCTGACGATGCTTTACGCCGAAAATGAGGGCAAGACGGCCTTTACGGCCGAGGAGGTGGCGGCTGCCGCCGAAAAGTACATGGGGCTTTCCGGGTTTGCGCCCGATGAGAGCTACCTTGGGCCCGAGGGGTATTTTTTGCCGGGGAGGGCGGCCCGCAGTATGCCGCATTTGCTGCTGTGGCCCAGCTACGGGGACGGCAGCGGCCGGACGCTGGTGAAGGCCGAGATTTACAGTGACCACCTGAACGTGCAGAACTGCCAGGGGTATTTATTCGCATTTTATCCCAATGGGGACGGCAGCCTGCGGCTGGCCTCGGTGAAGTGAGGCGGGGCGAGCGCAGCGAGCCCGCAGAGGGATAGAGCAGGATAGGGGCAGGGCGGGCCGCAGGCCCGGCGGCGGAGCCGCCGCGGCGGGCGCAGCCCGCCGGCACCGTCCGGAGGACGGTGCGGCCTGCGGCCCGGGGCCGGCCCCCTGCAGGGGGCCGGGGAGGAGCGGGCGGAAATTGTGCCGAAACCCGCTTTACATCCCCCCGGCAGATGCTATAATAGACTTATCGGGCCCGATGGGGCCCCGAAAACCAGGATGAAAAGGAGCCAGTCCATGAAGCAACCGTCCTTGAAAAACGGCATACTACTGATCACCTATGCCATCGTGCTGTATTTGGTGCTATCGAATATCGGGCTGGTGGCAGGCACCGGAAGCTATGTTTTGGCAGTCTTGCGGCCGGTCATCATCGGTGTGGTGACGGCCTATATCATCAACCTGCTGATGCGCCCGATGGAAACCAAGTGGCTGGCGGGGCTGTGGCGGCGCAGCCCCCGGTTGGGCCGCAGCAAGCGTGCCATCTGCATTGTGCTTTCGATACTGGGTGTGCTGGCCATTATCACCGGGCTGTGCTTTTTCATCCTGCCGCAGGTGGGAGAAAGTCTTTTGAGCCTGGCCAATAACATCCCCGGTTATATCACCGAGGCCGGAGATTTCTTTAACGGCATGGAGGATAAGCTGGATATGGAAAACGAGGTCATCCGCTACCTGTGGGATCAGGGTGAGGAGCTGCTGAACCAGTCCGGTACCCTCATCAAGAACTTTGTAGGGGGCGTGGCAGCGTGGCTGCTCTCCTTTGTGGCGGGGCTGGCCAGCGGCATCATCAACGGCTTTTTGGGGCTTATTTTCGCCATCTACATTCTGGCGGACAAGGAGCATCTCAACTACATCTACCACCGGCTGCTGCACGCCATCTTCAAGGACAGCGTCCGGGAGCGCATCGAGTATATCGTCCGGAAAATCGACCGGGCGTTCAGCGGGTTCTTTTCCGGGATGCTGGTGGAGGCCTGTATTCTGGGGAGCCTGTGCTTCGTGGGGCTCACCATCATCGGGTTCTTTGTGGGGGGGATGCCCTACACGCTGCTCATCAGCGTTCTGGTGGGCATGTGCAACATGATCCCCATTCTGGGCGCCTATTTGAGCGCCATTCCCTCGGCTTTGCTGATTTTGCTCATCAGTCCCATCAAGGCGCTGATTTTCGTCATCTTCCTGGTGGTGGTGCAGCAGTTTGAGGGCAACGTCATCTATCCCAAGGTGGTGGGGACTTCCATCGGCATCGGCGGGATGTGGGTGCTGTTTGCACTGACCGTCGGCGGCAACCTGATGGGAATTCCCGGCATGGTGCTGGGGATCCCGGCGTTTGCGGTCATTTACGCTTTGGTGCGGGAATTCTGCGATAAGCGGGTGGCGCAAAAGGAGGCGGCGGGCGTGGCCCCGGCGGCGGAGCCTGCCGAGCAGACCGGCCCGGCCGAGGAGGAATAAACCGGTAACCCGAAGAAACGAGGGCGCCGGAGGAGCGAAAGCTCCTCCGGCGCCTTTTGCGCTTGGGGAGGGGTGGTGCAGGGGGAGAGAGGGCAGGGGCGCAGCCCGTTTCGGCGGAGCCGAAACACGCAGGCGGAGCCTGCGTCAGCCGCCGCAGGCGGCTGGGGCTGCGCCCCGGTGCCCGCCCCCTGCAGAAAGAAAGCCGCCCGGCAGGGCGGCGGGGGGTCAGGGGGTCATTTCCGGCCAGAAGTCCGGGAGGGAGGGGCAGCAGGCCTCGTCACTTTGGATGGTGAGGGCAGCAAGGCGGGTCCCGGCGGCGACTGCCCGGGCAAGGGGGAGCCCGCGGGTGAGCCCGGAGACCACCCCGGAGAAGAAGGCGTCCCCGGCGCCAGTGGAGTCCACCATTTCCACCCGGTGGGCAGGGCAGTGGCCGGCCTCTCCGGTGATGCTGTCGTAATAGACGCTGCCGGAGGAGCCGAGGGTGACGACCATACTGCGCAGGCCCAGCCCGCGGCCGTAGTGCAGGATGGTATCCACGGCGGTTTCGAGGTCGTTGCGGGGGATGGGGTGGTGCAGCAGCCGTTCGGCTTCGATATCATTGCAGATGAAGCAGCGGGTATGGCGCAGCAGGTCGGGGCGGCGCAGGACGACGCTCATATTGGCGGAGATGCAGTAGAGGTCCTTTTTGTGCTTTTGGCACAGTGCCACGATCTGCTCGCTGATGTCCTCCCGCATATCCATTTCGAGGCAGACGCTATCCGCACCGGCGACGATCTCATCGCCCCGTTCCGCAAGGTATTTTGCCAGCGGCTCGGTATCGGGCATCTGGCTGGTGCTGCCGGCAAGGTCGCCGTTTTCATCCATGACGGCGAGCCACATACCGACGCCGTTTTGCGGCACGAGGATGCTGTGGGTGAGGTCGATATGCTGCGCCTCCAGCCGTTCCATCGCCTCGCGGCTCATGGGGGTGGCGTCCCCCTGGGTGACGAAGGTGACGGGGGTGCCGATGCGGGCCATGTCCTCGGCGACATTGCGGGCGACGCCGCCGTGGACGAAGCGGATGCTGCCCAGATTGGTGCCGACGGCGTTGTACTTCCCGAAGGGGAAGCCTTTGATATCGACGAAGATGACGCCCATGATGACGGTGCCTGGCATAGCGGTGTTACCTCCTTGGGGGGTGGGATGGTGGGGTGTGGCAGGGGTGCGGTGGGGGAGGGGCGCCCCGCAGGGGCGGCGGCGCCGGGGGCGCCGCCGTGGCGGGCCCGGAGGGCCCGTACTCCCGCCCCCCCCGCGGGGGGGCGGGAGCCCTGCGGGGCGATGATCCTGCGGCGGGCAGGGGCCTGCGGGGGAGAGGGTGCCCTTTTGGGGTATTGTAGCACATTTTATGAGAAAAAGAAAAGGCTTTCCCCTGCAAAATGAAAAAAAGAGCGAAAAAAGAAAAACGGGCGAGAACGGGGCACCATAAGGGACAATAGCGACAAAGCAGGAGTCGGAAATTTGGTGAAAAGGCAGAAATGTCGCTTATACCAAAATAAGAATCTAACGAAAGGGCAGGGTTTTAGTTTGGGGGAGTGCATCCCGAAGAAAGATACGGGAGGAAAACCGATGAAAAACGAGAGTCCGGAGCAGTGCCCGAAACGGATTACCGAGGAGCCGGAGGACGAGGGGGTAAAGGCGATTTTGGCGGAGGCGGGCAGGCGGATGGAGAAAAGAAATAAAAATGCGGTTTATCTGCCGGACCAGGCGAATTACCGCAGGTACCTGCGGTCGGTGCGGCTGGCCGGGCGCATTGAGGAGGACGTGGAGAATGGCATAACGGTTGGGTACATTTTGCCCCCGCCGATGACAAGCAGCTTCGTGAGGCTGCAGAGTTACCTTTGGAATTTTGACCGGGGAAACGGCCTGTTTGGCCTGCCGCAGGAGGTGACGGCGCTGGCGGACTATGCAGAAGTTTATACCCGGGGGAGGTGGCGGTGATGGATATCGGTGTGGGTGGGGTGCTGCGGCGGTGCGGGAGAAAACATGTTGTTAAATTTCTCCTCCGGCGCTTTTATAAGGCGGATGAGATTCGGCCGGTTCATATACAGACGCTCCGCCACACGGCTGATAGAGCCGCAGCGTCGCACCCCGGTAGCGCATCCGAGCCGCCGGATTTTCATAGCGCACTCCTCGTCCTGCTTTTCCATGTATACTTTTTTACGCTTCACTAACACACAACAGCGTATTTGTCAATTCCGCACCAATATTGGCGATGTGCATAAATCAAAGCACTATATTTCTGTATTTTTGACAAAATCGCTTCTTTTTGCCGTTTTTGTCACAAACATCTGTTGACAATCGCACTGCAGAATGTTAGTATAATGTTGTACTACAACGTTGTATCTAATGCGCGCGCATTCAATCCTTACTCATAGGGAGGTAAAGAATTTGAGTAAACAGATTTCTATCGGAGGAGGCCAGGGCTTTTGGGGCGACAGCAATGACGCCGCCATTCATATGATCCGCACTGCAGAGCTGGACTATATGGCCTGTGACTATCTTGCCGAGCTAACGCTGTCGATCATGCAGCGTCAGAAACTGAAGAACCCCCAAGCCGGTTACGCAAGAGACTTTTTGAAGCTTATGGACATAATCGCGGAGGAAGCCTACAAGAAGAAAGTGGGTATCCTCACAAACGCCGGCGGCATGAACATCACCGCATGTGTGGATAAGCTCAAGGAGATGGTAGAGTGCAAGGGGCTTCGCGGCTATAAAATCGGTTATGTTCTCGGCGATGACCTGCTTGACCGCATTCCGGAGCTTGCGGCAGAGGGCATCAAGTTCGAGAATATGGACGGAATCGGCTGCTTTGATGACATCAAGGACAAAATAGTTAATGCGAACGTCTACTATGGGCGCGAGCCTATCATGGACTGCCT
The DNA here is from genome assembly GCA_004557855.1 of Oscillospiraceae bacterium. Taxonomy (GTDB): domain Bacteria; phylum Bacillota; class Clostridia; order Oscillospirales; family Ruminococcaceae; genus Angelakisella. The sequence goes on from SFFJ01000029.1 coordinate 6,231, forward strand.
CGGCATGGGCGCAGACACCGTTCTGACCGGACGCGCGGCAGACTCTGCCCTGTTCCTTGCCCCCCTTGCATACCGCATGGGGTGGAAGGATGGTGACTGGGACAATCTCGCGCGCGGCATAATGGCGGGACATCTGCTTGAGTGCGGCGGTCAGGGTGCCGGCGGCAACTTCCAGTATGACTGGCGCTCCGTCCCGGACATGGATCAACTCGGCTTCCCCATCGCCAAGGTCAGCGACGATGATTTTATCATCACCAAAGCGCCTGACTGCGGGGGGCTCATCAGCCGTGAGAGTGTATCTGAACAGTTCCTTTACGAGGTGCACGATCCTGCAAACTACATCACCCCCGATGTCACCGTTGACGTCAGCCGTGCCACGCTCACAAATGTCGGTGAAAACCAAGTGCGCGTAGGCAACGTGCACGGTAAGGAAAAGCCGGATATGCTCAAGCTGTGCATCGGCTACCACGCAGGCTGGAAGGTCGTGACATACCTGAGCTTTGCCTGGCCCAATGCCTACGAAAAGGCGCAGTATGCCGCAGACATCCTCATGAAGAAGATGCAGCGCAAGGGCATGAAGGCGGACGAGGTGCATATTAGCTACCTCGGCATCAACGCCCTGCACCTAGGCGTGGCGGATATGCGCCCGGAACTGGTGGACAACGCCAACGAGTGCGTGCTGCGCATCGCGATACGTGCGCAGGATAAGGCAGAGGTGGAGAAGATCATCCCCGAAATTTCCCCGCTGCAGCTCAACGGCCCTCCCGGAGCAAGCTTCTTCGGCGGACGCGCCAAGGCAACGGAGGTCATCGGCCTCTATCCCACACTCATACCGCGCGATGCCGTCAAGCTCACAAGTCATATCGTGGAGGTGAAATAAGTTGGAGATATATCTTCTTCAGATTGCGCACGGACGCTCCGGCGATAAGGGCGACACGAGTAACGTCTGTGTTTTCGCCAGAAAGCCGGAATACTACGACATTATAAAGCGCGAAGTCACCGTTGAAAAAGTACGCGAGTACTTTGGTGATATGGTAAAGGGCGACATCATACGCTATGACGTTCCTTCTCTGGATGGCTTCAACTTTGTGATGCATCACGCCCTTGGCGGCGGCGCAACACATTCCCTGCGTCTCGACACGCTCGGCAAATCCATGGGGTCGGCGTTCATGCGCATGAAAATCAACGTCAGAGAGGATGAACTGGTCTGATGAGTCAGCACGGAGCTTTGGAAAATCTGGTTGTGCTGGATCTTACCCGAGTCCTGGCAGGACCGTTCTGCACAATGATGCTCGCAGATATGGGTGCAAAGGTCATCAAGATAGAAATGCCGGTCTCCGGCGATGATACCCGCGCCTATCCCCCGTTCCGCACCAACTGCAACGGTGAGCGCGAGAGCCTGTATTTTGCAAACATAAACCGCAATAAGCAGGGCATCACGCTTAACCTAAAAGCGCAGGAAGGCAAGGAAATATTCAAAAAGCTGGTCGAGACAGCGGACATTGTTGTGGAAAATTACCGCCCGGGCGTAATGGACAAGCTCGGTCTCGGCTATGATGTGCTCAAGGAGATCAACCCGCGCATCATCTACGGTTCTGTATCGGGCTTCGGCAACACAGGTCCGTACCGCTTGCGCCCCGGTTACGATATTCTCGGCCAGGCGATGGGCGGGCTGATGGCGATAACCGGTTCTAAAGGCGGTGAGCCGACCCGCGCGGGCAGTGCCATGGGCGATATTCTCGGCGGGCTGCATCTGACCATCGGTCTGCTGGCGGCAATCAATGCGCGCAGCATAACCGGCAAGGGGCAGCGCGTGGACATCAGTCTGATGGATTCTGTGATAGCGGCAACGGAAAACACCGCAATAAAGTATCTCGAATCCGGAATTATCCCGCCGCGAATGGGAAACCGCTACGCTGCGGTGTCCCCGTATGACGGGTTCAAGGTACAGGACGGTACGATCATCATTGCCTGCGGTAACCAGAAGCTTTACGAAAAGCTATGTACCGAGGTGCTTGACCGCCCGGACATGATAACCGACCCGCGCTTCTCCGACATGGAGGGTCGCCTTGCAAATCAAGACGACATCCGCGACGTCATTGAGGAGAAGCTGGCAGATTTGACGATGGACGAGGCAGTCAGCTTCATCCTTTCCAAGGGGATACCCGCAGGGCCGATCTATGACATCAGCCAGATTCTCGCTGACCCGCAGGTCAAGGAGAGGGAAATGTTCGTGGAGCAGGAGCATCCGACGCTCGGTCACATGACCGTGAACGGCTGCGCCATAAAGCTCGACGACACGGTTCCCTCCGTGCGTACCCCCGCCCCTGCACTCGGGCAGGACAACGACGCTGTTCTGCGCCGGCTCGGCCTGGGCGAGGGGGAGATTGATGCCCTGCGCGCCGGCGGCGTGATTTGAGCAAGGCACATACGGCGCATTTACAAACACAGCGAGCAGCTTAAAGCAAATAGTCAAACACTTCTTCCAATCTATTAATCAAAACAGACCACTTGATATTTAGGAGGACTTATGAACGCAGTAATAATGTTTGGCCTTATCGTTATTATTTGCCTTGTCGGCATATTCGCCGGCAGAAGCGTAAGCAGCGCATCCCAGTGGGCAAACGGCGGCAAGAATCTTACGTGGGCAACCGTCGGTCTGCTTCTTGTAACTTTCCAGATTGGCGGTACCTCCACCATCGGCTCTGCCCAGTACGGATACACTCTCGGCATAGGCGGTGCATGGTACGGTATCACCGGTACTGTTGCAATGCTTTTGTCAATATTCTTCATCTCCAGCCTGCGCAAGTACATCACCGAGGACACGGTTGCAAACTTCATGGCTAACCGCTACTCCTCAAAGGTCAGCAAGGTCTACTCCTATGCCTACCTGCTGATGGGCTTTGTGTACATCCCGGTGCAGCTTTTCACTGTCACCACCATCTTCCGCACTATTATCCCCGGACTTTCTCTGACCTGGGCATGCATCATCGGTCTTGTGCTCTCCATCTCCTACACCGTTATTTCCGGTGTAAGCGGTGCTAACTACGTCAGCAAGATCAGCTGCTTCCTCATGTACCTTTCCATGGCAATCGGTCTCATCTTCGTAATGAAGAGCATCGGCGGCTTCTCCACGCTGAACGAGAATCTCGACCCCAGCTACTTCACGCTGTTCTCCATGCCGACTAAAACATGGGTGAGCTGGTTCCTGACCTGCTTTGTTGCATTTTTGACCATGCAGGCGGCAATTCAGCCCTCGCTTATCGCAAAGGATGATGCAAACGCAAAGAAGGGCATTGCATTCGGCGCTATCCTCAACCTGCCCTGCGGCTTTATCTGCGCTCTCATAGGCATGGCTTGTGTTGCAATGAACCTCATCGGCGATGGAAACAGCTCTGCCGCCTTTGCGACCGCAATCAACGCATATTGCCCGTCCTGGCTGATGACGCTCATCTTCGCCTCTATCGCGCTTATCGTTATCTGCACTCTGGCGGGTCAGCTCCTCGCGATCGGAACCATCTTCCGTGAGCTGTTGAATCCCGTGTATGAAAAGCAGAGCTTCACCGAGAAAAAGAAACTCGCCTTTACGCGCCTCATTGCTTTTGCATACGGCTTCCTCACCATTATTCCTACCTTTGCCATCCAGCAGTCCATGCTGACCCAACTCGTCACCATCCTTGTGGCGTGCGTCACAGCTCCCATGTTCTTCGCACTTGTGGCAGGTATGTTCTGGAAGAAGATGAATACCAAGGCCGCTATGTGGAGCATCATCTCCGGCCTTGTCATCGGTCTTGTCTGGGTCATCACCGGTATGAGCAAAGCATGGCATCCCGTGTACATCATTCTGCCTGTCTCCTCTCTTGTCGGTTTTATAGTCTGCAAGGCTACAAGCGGCAAGGAGCTTGCATGAGTGCTGCCATAGACAGCCGGATAAGCGTCTCCGGAGCGATAACCGGAAACGCAAAGAAAGGAGATACATTATGAAATATATACTTGACCACACCAATAAGCCCTATGCCAAGCTTTTCGAGGATATCTCCGCTATTCCGCGCGGGAGCTTCAAAGAGGAGAGGATTGCCGATTTCGTATGCGATTTCGCTAAAAACCTCGGCTTGGACTACACCCGCGACGAGATGAATAACGTTGTTGTGCGCAAGGGCGCAACCCCCGGCTATGAGGACCATGAGACTGTAATGCTTCAGGGCCACATGGACATGATATGGAACAAACGCCCCGGAAGCACCTTTGACTTTGAGAATGAGGGCATAAAGCTGAAGGTTGAAAACGGCTACCTCATGGCGGAGGAGACGACCTGCGGCTCTGACGACGGCGTTGCGGTGGCATATATGCTGGCGGTGCTTCAGGACGATACGCTGAAGCACCCGGCACTGGAATGTGTATTCACGACTGCGGAGGAGCCGGGACTGTACGGAGTGCAGCACTTCGACTGCAGCCAGCTTAAGGCGCGCAAGTACATCAACATGGACGGCAACCTTGAGGGTACGAGCCTCCTCGTTGCAACGGGTGCGGCAAATGCGAATATCAGCCGCACATTTACCCGCGTTCCCTCTGACGGCCTCGCGGAGCTGACCGTAGACGTGCATGGGCTGACCGGTGCGCACATTCAGTTTATGGAACGCCAGCTTGCAAACGCGATAAAGATCGTGGCGCGCGTGCTGTACTACATTTCAAGAGAGCTTGAGTGTCGTGTTGTCAGCATCGACGGCGGCAGCGTGACCACCATTCCCGTACAGTGCACCGCAAAGCTTGCGCTGCGCAGTGAGGATATCGCCCGTGCGAGAGAGATTGCCGAGCGTGTCGTGGGTGAGGTAAAGCATGAGCACAAGGAGAGCGACCCGGGCATCATGCTCGTCCTCTCCGATGAGGAAAAAGCCGCCCCATCCATCCCCGCAGACGTTTCCGACAGCATTATAAAGCTGCTGCACATGATGCCGAGCGGACTTGTAGACACGAGCCTTGTTTTCCCCGGGCTGCCCATCTCCTCTTATTCTCTGGAGACCATCACTACCACTGAAGATAAGCTCAACATCTTCTACCGCCCGCAGAGCGCACTGACGACGAAGCTGTTCGACATGGTGGAGCAGACGAAGGAGCTCGTGGCGCTGTACGGAGCGGACTATGCCGAGGATAACAAGTTCTTCGGGCACTGCGTTGATGCGCACACTCCCCTCTACGACGTATACGATGAGGTTTGGTTTGAGCAGAACGGTGAGCATATTCGTCCCATCGGCGCACACTACGGCAACGAGATAGGCTTCTTCATGAGCAATATGCCGTGGTTGGACATGATACTGCTCGTCGCAACGCACTATGCCGCACACACGCCGGATGAGAAGCTCGATCTCGCCTCGTTCGACCGTTGCTACAAGGCACTTGTTGAGATTCTTGCAAGGCTGTAAGTAAAAAGCTACTATATTCAATCCTTACGATTTGAGGGAGAGCGGTGAAAGCCGTTCTCCCTCATTGCTGTTTTGTGAACGGTCAGCCAACAGGCCGACGGCTTAATTTTCAACAATGGTGCTCATGCCCATTCCACCGCCACAATGAACTGACGTTAAGCGGTATATGGGGAGATTTTCAGGCTGTGCAAGTTGACTTATTTCATTCGTTACGATATAATAAAAATGATATTCGATAAAAGTTTTTGATTTTAATTGGTTTTTTGAAGTCTGCAAGAACCGTGCCGAGGCATGGCCAGGCTCAAAAGTCGTCTTATACAAAATCTACGCTGCTGCGGCTATTAAAAGCTTTAATACAGGTTGTAACTATTAATCAGGTTTTCAATCAAGCTTTAGTATCAATTTGTCGATGGCAATAATTAGACGGATTAGCTTGATTTTTCATGTCCCCGCTTTTGCGGGGATAATATACTTAAGGAGCTATAATGAGCACAGTAAAGGAGATCGCCAAACAGACCGGTTATTCCATAAGCACAGTGTCCATCGTTCTGCGCGGGCAGGGCGATGCACGCAGTATTTCCAAGAAAACACAGGTCAAAATAATCAAGGCAGCCAAGGATATGGGCTACACGCCAAATATATCAGCGCGGCGGCTGCGCAAGAGCGAGGAGAAGCACACCGTTGTGGTCTACTGGCCGACGGACTATCGCGCAGGGCTGGTGTTCCGGTTTTTGCAGGGCATATACGGTTATATTGAGCGTGTCAGCTCAAAGTACGAGGTAATAATCTACCCTTATGCGCCAAACACGCTGAAAAACTTCGCCACGGCAATGAATCTCTCCTCCTACTCCGCTGCTGTGGTGTGCGCTGCATCGAACGAGGATCTTGAATATCTTTCTAATAGCCGCTTCGTCACACCCATAGTGCTTTACAACCGTCATCTGGAGAATTATCCGTGTGTGATGATGGATAGCTATGCCATGGGGCAGAACGCCGCCGAGATTATGCTCGATGCGGGGGTGGATCGGAGCGTCGTTGTTTCATCGGAGCAGGGCTATGTATTCTCGCAAAAGCGCGTGGAGGGCTTTACCGATGCATACACCGCCAAGGGAGGGCGTTGCCGCAGCATTCCGGCAAATCCGCGCGATCCGGAATCTGTCTGCACGGCCCTGCGCAGCATCGACTATTCGCTGGCTGACCGGATAGGGGTATTTTGCACGACCGACCATCTTGTCCCCGGCGTATACAAGTATTTTCAGGATGCAAAGCACAGCATTAAGGATCGCGTGGAACTCGTAACCATCGGAACACAGGATAACGAAATATTCTCCACACTTTTCAGTGACATTCACACCATCAACATCCCCATTGAGGAAATGGGCAGGTGCTGCATAGAACTGATAGACAGATCCATTAACTGCGGCGGTGTTGAGCCGAAGGTGTACACCGTTAATTACCGTGCCGTGAAGTGAACCATATTAAGCAGTGCACATTCAGCGCCGCACTCGGTTGAGCGCGGCGTTTATTGTCTATCGAAAATCACTCGCTGGGCGAGTGGTTCAAAAGAAACCTATGGCGAAAAGGAAGAGAGAAAAAGAGCTCCCTTTGTTTTATAATAGAAACATATTAAAAACATAAATTATATAATGAAGGAAACCGCATGAATAGAAGGATTTATAGAGGTACAATGTGTTATAGCGATATGAGGAAATTGCTTTTCGTGTGCCACGGCAACATATGCAGGAGCCCCATGGCTGCCACGCTGATGCGGGTGATGGCCAATGCGGCCGGCTGGGGGGACTCATTGTGGGTGGACAGCTGCGGCGTGAGCGACGAGGAGGAGGGCAACCCGATGGACCGCCGGGCGGTGGCGACGCTGCTTTCCCACGGCATACGGCCCGCCCCGCATGAGGCACGGCGTTTTTCCAAGGCGGACTATGCCGCTTTTGATGACATCCTGTGCATGGAGGAGCGCAACCGCCGGGGGCTTTTGCGGCTTTCGGGCGGCGACCCGGAGGGGAAAATCCACCTGCTGCTGGACTACACCGACGACCCCCACGACATTGACGACCCGTGGTACACCGGGGATTTTGAAAAGGCGTACCGGGAAATACGAGAGGGCTGCACCGGCTATCTGCGGCGGTTCCGCATCAAATAAAGGAGAAGTGAAGATGAAGAAGAAAGTTTTTGCGGGGCTGCTGGCCGTGGTGATGATGGCTGTGCTGGCGGTGCCGGCGATGGCACTGACCAGCTATGAGCTGTTTTCCGGGTGGGAGCAGGACGGCTATCCCGGGGGCGTGACATAGAGATCAAAAAAGGACGGTTCTGCCGATGGGCGGAGCCGTCTTTTTGTGGTGGGTGATGGTTTGCGGGGACTGGGGAGGGGTGGAGATGATATAATCTGCAACCGTCTGCTGCGGGGTTGGTTTTTACTTTTGCGGCCGTTCCAGGACGGCGATGGTTTCGATGTGGTCGGTGTGGGGGAACATGTCCACCGGCTGGAGGAGGGTGATGCGGTAGCCGCCCTTTTGCAGCAGGGGGAGGTCGCGCGCCTGCGTTTCGGGGCAGCAGCTGATGTAGACGATGCGTTTAGGGGACATTTTTACTGCGGCGGAGAGGAACTGCGGGGTGCTGCCGCTGCGGGGCGGGTCCATGAACAGGACGTCAACGGGGAGGTTTTCTTCGGCGGCGGCCTGCATCCATGCGGTGGCATCGGCGGCGACGAACCGGATATTTTTGACTCCGTTTTCCTTGGCGTTGCGGATGGCGTCCCGGACGGCGGCAGGGTTTTGCTCGACCCCGATGACCTCGCCGGCATGGGCGGCGGCGATCATGCCGATGGTGCCGATGCCGCAATAGGCGTCCAGCACCTTTTCCCGGCCGGTCAGCCCGGCGGCTTCGATGGCGCGGCGGTACAGGACCTCGGTTTGGGCGGGGTTGATTTGATAAAAGGACCGGGGCGAGATGCGGAAGCTCATGCCGCAGAGGGTATCCCGGATGAAGCCGGGGCCGTAGAGGGTCTGTTCCCGGTCGCCCAGCAGGACGCTGGTGCGGCGGCTGTTTACATTCTGCACGATGGTGGTGATCTCCGGGTGGGCGGAGAGCAGCGCCCGGATGAAATTCTGGCGGGAGGGGAACTGCGGCGTGGCGGTGACCAGCACCACCATGACCTCCCCGGTGCGGACGCCGCAGCGCACCAACACATGACGCAGAAAGCCGGTGCGGGCGTCCTCATCGTAGGGGGAGAGGCGGAAGGAGGGCAGCAGAGTTTTGATGGTGGCGATGATGGCGGCGGCGGTTTGGTTTTCGTTCAGGCAGCGCTCGATATTGACGATGCGGTGACTGTGCGGCTCGTAGGTCCCGGCGATGACACGGCGGGAACGGTCGGTGCCGAAGGCGGCCTCAACCTTATTGCGGTAGTAGCAGGGCTGGGCGGCGCCCAGAATGGGCTGCACCCGGCCGAAGCGGGAGAGGTATTTTTGGGCGATGGCCTGCTTATGGGCCAGCTCCTCCCGGTAGGTGAGGTGGAGCAGCTGGCAGCCGCCGCAGCGCCGGGAATAGGGGCAGGTGAGTTTTTCCATAGGCGTCTCCTTGGTGGGGTGGATAGTGGGGGTGTGCAGGGGTGTGTGCAGGGGGAGGGCGCCCGCAGGCGCTCCGGCGCAGCCGGAGCCACCGGGCGAAGCCCGGTGAAGCCGCCGCAGGCGGCGCCTGCGGGCGCCACAGCGTGCGGCTTGCAGGGGCTTGCGGGGGGGCGGTGCGGGATCAGCGCAGAGTTTTTAGGTAGGCGGCGTAGGCCGAGGGGATGGGATAGCTGGCAAACAGCGCCACAGTGGGGACGGAAATGCAGCCGCCCCAAAGCGGGGCATCGGCGGGCAGGGTGACCCGGTAGCCCTCCATCTGCCATTCAATGTGGGTGAAGATGTGGGTGGCGGGCCCCAGCGGAGTCACGGCGGAGAGGGGGAGGGAAAGCAGCTCGGCGATCTCCCCGGCGGTGTGCAGGCCGGGCAGCGTGGGGAATTCCCAAAGGGAGGCCAGCAGGCCGTCGGCCGGGCGCTGGGTGATTTGAACCTCCCCGGGGCGGCACAGCAGCAGAACGGTTTTCTGCTCCTTGCGGCGGCGGGGCTTTTTTTGGCGGGTGGGCAGCGAAAGCTGCGTCCCGGCGGCGTAGGCCATACACAGGTTTTGCACCGGGCACCGTTCGCACAGGGGGCGGCCGTTGGGCAGGCAGATGAGCGCCCCCAATTCCATCAGCGACTGGTTAAAGTCCCCGACACGGTGCTGCGGCAGCACCTCCCAGACGGTTTGGCGGAATTCCTTTTTTACGGCGGCGTCCTCGATGTTGCGGGCGTCGTTCATGAGGCGGGCGGCCACCCGCAGCACGTTGCCGTCCACGGCGGGCACCCGCAGGTCAAAGGCGATGGAGGCGATGGCCCCGGCGGAGTATTCGCCCAGACCGGGGAGCCGGCATAGTGCCGCAAAATCGGCGGGGAGCGCCCCGTTATGCTGCTCCATCAGCAGGGTGGCGGCTTTTTTGAGGTTCCGTGCGCGGCTGTAATAGCCCAGTCCCTCCCACAGCTTGAGGAGCTGCTGCTCCTCCACGGCGGCAAGGGAGGGGATATCCGGCAGGGCGGCGGTAAAGCGCTCGAAGTAGGCGATGCCCGCCTCCACGCGGGTCTGCTGGAGCATGACCTCCGAGATCCAGGTGCGGTAGGGGCTGGGGCTTTCCCGCCACGGCAGGATGCGGCGGTTTTGGTCGTACCACTGTAAAAGCTGCCCCGGCAGGGCGGTGGGTAATTGCGGCATAGGGGCCTCCTAAACGGAAAGTAATAGCATGAGATAGATTATACAGGAAGTATAGGAAGAGGGAAGGGGCAGGCCGCCCGCAGGGCGACCCGTCCGGCAGGACGGGTCCGGCGGCGGAGCCGCCGCGGTGCCGGAACGGCACCGGCCCTGCGGGCGGCCGGGCCACCGGCGGGGGCTGCGGTCAGCGATATTATACCACAACCGGGGGCCTGCGGCAACGCCCCTCCGATTGACACGGGACCCCGGAAATGCTATCATAAATGCGGTATTTTATCTACAAAATAAGGAGGCAGATCTGCCATGTCTTTTCGCGATGCTTATTATTATGCGTTGATGGAGGTGCATAACGGCCGCCCCGTCAGCGTGAAAACCTGTTTTAAGGGGCAGCAGGGAGAGCTGACCAGCCTTTCCCGCACCGTGTGCAGCTGCCAGAAACAGCCGGACGGCAGCCTTTCCCCTGTTTACGGCTTTGATAACGGGGAAATGGCCAACTGCTTTATTGACTCGCTGACCCCGCGGGAGCGCCTGATCATACTGGGCGGCGGGCATATTGCCCAGCCCCTGTGCGAATTCGCCGCCAAGTGCGATTTTGCCGTGACGGTGGTGGACGACCGCATGGAGTTTGCCAATGAAGCCCGCTTCCCGCTGGCAAAGGAGGTCATCTGCGATAGCTTCCAAGACGCCATTGAAAAGCTGCGGATCACTGCCTACGATTTTGTGGTGGTCATCACCCGCGGTCACCGCTTTGACGCCGACTGCCTGCGGGCGCTGTTCCGGCAGAGAGAGCCCGCCTACCTGGGCATGATCGGCTCCCGGCGGCGGGTACGCGGCCTTTTGGATATGCTGCGCGAGGAGGGGCTGGACGAGGAGCGTCTGGGACGGATCTGCACCCCCATCGGCCTTGCCATCGGTGCGGTTTCCCCGGCCGAGATCGCTATTTCCATCCTTTCGCAGGTCATCGAATATAAGCGGCTGCACGGCGGCGCCAACCGTGCCATCAATACCTCCGATATGGATCTGACGGTGGTGGAGTCGCTGATGAAGGTGGAGGAGCCGGTGGCGCTGGTCACCGTCATCGAGACCAAGGGCTCGACCCCGCGCGGCATGGGCGCCATGATGTATGTTTACCCCGACGGGCGCATTGTGGGGAGCATCGGCGGCGGGTGCAGCGAGGCGGCGATCCTGCGGGATGCTTTGGATATCATCGGGACGAATACCTATAAGGTCATCGATATTGACATGACCGGCGATGTGGCGGAAAGCGAAGGGATGGTCTGCGGCGGCATCATGAAGGTGCTGGTGGAGGACATTCCGCAGGATGTTTACGACGAGTGATCGGATAACAGAATTCCCCGGGGGGCGTGGTGCTCTCCGGGGAGCTTTTTGCTGTGGGGGGATGGGAAAGTATTGGGGGGAGGTATCGGGGAGGGGGAGGGCCGCAGGCCCGGCGGCGGAGCCGCCGAAACGGGCGAAGCCCGTTTGCCCGCCCGGAGGGCGGGCGGCCTGCGGCCCGGTTCCTGTGGTTTGCAGGGGGCTGAAGGGTCAACCCAGCAGCTGGCGCAGCACCAGGACCAGTATCACGCCGGCCATAAGGGCGGGCATGGCGGAGAGGCGGTCGCTGCCGCCGGCTTCGGCGGGGATGAGCTCCTCGCAGCTGATGGTGATCATCAGTCCGGCGATGCAGGCGGTGACCATGCCCATGGTAAAGGGCGGGAGGCCCCGCCACAGCAGGCGCCCCAGCCCGTAGCCCAGCAGGGTGGGCAGGCAGGTGGAAAGGGAGAGCCAGAAGGCCCGGCCGCGGCGGTGGGTGGCGTACAGGTAGGGTGCGGCGGTGCAGATGCCCTCGGGGATATCGTGGGTGGCGATGGCGACGGCGATGAGCAGCATGGTGCGGCTTTGCCCGCCTGCGGCCATGGCGATGCCCTCCGGGAGGTTGTGCAGCATAATGGCGGCGACCATGAGGAGGGCGGTACGGCGGGGGGCAGAGGGGGCGTTTGGGGCGGTGGGCAGGAGGCGGTGCAGCGCCAGCACGCCGAAGACCCCTACGGCCAGTCCTGCGGCACAGGCGGGCGGGGAGCAGGCGGAAAGGCTTTCCGGGAGGAGCTCCAGGAAGGAGAGGGTGAGCATGGTACCGGCGGCGAAGGCCAGCAGCCGCCGCAGGAGGCTTTCCCGGCTGGGAAGCAGCACCCCGATGGCGGAGCCGACCAGCGGCCCGAGGACGGCGACGACCGGCACCCAGATTGTATCCCGCATGGCAAGCCCCCCTTTTTTGGCATATATATTAGGCGGGGGACAAAATAATGTGGCATTTGGGGGGAGAATTTGCTATAATAACAGCAGCAGCCTGCAAGGGGGTCCGGGACGCCCCGCAGGGCGGCGCCGCCGGGGGCGGCGCCCGGGGCGGCCGCAGGCCGCCCGACCCGCCCGGCCCGGAGGGTCGGGCGGGTACCCTGCGGGGCGGATCGGCCCACGGCAGGCGGTATAGATCATCCGGGAAAAGGAGAGACAGACTATGCAGAGACCGGCACTTGTTATTATGGCGGCGGGACTGGGCAGCCGCTACGGCGGGCTGAAGCAGGCCGAACCGGTAGGCCCCCACGGGGAGCTTATCATCGATTATTCCATCCACGATGCGATGAAGGCGGGCTTCGGCCGGGTCATCTGCATCATCAAGCCGGAAAACCGGGAGATCTTCGAGGAGCGCATCGGGCGGCGGCACAGCGAAGCCAAAATAGAATATGCCTACCAGCGCATGACCGACCTGCCGGAGGGGTATACCATCCCCGAGGGGCGGCAGAAGCCGTGGGGCACCGCCCATGCGGTGCTGTGCTGTGCCGGGATGCTCAAGGAGCCCTTTGCGGTCATCAATGCGGACGACTACTACGGGCCGGAGCCCTTTGAGGAGCTGTACCGCTTTTTGACGACGCCGCAGCAGCAAAACGGGAAATATCAGCTGTGCATGGCGGGCTACCGCCTGGTGAACACCCTTTCCGAGAAGGGGACGGTGGCGCGCGGCGTTTGCACGGTGGATGAAAACGGCAGGCTGACCGACATAGACGAGCGGATGAAGATCGGCTGGACGCCCGACGGGCGCATTGCCGATATGAACTGCGAGCCGCCGAAGGAATATGCCCCGCAGACCCCCGTTTCGATGAACTGCTGGGGCTGCCCGGTGGAGCTGATGCAGGAATTTGCGCCGCGGTTCGTGCGGTTTTTGGACACGATGCACGACCCCTTAAAGAGTGAGTACCTGCTGCCGGAGGTGATAGGTGCCCTGCTGCGGGAGGGCCGTGCCGAGGTGACGGTGCTGCCCGTCCATAACAAGTGGTACGGCGTGACCTACCGGGAGGACCACGAAAAGGTGGTGGCGGCCATGGCGGCGCTGACGGCCGAGGGGCTGTACCCCGAGGTGCTGAAGTAACGGCAAGAGAATAGCTTTTTTGGGGGGCGGCCTGCGGCCGCCCCCGTTTTGCGCCCCCCGCAGGTGGGGGGTGGGGGATGCGGGCCGCAGGCCGCCCGCCGCCGCTTTGCGGCGGCGGGCAAACGGGCGAAGCCCGTTTCGGCGGCGGAGCCGCCGGGCCTGCGGCCCGTCTGCCCTGCGGGGCGCACAGGGTGGGAAATTGACTTGGCGGGGGCGGCGGGCTATAATAAAGCCGGAAAACAAAGGAGGTGCCGTTTGTGCGGACGAGAGAAGAGGTAGTGGCGGCGTGCCTGGCGCTGGGCGGCTGCTATGAGGACTACCCGTTTAATGACCCGAACTGGACGGTGATGCGCCACCACGGGAACCGGCGTTCCTTTGCCTTCATCTGCATGAGGGAGGGGAACATATGGGTGAACCTGAAGGCGGAGCCGATGTGGGGAGAGCACTGGCGGCGCACCTACCCGGCGGTGCGGCCGGGCTACCACATGAATAAGCAGCATTGGATCACGGTGATACTGGACGGGAGCATGACCGATGAGGAGGTGCTGCCGATCATTGCGGACAGCTGGGCGCTGACGGCGCCGAAGGGCCGGCTGAAGCGGGAGGAGACCCGCTGAAGGGTCACTTGCTTATAACAGGGAAAGCATTTCGATGGGGAGCTGCTGCCCGGCGGGGGCGGCGGGGACCGATAACAAAATAGATATCTTAATAGACAAAATAGGCATAGAATAGTTATGGAAAATGCCGAAGAAATGGAAGAAAGATAAACGGGGTGTTGAAAAAATTCGTGCGAAAGCCGAAAAATGCGGATAAAATGACAGTTGTTAACGTAAATTTAGCGGGGATGCCCCCGATAGATTGGCTGTATATTCAATTTATGTTATAAAAAATACGCTTTTTATATGACCGCTCCTATAATAATTGTGCTATATTGGACACGCTGAAACCGCCCCCTGTGGGCGCGGCACAAAATGGGAAAAGAGGTCATGTGATTTATGGAAGCAATCGTTGCCGTTGTGATTTTTGTGCTGATGTTTGCGCTGATCATACTGGATAAAATACCGAGACATTGGATCACGCTGGGGTGCGCCGCTGCCACCCTGCTCATCGTCTTCGGCATCTGCATGAAAAGCCCTGCGGCCATCACCGAAACGCTCAATATAAGGTCGATCTTTACCGGCGGGTTTTGGATCAGCGCCGGGGAAAGCAGCTCCAGCGGCATCAACTGGGAGACCATCATCTTTGTGGCGGGCATGATGGTGATGGTGGAGGGGATGGCAAAGGCCGGATTTTTCCGGTGGCTGTGCCTCACCATCGCCAAGGCGGTGAAATATAAGATTTTGCCTATTCTGGTCACCTTTATGGTGATGAGCGCCGTGCTGGCCATGTTCATCGATAGTATTACCGTCATCCTGTTTTTGGCGGCGGTGACGGTGGAGCTTTCGCAGCTCCTCAAATTTGACCCGGTGCCGATGGTGCTGGCGGAGATCTTCTGCGCCAACCTCGGCGGCTCCGCGACCATGTGCGGCGACCCGCCCAACATCATCGTGGGGACGGCGCTGGGGTACAGCTTTGCGGATTTCATCACCAATACCGGGGTGATCGCGGGCGTTGCGTTGGTTTTCAGCGTGGTATTCTATACGCTGGCCTACCGCAGGGAGCTGACGGCATCCGCCGCAGCGGCCGGAGGGCTTACGGTGCATTACCCCGAGCCGGGCGAAGCCATCACCAATAAAAAGGAATTTGCATTGAGCTGCGTTATCTTCCTGTGCGCGGTGGTGCTGCTGGTATCCCACGCACAGACCCACCTGACGGTGGCGTTCATCGGGGTGGCCATTACCGCCCTGACGCTGCTTTGCTTCGCACGGGACGCCAAAGAAATTCTGCGCGGGGTGGACTATCAGACGCTGCTGTTTTTCATCGGGCTGTTTGTAGTGGTGGGCGGCCTGGAGCAGACCGGGGTACTGGTGATGATCGCCGAATTCATCGGCAGGCTGTGCGGCGGCAATCTTCTGGTGATGATCTACGTGGTGATGTGGATCTCCGCCGTGGCAAGCTCGGTGGTGGATAACATCCCGTTTGCGGCCACCATGGTGCCGGTCATCAAGACGCTGGCGGCCACCACCGGCGCCGACCTTTCCACGCTGGCGTGGGGGCTTTCCGTCGGTACCGATATCGGCGGCAGCGCCACCCCCATCGGGGCTTCCGCCAATGTGGTGGGCACCTCGGTGGTTTCCAAGGCGGGCCACCCGGTAAGCTGGGGACGCTACTGCAAGACGGCAATTCCCGCAACGGTCATGGTACTGGCCATTGCGATGATCATAATCAAGGTAAGATATTTTTAACGAAACGGGGAGGACAGTATGCAGAACGAGAAGCAGATCATTATCACCATCGCCCGGGAATACGGCTCCGGCGGACACCTGATTGCCGATATGCTGGGGGAAAAATACGGGCTGCCGGTGTACGACAGCACCATCATCGAGATCATTGCACAGGAAAAGGGGCTGGATCTTTCCAAGCTGAAGCATTTTGACGAAAAGCCCCGCAACCGGCTGTTTACCCGTTCCATCGACGGGTACAGCAATTCCCCCGAGGACGTTACCGCCTATATGGAATTTGATTTCCTGCGGGAAAAGGCCAAGGCCGGGGAGAGCTTTATTGTGGTGGGGCGCTGCGGCAGCTCCATCCTGAAGGGCTACAAGGGTGTGATGAGCTTTTTCATCACCGCCGATATGCCGGAGAAGATCCAGCGGGTGGCGACCGAATTCCATGTTTCCAATGAGGACGCCGAGGTGATGATCCAGAAGAACAACAAGAGCCGCAAGCTGTACCATAACTTCTACTGCAAGGAGAAGTGGGGCGACAGCCGCTACTATGAAATGACCCTCAATACCTCCAAAATCGGCTACGAAAACGCCGCAGAGGTCATTGATTTTTACATCCGCAAGCGGATGGAATGACGGAAAAAGAGAGCCTCCGACCCCAAACTGGCCGGAGGCTTTTGCGTGGGGGCTTACCCCCGGAAGGCGGGATTGAAGGCGTAGAAATTGCGGGAGTCGAGGTCATCCTGAACCATGCGGAGGGCTTCCCCAAACCGCTGATAATGGACGATCTCCCGTTCCCGGAGGAAGCGGATGGGGGTGATGACGTCGGGGTCATCCACCAGCCGGAGTATATTATCGTAGGTGGTGCGGGCCTTCTGCTCTGCTGCAATCATATAAGAACAACTTGTGATTAAAAGTTCCAGTGAATTTCAATCGGAACGTTCCTTGTTCCCGGAATACGCTTGCCGACGG
>SFFJ01000030.1 GCA_004557855.1 Oscillospiraceae bacterium
CGGGCGGGCGTTCCGGTGCGTCGGGGTCTTGGGGTTTACCCCAAGTCGCTTTTGGGCACTTTTGGCGAGTCAAAAGTGCCACCCCGGCGGTAGCCGTACCAATTAAGCCTTTTATACGGCTTTCCCCACCGGAGGTGATCGCAATCCATCCCCATAACACGCTATCTTCTCAATCCTGTCATTTCAGCAGCTGCTCGCAGCCGGCGGCCAGGCGTTCGGCCAGCTCCCGGATGAGGTCGGCGTTTTCGCCCTCCACCATCACCCGGATCAGCGGCTCGGTGCCGCTTGCCCGGATCAAAATCCTGCCGGTATCGCCCAGCCGTTGCTCGCACTCCTCGATGAGCGCCTCCATTTCTGGGCTTTCGTGCAGCGCCTCCTTCATATCCCGGTCGGCCGCCACATTCAGCAGCACCTGCGGGGTCACGGGCATCCGCCCGGCCAGAACGCTCAACGGCTCGCCGGTCAGCTTCATCACCCGCATCAGCTGGATGGCCGAAAGCTCACCGTCCCCGGTGGGCATGAACTCCCGGAAGATGATGTGTCCCGACTGCTCCCCGCCGATATTGTAGCCGTTTTTCCGCATATTTTCCAGCACGTAGCGGTCACCCACCTTGGTGGTTTCGGCGTGGATGCCCTGCTCCCGCGCGAACCGGAAAAAGCCGAAGCTGCTCATCACCGTTACCACGGCGGCGTTGCCAGGCAGGTGGTTTTCCGCCTTCATCTGGCGGGCAAAAATGGCGATCATCTGGTCGCCGTTGACGACATTTCCCTTTTCATCCACCGCAAGGCAGCGGTCGGCGTCCCCGTCAAAGGCCACCGCCAGGTCGTATTTCCCTTCGGCCATCAGCCCCGCCAGATGCTCCACATGGGTGCTGCCGCAGGCCCGGTTGATATTGGTCCCGTCCGGGGCATCGCACAAAATGGTGGCATCAGCCCCCAGCAGCGCAAACAGCCTTTCGGCGGTCCTTACGGCGGCGCCGTTGGAGCAGTCCGCCAGCACCCGCATCCCGGTCAGCTTTTCCGGGACGGTGGAGGCCAGATATTCGGTGTAAAGGGCGACGGCCTCCCGGTCCTCCCGGCAGGCGCCGATCTGCTCCGGCTCCACCGGGATCATGGGGATATCCCGGTCCAGCAGCATTCGCTCGATCTCGTCCTCCTCGTCGTCGGTCAGCTTGTAGCCCTCCGGCCCGAAAATCTTTATGCCGTTAAACTCGTAGGGGTTGTGGGAGGCCGAAATGACCACCCCCGCCGAGGCTTTTTTCTGTACCGTCAGGTAGGCCACCGCCGGGGTGGGAATGACCCCCAGCAGCTCCACATCGGCGCCGCCCGCCATCAGTCCCGCGGCCAGTGCCGCCTGCAGCATTTCGCCGGAAAGCCGGGTATCCCGGCCGATGACTACGGTGGGGCGCTTTTCGGGGTGCTCCTCCCGGATGACCTCGGCCAGTGCCATGCCGACCTCGGCGGCCCGGCGGATGGAAAGGTCCCGGTTGGCGATGCCCCGGATGCCGTCTGTTCCAAACAGTCTGCCCATAGTTGTTTCTCGCTTTCTCTCGGTGTATTCTCCCGCCATGCAAAAGGGACTTGCACGGCGCACAGCCTTTCGGCTGGTTTTTTGCATTTTACCCGGCTGCCGGCAGCGATGCGCCCCGGTTGCCGTTAATTTCCCGCCATGCAAAGGGGGCTTGCAGGGCGCACAGCCTTTCGGCTGATTTTCGGCATTTTACCCGGCGGTGCCGCCCTGCCAGCGGTAGTGGCCGGAGATGGGATGATTGCGGTGGCAGCGCAGCAGGGCGTCCTCCTCGCGGCGGGGTTGGCCGCTGTTGTGGATGAGGTAGGGGATGCCGTCGCGGTTGCGTTTATCGGAAATGATGCCGACGTGGCGGCTGCCGAAGGTGACGATATCCCCCGGCTGCCATGCGGCGATGTCCTCGGGGTCAAGGGTCAGGCATTCGGCGTGGCGGCCAAAAAACACCCGTAAATTGGGCACCCGCCGAAAATCGATATTGGGGTCGGGGGTTCCCTGTACCCGCGGATAAAGGGCGGTATTTCGGGCGATATCGGCGTCGATCATCGCCTTGAGGTCGTACCCCGCATTTTGGAGGGCACGCCACACCACATCGGTGCAGACCCCGCGGTTTTCCGGCGGGTAGCCCCCGGCAAAGTAGGAGGGGTCGTATTTGGGGTGGTTTTCGGCGTCCTGCCGGGCGCCCAGCAGGATATCGGTGTAGTCATCGATGCCGTCGCCGTCGGCGTCCAGGGGGCTTTGCAGCGTTTCGATGCCGAAATGCTCCGCTGTATAAGTTTTATGGGGCAAAAGGTTCCAGTAGTCCAGCACCGGTAAAAGCAGTGCTGCTGCGGCCGCTGCCACAAGCCACGGCCACCGGCGTTTTTTCGATTTTTCCATGGGGTTCTCCGTGATTGAATGGTTGGGGCGGGCGGGGTGCAGGGGGGAAGGGTTGCGGGGGGGCGGGCCGCAGGCCCGGCGGCGGAGCCGCCGACGCGGGCGGAGCCCGCGGGTTTCGGCGGAGCCGAAACGGCCTGCGGCCGTAGGGTGCGGCTTGAAGAAAGCCGGATCGGCGCAGGGGTTGGGTGGCTGCCCTTACAGCTGCAGGGTCATTTGGGCATCGGGGGCGCCGTCCGGGGCCTCCAGATGGAGGTGGTTATAGGCAAGCCGGGTGACGCAGCGGCCCCGGGGGGTTCTGGCCAAAAAGCCGATCTGCATGAGGTACGGCTCGTAAACGTCCTCCAGGGTCACGCTTTCCTCCCCGACGGCGGCGGCTAATGTGTCCAGTCCCACCGGCCCGCCGGCATAATTCTGGATGATGGTGGAGAGGATGCGGCGGTCAACACGGTCAAGGCCGAGGTAATCCACCTCCAGCCGTTCCAGTGCTTCGGCAGCGATTTCCGGGGTGATGGTGCCGCTGCCCTGCACCTGTGCAAAGTCCCGGACCCGCTTCAAAAAGCGGTTGGCGATGCGGGGGGTGCCGCGGCTGCGGCGGGCCAGCTCCATGGCGCCTTCGGCTTCACAGGGGATGCCGAGGATGCCGGCCGACCGGGTGACGATCTGCGAAAGCTCCTCCGGGGTGTAAAGCTCCAGGCGGAACACCACCCCGAACCGATCCCGCAGGGGGGCGGAAAGCTGCCCGGCCCGGGTGGTGGCTCCCACCAGGGTGAAATGGGGCAGGTCGATGCGGATGGAACGGGCGCTGGGCCCCTTGCCGATGATGATATCGAGGGCGTAGTCCTCCATGGCGGGGTACAGCACCTCCTCCACGCTGCGGTTCAGCCGGTGGATCTCATCGATAAACAGGATGTCGTTTTCATTGAGGTTGGTGAGCAGGGCGGCCAGGTCGCCGGGCTTTTCGATGGCGGGGCCGCTGGTGACCCGGATATTGACCCCCATTTCCGCCGCAATGATTTGCGAGAGGGTGGTTTTGCCCAGGCCGGGGGGGCCGTACAGCAGGACATGGTCCAACGGCTCCCCACGCAGGCGCGCGGCCTGCATAAATACCGACAGGTTTTCCTTGACCTGCTCCTGCCCGATATATTCCTCCAGCGTGTGCGGGCGAAGGGAATTTTCGTTATCCCGGTCGCTTGGGGTCACCTCGGGTGCGACAAAGCGGTTTTCGAGGTCCATTTCGTATTCCGGCTGCTTGCCTCTATCGAACATTCTGCGTTCTCCTCTCTTTGCGGGGTGGGGCGTTGGGGGGTGGGTTTTCTATGGGGGAAGGCGGGGCGCAGCCCCGGCGGCCTTCGGCCGCCGAAGCGGACGGCAGTCCGCTTGCCCCGCCCTGCGGGCGGGGCGGGCTGCGCCCCGCGGTGCTGCTTCTCGGTCAGTCCGGGGAGGGGGGGGCGGGGGCGGGCTGCTGCGGGGCCGGTGGGCGGCGGGTGGGAGGGCCCGCAGGGCCGGCCGCCGGAGGCGGCCGCAGGCGGCGAAGCCGCCGAAACCGTCCGCAGGACGGTTTGCCCTGCGGGCCGAACCGGCCCTCTGCAGCGAATGATCAACGGTTATTTGCCGCGGGTAAAGGTTTTGAGGGCGCGGCGGATCAGCTCATCCACCGCAAGGCTTTCCTCCATCGGGGCGATGACGGCAGCGGCATCGGTCTGGCCGTAGCCCAGCGCCACCAGCGCACTGATGGCTTCGCTTTTGGCGGTATTTTTGGCGCTTTCCCCAAGGGCGGCGATGGTGCCCTGCTCCTCGCCGAAGGAGCTGCCGATGTCCTCATCGGTGACCTTATCCCGCAGTTCCAAAATGATGCGCTGGGCCAGCTTTGCGCCGACCCCCTGCGCTCTGGTCAGGGCTTTGGCGTCCCCGGCGGCAATGGAAAGCATCAGCCGGTCGGGGGCGGCATCGGAGAGGATGGCAAGCGCCACCCGGGGGCCGACCCCCGAAACCCCGATGAGCAGCCGGAAGCAATGCTTTTCCTGCTCGGTGGAAAAGCCGAACAGCTCCATACCGTCCTCCTTGACCCACAAATGGGTCAGCAGGGTGACCTCCTGGCCGCGGCCGGGCAGACTGGACAGGGTGTAGGTGGAAGCCGAGCATTGGTAACCGACGCCGCAGGCTTCAATGACGCAGTAGGTGGGCGCTACCTGCCGCAGCAGCCCGGTGATGCTGTAAATCATGGTTTTTTCTCCTTGTAGGTGATGGGTCTGCCCCGGCGGTTGCCGCCCCGGATTTCTGCCAAGGCTGCGGTGGGCAGACGGCTGCTGCCATTGTGCCCGTGGCAGATGGCAATGGCCAAAGCATCGGCGGCATCATCGGGCTGGGGAACTGCTTTGAGGTGCAAAAGGCGGCGGGTCATTTCCATCACCTGTTCCTTTTCGGCTTTGCCGTAGCCCACCACCGCCGATTTGACCTGAAGCGGCGTGTAGCTGAACACCGGAACCCCCTGCTGCTCCGCCGCCAGCAGCAGCACCCCTCTGGCCTCCGCCACGGCAATGGCAGTGGTGCGGTTGCTGGTGAAAAACAGCTGCTCCATTGCGACGGCGTCGGGGCGGTAGCGGGTCAGCAGCTCCGTCATGTCATCGTAGATCTGCCGCAGGCGGGTTTCAAAGGGCAGTTCGGCCGGGGTGGTGATGGCGCCGTATTCCACCAGCGAAAACCGGACGTTATCGTAATCCAAAAGGCCGATGCCGACGATGGCGTAGCCGGGGTCCACCCCCATGATCCGCATGACGAAAGCCCCCTTTCCCGCAGCCGGTATTTTTTGCATCAGGGCATGACTGCCCATAATGATTCATCCTATATCGTACCACAAGAACGCTTGTTCGTCAATAACAAGACCGTAAATTTTAAGGAATATTCACAGTTGGGGGAGGAATTTTCGGCGGGGGTCGCCTGCGTGCGTGGGCCGGGGTGGCGGGCGGCGCCCGCGCGCATACGCACGCATATGCGAGGGTGGCGGGAAATGGGAGGTGCTGGGGGATTTTGGGTTGGCGAGGGGCTTTGGCGGGGAGGGTCGCGGTGGTTGGGGTGCGGGACTGCGATTGGCCGAAAGATGAGCCGCTGACCCATGGTTATGGTTAGCGGGGCTGGCGGTTTGCAGGGAAAGGGAGGGCGTTCCCCTCCCCCGAAGCGGGGGAGGTCGGGAGGGGGCAGATGCATCTGCGATACCTTATTGAGCCCGTCTGCGTGCAGTACGGAAGGCTTTTTTCGCAGAAAAACGCCTTTCGTATCCAGCGCAGCAGGGCGCAGGAAAGGGGTTTGTCAAGGGGGAATCTGTCCCCCTTGACCCGCTTTTGGTTTGGGGTCCCCGACGGGTCGCAAGACCCGATGGGGAGAGGAGGGCGCACCGCAGCGGGGAGGGCTGCCCGTAGTGTAACGGAGGGTCAGCTCGACTCAAGCGGAGGTTGCGCCCGACGAGGCGGTGCAAAAGGAACGCCACGGCGGCGAGCCGTACAGATTATGACAATTAAAAGGCTTGCCCCGCCGGAGGCGAGAAGAAACCATGTCACGTCCATCCGCCGAAAGGCAAAACCCCGCCGTGGGGGCGGGGTTGGGGGGATGGTATGGGGTTATTCTTCGTAGCCTTGGGGGTGGCCGGAGTGCCAAATCCAGGCGTCCGAGATGATCTGCTCCAGGCCGCGGGTGGGCTGCCAACGGAGCACCTCACGGGCCTTATGGTTGGAGGCGATGAGCACCGAGGGGTCCCCGGGGCGGTTGGGCTCGACGACTGCTTTGATCTCCCTGCCGGTGACGCGACGGGCGGTTTCGATGATCTCATTGACGGAATAGCCGGTGCCGTTGCCGAGATTGAAAACATCGCTGTGGCCGCCCTTTTCAAGATATTCCAGCGCCGCAAGATGCGCCTCGGCCAGGTCCTGCACGTGGATGTAATCCCGGATGCAGGTGCCGTCGGCGGTGGGGTAATGATCCCCGAAGATGCCGATGTGATCCCTTTGGCCGAGAGCGGTTTTCATTACCAGCGGGATGAGGTGGGTTTCGGGGTCGTGATCCTCGCCGATGCCCGCCTCGGGATCGGAGCCAGCGGCATTAAAGTAGCGCAGCGCCACATACCGGATGTCATACGCCCGGTCGCACCACTTGAGCATATTTTCGATGGCCAGCTTGGTGGCGCCGTAGGGGTTGGTGGGCTCGGTGCGGTCGCCCTCCTCGATGGGCTGCTTTTCCGGCTCGCCGTAGGTGGCGGCCGTAGAGGAAAAGACGATATTTTTTACGCCGTGGGTACGCATGGCCGAAAGCAGCGAAATGGCTCCCGACACGTTATTCCCGTAGTATTTGAGGGGCTCCCTGACGCTTTCGCCCACGAGGGAGCAGGCGGCAAAATTGATGATGCCGTCGATGTGGTTTTCGGAAAAGACACGGTCGAGGAAGGCGGCATCCCGCAGGTCGCCGACATAAAGCTGACGCGCGCCCCGCACCGCCTGACGGTGCCCCGTTTGCAGGTTGTCGGCCACGATGACATCATAGCCGCGGCGGGCAAGAAGCACCACCATGTGACTGCCGATATAGCCGGCACCGCCGGCCACCAGAATGGTTTTCATATGTTTCCTCCTTATGATACGCTTCGGATGAATTTGCAGAAGGCCGTGCGGCCCTCGGGGGTGCATTTGTAGACCCCGGCGTGCTCCAGCACGGTGGCGAATACCGTGCCGATCTCCTGCCGCAGAATCTCCGCTGCATTTTGCTGCGTGAAGGTATGGCGGGTCTTTAATTCCTCCGCCCAGTCCGCATGCTTGGCAAGCTGCTCATCCTGCCGGATGTCCCGCCCGGTGACAAGCGCTTCGGCAAGGTCGGCCATTTCCTGCTTGAGGCGGGAGGGCAGCACTGCAAGCCCCATGACCTCGATGAGGCCGATGTTTTCCTTTTTGATGTGGTGCAGCTCCTGATGCGGGTGGAATACGCCCAGCGGGTATTCCGGGGTGGTGATGTTATTGCGCAGCACCAGGTCAAGCTCATAGAGCTCCTCCCGGCGGCGGGCGATGGGGGTGATGGTATTGTGCGGCTCGCCCCCCGTTTCGGCAAAGATGAAGGCGTCGGGATCGGTGTAGCCCCGCCATGCCGTCAGGATGCGGTCAGCCAGCTCCGCCAGCCGGTCCGGGCAGACGCCCCGAATGCGGATGACCGAAAGCGGCCATTTGACGATGCCCGCCTCGATATCCTCAAAGCCGGGGAAGGTGACCGGCTGCTCGATGGGGGCCTTTTCCATGGCGAAGGTATAACGCCCGCCCTGAAAATGATCGTGCGAGAGGATGGAGCCGCCCACGATGGGGAGATCGGCATTGCTGCCCACAAAATAGTGCGGGAACTGCCCGACGAAATCCAGCAGCCTGCAAAAGGCCGTCCGGTCGATCTTCATGGGGGTGTGGGCGCCGTTGAGGACGATGCAATGCTCGTTATAGTAGACATAGGGGCTGTACTGGAAAAACCAGTCCTCGCCGTGGAGGGTGACGGGGATGACCCGGTGGTTCTGCCGGGCGGGGTGGTTGAGCCGGCCCGCATAGCCCTCATTCTGGCGGCAGAGGGCGCAGCGGGGATAGCCGCTTTGCGGGGCCGCCTTTGCCGCGGCGATGGCCCGCGGGTCCTTTTCCGGCTTGGAAAGATTGATGGTGATGTCCAGCTCCCCGTAGGGGGTGGGGGCCTTCCATTTGACATCCCGCGCGATGCGGTCCCGGCGGATGTAGTTGGTATCCATCGAGAAGCGATAGAACCAGTCGGTGGCGGCCTGCGGGGCGGTTCGGTACAGCGCCCGGAATTCGGAAATGACCTGCGACGGGCGGGGCGTCAGCCGCCCCATCAATTCGGTATCGAAAAGCTCTCTTTCGGTTTGACCGTCCTCGATGAGGTGATGCGCTGCCGCATCATCCGAAAGCTCCTCCAGAATTTCCGCAAGGGGACGTTCTCTGCCGGGGGTTTCCTCCCAGGCCTCCAGTCCCAATGCGGGAAGCAGGCGGTTGACCGCCCAAACCTTATCCTCCGGCGCAATGAGCCCGGTATCCAGCGCATAGCGGATGAGATCCGCGATAGCCTGATCGATCATAGCCTGTTCTCCTTATCCCAAGCGGATGCCGCCCGCCGGACGGATGGACAGCACGTGGCAGCTGCCCTTGCCCAGAACGGCCTCCGTTTGTTTTTTGAAATGGTCTAAAAGCGCCAGCGGGACAAACGCCTGCGCCGTTCCGCCGAAGCCGCCGCCGTGTACCCGCACGGCGCCCCGTCCCGCCAAAATGCTTTCGCAAAGGGCGATGGTGACCATCAGCTCCTGCGACGTGGTTTGGCCGGTGGGGATGATATTTTGCAGAAACATGGCGGAGGAACGGCCGGACTCCCGCACAAGGGACAGGAAGCGGTCGAAATCGCCCGACCGGAGCGCCTGCTCCTCGGCCTGCACCCGGCGGTTTTCCGCATAGACGTGGAACGCACGGTTGACGGCACGGTCCCCGGCCGCCGCACGAAGCTGCGGGAGCGCCGCAAGGAAGTCCTCCTCGGGGACCTCCCGGAGGGTCTTTTTGCCGAAATAGCGGCAGACCGCCCCGAGCTCATCGGTGATGGCGGCGTATTCCCCGGTGAGATCCTCGTGCCCTGCCCCGGAATTGAGGATGCAGAGGGCATAGCCGGCGGCGTGAAGATCCGGCGAAAGCTGCGTGACCTCGGGGGCGTTGATATCGGCGAAATCGACGGCGATGACCCCGCCCACCGAGGAGGCCAGCTGATCCATCAGCCCGCAGGGCTTGCCGAAGTATTGATTTTCGGCATACTGGCCGATCTGGGCAAGCTCCACCGGGGTGCGGCGGCCCGACCCGAACAGTTCATTGAGCATGGTGCCGATGAGCACCTCGAACGCTGCGGAGGAGCTGAGCCCGCTGCCCCCCGGAACGGTGGAGGTAAGGTAGGCATCCAGCCCGCGGCCCTGTAACGGGCAGCCCATGGCCGCCATGCGGTTTGCCACCCCGCGCAGCAGCGCCGCAGAGGTGCCGACCTCGCCGGGACGGGCGTCCAGCTCCCGGACATCGACGGTGATGACGGGGTAGCCCTGCGATTTGATGCGGAGGACGCCGCTTTCATTGGGCGACGCCGCCGCTAAAATATCCAGATTGACGGCAGCCGCCAGCACCCGCCCATGCTGATGGTCGGTGTGGTTGCCGCCGATTTCGGTGCGGCCGGGCGCAGAAAAAAGCGCCTGTGCCTCGCCGCCGAAGGTTTTACGGAAGCCCTCCAGCACCGCCTTGCAGCGGTCGTGGGTCTCGGCGGTTTTTTGGGGGCCGTACAGCCGGGTGAGGGCTGCGGTAAAGGCCGGGGTTTCTATCTCGGTTTCCAAATGTGAATGTACCAAGGCTTTGTTCCTCCTGATGATTTGCTGATGGGATTACTGCGGCGTTTGCCGGGTGACCGGCTCGTATTGCAGCCACAGGTAGTGGTCATCGGTAAGCGGTACCGCCGCGGAGAGCTGCTGACCCTGCGCAAAGGCGGTGATGAACTGCATGAGCCCCTCCGCAAGGCCTACGGCATCATTGCGGACGGTGCCCTTGAGGGTGCCTGCCTGAAGCGCCTCCAAAGCGGGCGGGGTGGCATCCACCCCCACGATGAACGGCAGCTCCTCCATGGGCAGCCCCGCCTCCTGCCAGGCATCGATGGCGCCCAGCGCCATATCATCGTTATTGGCAAAGACGACCTCGATCTCGCCGATGCCCTTTTGCAGCCACTGGCGCATCCGCAGGGCCGCCTGACCCCGCTGCCAGTTGGCCGTTTCACTGGCCAGACGCTCCACCGCAACGCCCGCTTCGGTGAGGACGGCAATGCATTGCTCCGTCCGCAGCAGGGCATCCTGATGGCCGGCTTCGCCCTCCAGCATGACATACTGGAGAACGCCGTCGCCGTTTTTATCGATGGAATTTTGATCGGCACGCCAGGCATCCAGCACAAGCTGACCCTGCATCATACCGGCATCCCCCGCCGGCAGGCCGACATAATAGGCATGCTCCCAGCGGCGCAGGTCCTCCTCCACCGGCTGACGGTTGAAGAAGATGACGGGGATGTTCGCTGTTTCGGCTTTATCGATGATGACCGCCGCCGCAGTCCGGTCTACGATATTGACGCAGATGACATCGTATTTCCGGTCCAGAAAGCGGTCGATTTGTTCATTTTGGACGGTCTGGCTGCCCTTGCCGTCGGTGATGTAGAGATTGATCTTCACATCGCCGGACTGCTCCGCCTCCTGCGCTGCCCGCTGCAGCTCTCTGGCGACGGAGGAGATAAAGGTGTCATCCTGCTGGTACAGCGCCACCCCGATGCGCAAGGTGCGCGGGGCGGACGTCCCGCCGCCGCAGGCTGCAAGCAGGACGATGAGCATCACGGCAGCCAAAAGAGAAATGACCCGTTTCATGGCAACTCCTCCTCCCGATCAGGTCATCGGGAACAACAGCTTTTGATTTTCGCTTTGATACATGGTCTCCCGGCGGACGACCGAGAAGGCGATGACGGGAACCTCCGAGCGAGCCTCGTGCCGCGCGGCCTCCGCCGCGACCTGCACCGCAAGATAGCCCTCCGAGAATACATTGACCGCCGCGATGGCGGTGATGCGTCCCCGTTCCAGTGCGTCGGTGATCTCCGGTGTGGAGCCGCAGCCGTACAGCAGCGGGGGTGTTTTCTCCCCCTCGATGACGGCCGCCGCCCCGGAAAGCGCCGACGCCTCAAAGGCGATGACGGCATCGGGGCGTTCGATGTTCAAGAGGTCGGGGAGGGTGTCCTCGCCGGCGTGCCACCGGCAGACCCGCACCTGACGGCCCTCCCGGAGCAGGAGAGCTTTTGCCGCCTCCAGCCGTTCCCGGATGCCGTTATCCCCGGGGAGGCTATCCAGAAGCAGCACCACCCCGCCGCAGGGAACGCCATTGAGCGCCGCCGTACCGATGGCTTCGCCCAAGGCCGTGTGGTTCATGGTGACATCGGCCAGGGCGCCCCACGCCGCCATGCCGCTTTCCACCGTCACAAGGGTGGTTTTTTCCGCTGCCGCCATGACGGCATCCCCGATGGTTTTGCGGTCGGACGGGACAAGGATAATGGCGGAAACATTGCCGGCGGCCTCCCGTTCCAGAAGCTCGGTCTGCCCGGCGGCGCTGTTATCGGTGGCGGGGGTGAGGAAGCGAAGCTCCACATTGAGGTCGGCGGCGGCCTGCTCCATCCCTTTTCGCATGGTGGAGGCGGCACCGTCCCCTTCCCGCAGGATGACCGACATTTCGAGAAGCTCCGGCTGACCCTTCATTTGGTTGGGGGCAAAGGCAAGCTGCCAGAACAGCACGCCGAACCCGACCAGCGGGAGAACCAGCCACAGCAGCGTTTTTCGTGTCACAGGTCTCCCTCCTTTTTGTAGCGGCGGGCGGCTTCCTCATCCAGTGCGGGGATGCGGATGCGCACTACCGTGCCGTTATCCGGCTCGCTGATGATGGTAAGGCCGTAATCCGGGCCGAAGTAAAGCTGAAGTCTTTGGTGGACATTGCGGAAGCCGATGCCGGAGCCCTTGGAGCCGGGGGCCGCCGCACCCCAATCCGGCCGCAGCAGCTGCTGCACCATTTCGGGGGACATGCCGGGGCCGTTATCCGAGACCTCGATGATGACATCCCCGCCGCAGCGGTGGGCATCGACATGGATGAGCCCGTCGCCGTCGGCATATTCCATGCCGTGGTAGATGGCGTTTTCCAGGATGGGCTGGATGATGAGCTTGACGGTGTAGAGGCTTTCCAGCCCCGGCTCCACCGTGATATCGGCGGTGAATTTATTTTTGTAGCGCATTTTTTGGATGGTGAGATAGTGCTTGGCGTGCTCCAGCTCATCCGCCAGCGTGATGATGCTGCTGCCGCGGCTGAGCGAGATGCGGAAGAACCGCGCCAGTGCCGTCAGCATGATGACGGCCTCCTGCGTGCGGCCGTTTTCGGTCATCCACACGACGCTATCGAGGGTATTATACAGGAAGTGGGGGTTGATCTGGCTTTGCAGGACGTTGAGCTCGCTGCGGCGCTTTTCCTCCTCCTGCTGCAGGATGTCGTCCATCAGATGGCGCATGGTGGAGACCATCGACTGGATGGAACGGCTCAAGTGGGCAATCTCGTAGGGGCCGCTTACATCGAAGTCCACCGTTTCCTGCCCCTTTTCCAGCTCCCGCACGGCGCGGTCCAGCTTTTTCATCGGGGCGGTGATCCATTCCGAAAGGCGGAGATTGACAAAGACCAAAAGGAAGATGGAGAAGAACACCATGAACATGGCGAACCACAAAAGCTGGCTGAAATTATCCCGCAGCGTTTCCTCCGGGACGACGCCGACCAGCTTCCAGCCGGTGTAGCCCACCGTTTTGATGGTGACCTGACGGCGCTGCGAATGGAAGGTCTCGGTGTGGGTGCCGTCGGGGTAGCCTGCGGCGGTGAGGTTATTTTCCTCCTGCAGGCCGGCATAGATGAGCTGCTGCCGGGGGTGGTAGATGATCTCGCCGTCGCCATCGATGAGGTAAAGATAGCCCTGCCCGTTGGCAAGCCCCACATCCTTGCAGATCTGCTCGATGCGGCTGAAGTTCATATCCACCAGAAGCAGGCCGCTTTGCGTGCCGCCGCCCCGGGTCAATTCGACCTGGCGGCTGATGGAGACCACCCAATGGTAGCGGTTATCGGGATCGACAAAGAGATTCTGGACATGGGGGGTGGAAAAATGCAGGTTCTCGATGCGCTCCATGGCGCTGGTGAACCAGTCCTCCCGGTGGGGGGAGACGCTGTTTTTGAGATCCTCCAGCGGGGTGGCGGCCACCAGTGAGCCGTCCCCTTCAAAGATGGCAAGGGACACCAGCACGTCCCGGTCCTTTGCATATAAAAGCTCAAGGGCGTCCTGAAGCTCTTCCCTGCCCTTTTGCTGCGAAAGGTCGGCATTTTTGATGACCCGGTAATAGACGGTATCCGATACCTGCATCATATTGTGGAGGTAGCGGTCAAGATTGAGATTGACCTGCGTTAAGATGCGCCGGGTGTTATCCGCCGCCATGCTGTTGGCGGAGGAGGAGAACCGGAACAGCAGCGCCATCCCCAAAAAGAGCATACCGATAACTGCCACCGCCGTAAAGGACAGTGACAGGATCATCTGTATGCTGGAGCGGCGGTACATCCGTTCCCACCGCTGGTGCAGGCCCTGGCGCTTTTTTTCCACGGGTGCTCCTTTCCCTGCGGCTATTTGCCGTGGCTCGCGCGGTATTTGGTGGGGGTTTCGCCAAAATACCGCTTGAACACATAGCTGAAATAATTGGGGTCCTCGTAGCCGCATTGCAGCGCAATAAGATATGTTTTTTCCTCCGTTGTGCACAGCGCCTCGGCAGCCGCCTCCATCCGCACCTGGGTGACGTAGGAGGTAAAGGGGATGCCGGTTTCCCGCTTGAACAGGGTGGAAAAGTAGGTCGGGCTTAAATGGAGGTAATCGCAGAGGGTATCCACCGAAAGGCCGTTATCCTTGTAGTGGCGGCTGATGTATTCCTTGGCAAGCTCCACCGTCCGGCTGGCGGTATCGGTCTGGCGGCGGCGGATAAGAGAGCGCAGCAGCAGGCAGCGCTCCACACACCAGTCCTCCAGCGTTTCCCACGCCGGGGTATTGGCCGCCTGTGCCAGCGGCGAAAAGCCGGCGCCGAATACCTCCTCGGCCTCCACGCCCGACCGCCGTGTGACCTTCATCAGGTGGGTGAGCAGCTCCAGATAGAACTGGTTGTACTGGCTGGCGGAGGGATTGAAGCGGCGGAGCTTTTCCATAAGGGCGGCGACCGTTTCCCGCACCTCGGTCTCCCGGCCCAGCTTGATGGCCGCGGTAATGGCCCGTTCATCGTTTTCATCAAAAAGCAGGGCGGCGCCGTGCTGCACCTCCAGGTCCTCGACGTAGATGACCTGCCCCCGCCCGACCATGGAACGGTATTCCAGCGACTCCCTTGCCTCGTAGGCGGCGCGGGAAAGCTGCGAAAGGGCGGTGCAGGGCGCCCCCACCCCGATGGTGAGGGTCACCCCGAAATAGACCCCGGCAAGGATGCAGACCCGATCCAGCGCCCCGATGAAATCATAGACGGTGAAGTCATCGGTGAGGGCGGCGACGATAGCGATCCAATCGCGGTAGAGGAAGGAACGGCAGCCCTCGGGGAGATTTTCCTCCAGCAGCTTCTGCACCGAAAGGGCGGTCATGGTGTCCCGGTCCTTTTCGCCGATATAGGCCAGCGCCGCCGTCCAGCGGCTGCCGCAAAGACCGATCTCCAGCCGCTCGGCCTGCTCCGCCTCGGTGCCGGGGGCAAGACGCCCCTCCAACAGGTTGGTGAAGAACAGCTCCCGCAGGACGGGCAGGTAATCGCGGTAGCGGCTGCGCAGAAGCTCGACATCCTGCCGCTCCGCACGCTCCCGGTCAAGATCGGCCTTGAGCTTTTGCAGAACGCCGGTCAGCTCCTCGGCATTGATGGGCTTGAGGATGTATTCCGCCACATTCATTTGCAGCGCCTGCTTGACGTAGTCAAAGGTATCGAAGCCGGAAAACACCACGAATTTGGAGGCGGGCAGCCGCTTGGTGAGGATGCGGCACAGCTCCAGCCCGTCCATAAAGGGCATTTTGATATCGGTGAGGACCAGATCGGGGCGCAGGCTTTCCGCCAGCTCCAGGGCGTCCTGTCCGTTGGCCGCCTCCCCTACCAGCGAAAAGCCCAGCTCGTTCCATTTCATTTTTTGGCTGATGCCGACCCGGATATCCTCCTCGTCATCCACCAGCAGCACCCGATACAGCTCCATCGGTCCCTTCACCCTCTTTTCCCGGGGATTTTAACTGATTTACAGTAAAACAAAGACGGCCCGCAGGCGCGCGCCATCTTTGTGCGATATTACTTCTTTACAAGATAATTTCTCATATCCAGTGCGCAGGCGAACAGGATGATGCCGCCCTTGATGAGGTACTGCAGGTCCTGCGGTACGCCGACCATCAGCAGGCCGACGAAGATGAGGCGCAGCATCAATACACCGATGACGATGCCGCGGATCTTACCGATACCGCCTACAAACGATACACCGCCGATGACGCACGCCGCGATGGCATCCAATTCGTAGTTCAGGCCGGTATTGGCGGTATTGGAGGCGACACGGGCGCCCTCGATGAAGCCGGTGAAGCCGTACATGGCGCCTGCCAGCGCAAATACGCCGATGGTGACGGCGAATACATTGACGCCGGAAACACGGGCGGCTTCCTCATTGGAGCCGAGCGCGAACATATTCTTGCCGAAGGTGGTTTTATTCCAGATAAACCACATAATAGCGGTAAGGATAATGGCGAACAGAACATACCGGGGGACGGGCACTCCTTTGATCTTGAACAGGGCTCCCTTTACGAAGTTGGTATAGGAGGCGTCCAGATTGGAGATGGCCATGCCCTTATTGTTGCCCTGCTGAACATACAGCAGCAGGCAGGTATACAGGATGAGCTGCGTACCCAGCGTAACGATGAAGGGGTGCAGCTTGAACTTTGCCACAAAGAAGCCGTTGAAGCAGCCGACCAGCGCACCGATCATCATGGCCAGAAGAATGACCACCGGAATGGGCAGTGTGCCGATCTGCGGCCACATCTTATTGGCGACGTTGGCGGCATTTTGCAGCAGTGAGGCCGAAATACAGGCCGTCAGGCCTACCACGCGTCCGGCGGAAAGGTCGGTGCCGGTAAGCACGATGCAGCCGCCGATGCCCAAGGCAGCAGGCAGATAGGCTGCCGTCTGGGAGAGAATATTGATCACGGAGGCAGTCCGGATGAAGTTGGGGTTCTTGATTGCGATATAGATAACCGCAACGGCCATAGTGATGATGAGTGCGTTATTCAGCAAAAACTCTTTGATGCGCTTGCCGATGTGCTCATCCTTTCCCAACACTTTTGTTCCATTACTCATGGCTTAACTCTCCTTCTTACACATATTTCGCCGCCAGCGTCAGGATCTCCTCCTGGCTGGTGTTCGCAGCGTCTACCTCACCGGCCAGACGCCCGCCGGACATGACCAGAATACGGTCGCAGATGCCCAGAAGCTCCGGCATTTCGGAGGACACCATGATGACCCCCTTGCCGTCCCGGGCAAGGTCAAGGATCAGCTGGTAGATTTCGTACTTGGCGCCGACATCGATGCCGCGGGTCGGCTCATCCAGCAGCAGCACCTCGGGCTTGGTAAGCAGCCAGCGGCCGATGATGACCTTTTGCTGGTTGCCGCCGGAAAGCGACCGGATCTGTGCGGACTGGCTGGGGGTTTTGATGCGCATGGCCTTGATGGCCCAGTCGGTATCGGCCTTCATCTTTTTATCGCTGAGGCAGAAGGCTCCGATCTTTTTATCCTCGCGGGGGATACCGCCGATCAAATAGCTATTGAGGTTGGA
This sequence comes from Oscillospiraceae bacterium, assembly GCA_004557855.1. GTDB lineage: Bacteria > Bacillota > Clostridia > Oscillospirales > Ruminococcaceae > Angelakisella. The sequence goes on from SFFJ01000030.1 coordinate 16,861, forward strand.
AATAACGGTGTTTTCTCTGATATCGCGGATGCCGAAAATGCCGGTGGCACGGCGCTCCTCGGTAAGCAGGGCAAAGCCGTTTTTAATGGACTCCTTGGGGCTCCTGTTGCGGATCTCTTTTCCGTGCAGGCGGATGGTGCCGCTGCCCTTGGTCATGGCGCCGAACAGGTTTTCCAGCACCTCGGTACGGCCGGAGCCGTCCAGCCCGGCGATACCCAGCACCTCGCCCTTGCGGAGCTGGAAGCTGGCCTCCTGGAGCCGGGTGTATTTGCCGGAAAGATTTTCTACCTCGAGAATGACCTCTCCGGGCTTATTATCCTTGGGCGGGAAGCGGTTGGTCAGCTCCCGGCCCACCATCAGCTTGATGATCTCCTCCATGGTAAGATCGCCGGCATTACGGGTGGCGACCCACTGGCCATCCCGCATGATGGTGACCTCATCGCTGATGCGCAGGATCTCGTCCATCTTGTGGCTGATGTAGATGATGCCGCAGTTGCGCTTTTTCAGCATATCGATGATGCGGAAAAGATGCTCTACCTCCGCCTCGGTCAAAGAGGAGGTCGGCTCATCGAATACGATCACCTTTGCATTATAGCTGACTGCCTTTGCGATTTCCACCATCTGACGCTGGGAGACGGGCAGGGTGGACATGATGGCCCTGGGGTCAACATGAACGTCCAGCTCCTCGAAGATCTCCTGTGTTCTTTTACGCATAATGGATTCGCTGACCATAATGCCCGCTGCCAGCGGATAGCGGCCCAGCCAAAGGTTATCCATCACGCTGCGGGTCAGCGCCTGGTTCAGCTCCTGATGCACCATGGCGACGCCGTTTTCCAGCGCCTCCTTCGAGCTTTTGAACGACACCTCTTTCCCATCCAGGATGATGGTTCCCTGATCCTTATTGTAGATGCCGAACAGGCATTTCATCAGGGTGGATTTCCCCGCGCCGTTCTCCCCCATCAGTGCATGGACGGTACCGGGACGAACGGTAAGCGATACGCCGTCAAGTGCCTTTACACCGGGGAATTCCTTTGATATGTTCCGCATTTCCAGCAATGCCGGCTGCTCCATCTGCGTTCACCTCCTACTGTTATCTTGCATCCCTGCGCCCGGCGGTAATCATCTTCCCGGAAAATCCCCCGGAAAAATGCCGGTGCAGGCTGACAGCGGCCCGGAGAACGGAACCGCTGCTTATTGGTGGGCGGGGCTGCCTACCCGACAGCCCCGCCGATTTTTGAGAAACTTCTAAATTGGGGCGGGAAACAACTCGTATGGCTTATTCGCCGGTGTAGGTGGCGTAAGGCACACGGATCTTGGCAACGCCTTCATCCACATTGAAGGAGGAGGTGTTGTCCATCAGGTTGCCGCCGTTCTTAACACTGCTGACCAGGTTAACGATGGTGGAAGCCATGCCCTCGGCATCCTGCTTGATGGTACCGGTCATCTTGCCCTCATTGATGAGCTGCTTGGCGGAATCGGTAGCGTCAACGCCGAATACGGGGATGGTCTTGCCGTCGCCGGTATTGTAGCCGGCACCCTGCAGCGCGGAAACAGCGCCTTCGGCCATGCCGTCGTTATTGCAGATGATGAGCTCTATCATGTTGCCGTTCGTCTCGGAGTACTCGGAGAGGATGGAGGACATGTAGTCATTGGCTGCCTGGGCAGACCACTTGCCGCCCTGGTCTACCAGATACTTATCGGTAGCGGAGGCATTGTAGTAAACCAGCTCGGGCTTGCCGGCTGCGGTGAGGACAGCGTTGGCATCCTCTACACCAAACTGGGTGCGGGCCTCGGCCTCGGCATTGCCTTCCTGGCCCTTGAACATAACATAGGAGATGGTGCCGTCGCCGTTGAGGTCTACGGCATCATAGTTGGCCAGCAGGTAATCGCCGACGAGCTTGCCCTGCATATGACCGGCCTCGGGGGCATCGGTGCCGACAAAGGCGCACTTTTCATAGCTGTTTACAACTTCGTTGGAAACTTCGCGGTTGAAGAAGATGATCGGGATACCGGCAGTTCTGGCGGCCTCTACTGCGTTCTGGGCAGCATCGGGAGAGGAAGTCTCGACGATGTTGACGATGAGCAGGTTGGCGCCGTTGGCGATGGCGGTATTGATCTGGTCGGTCTGCTGGGACTGGTTGCCTGCGCCGTCATAGTTATTGTACTTGACGCCGAGCGCATCCAGCTGGCTGTTCATGGAATTACGAACGCTGGAAATGTAGACATCGGAGAAGTCATAGTAGAATACGGCAACGTCCAGGGAAGATCCTGCGGGATCGGGGTTGGGGCCGGGCTTGTCGCCGCAGCCAGCCAGCAGGCTGACCATCATAACGACTGCCAGGATGATAGCGAGTGTCTTTTTCATTACGGGTTTCCTCCTTGATAATTTAGGGTAAACCGAAGGCGATGGGTTCGCCCTCTCTTACGCTATCATTGTAACGGATGAAAACCCGAAAAACGATAGAAAAAACTTCGCTGATATATAAAAAAACTATTTCCTATTCGATATAGTTGGATATTTTGATATAAAAAAAAGAGGGTTTGCCTAATAATGAAGGTAGCCCCTGACTGCACATGACCTGCTGCAGCCAAGGGCTACCCTTCGTTCTTGATATCTAACATCCTTGTTTACCTCGCTTTCTGCAGAATCATGGCACCATACGCTTTGACTGGTTCTACGCCCGTACTATATGTAAACACCGCAGTGCGATGGTACTGCCGTTTATGACGGCGATCATTAGGCGGCTTGCAGTTTTTCCGGTGCCATCTTCCCCGTGCTCCGGCGGCCGGGGGTGTCTGTTAAGACTTTCGCCTTCTCCTCTCTTTCCACCTATATGATAGCAGATTTCTGCCCGTAAATCTACTGCTATAATCCATGAAAATCGGGCCGTAAATCTATGCGACTCACCGAAAAATGCGGTTTTTTGTTACGATTCCCTATAAGGCGTTGAATTTTTCTTGAATTTTTTGTTAACCTTACTTGCAAAACGGCGGCTGCCATGGTACATTGAAGATAGAAAAATGCCCGGGCCTTGCGGGCGCTTGTGAAAAGAGGGCTCCCTTATGTTTGATCGTTATTATGTGACCGGCGGAACCGGCTTTTTGGGGCGGGCCGTGCTGCAAAAGCTGGCCGGCGCCGGCGCTGCGGTGCGTGCTTTGGTGCTGCCCGGTGATCCCCTGCTGCCGCTGCTGCCCCCGGAGGTGCAGGCCGTTCCCGGTGATCTTACCGACGACGCTTCGCTGGACGGCCTCTTTGAGGGGGCCGGGCCGGAAAGCTGCGTGATCCATTGTGCCGGTATTATCTCCATCACCACCCGCCCCGCCCCCATCCTGCGGCGGGTCAATGTGGACGGCACCGCCCGGGTGCTTGCGCATTGTGCGGCGCACCGGGTGAAAAAGCTGGTTTATGTCAGCTCGGTGCATGCGCTGCCGGAAAAGCCCAAGGGAGAGACCATCACCGAGGACTGCCGGCTTTCCCCCGAGCTGGTGGAGGGCGGCTATGCCAAAACCAAGGCGGAGGCCGCGAACCTTGTCTTTGAGGCGGCACGGCAGGGGCTGGATGCTTCGGTGGTGTTCCCCTCCGGTATCATCGGGCCGGGTGATCTGCAAAGCGGCAGCTTTACCACCATGGCAAAGGACTACCTGCGGGGGCGGCTGCCGCTGGCCGTGCGCGGCGGGTATGACTTTGTGGACGTGCGGGATGTCGCCGACGGCATCCTGGCCTGCGCTGCGGGCGGGGCGCCGGGAGAGGGGTATATCCTTTCCGGGCACTATACCACCATCCGGGGGCTGCTGGAAACGGCAGGACAGGCGGCGGGGCTGCGGCGCCGTTCCCTTTATCTCCCCCTTTGGCTGGCCGGGCTGGCCGCACCCTTCTATGAGAAAAAGACGCTGCGGGAAAAAAAGCCGCTGTTTTTCACCCCGTATTCCATCAGCGTGCTGGGCTCCAACGGGCAGTTCAGCTGCCGAAAGGCCGCAGAGCGCTTTGGCTACCGGCCGCGGCCGCTGGAGGAAACGCTGCGGGATATGACCGAATGGCTGCTGCAAAACGGGGCTTGACCTCCGAACAGAAAAGGGGCGCTGCGGGAAAAACCTGCGGCGCCCTTCTGTATTCGGTATAGTCATCCCTCTGCGAAAGCGCAGGACAAAAAGCGCAGGCCCCCGGCGGTGCGCTGCACGGTGAGGGTCATGTTTTCGCTGTACCCGTCGCCATCTGCCGGGGAATAGCGGTATTCCAGCAGCAGCGTAAAGGTTTCGGCATCCGCCCATTGTGCCGAACGCAGCTCGACCTCCTGCGGCGCAGCGGACAGATTGACCGGTGCGATGTACCCGTGCTCGGGGTCGTAGAGCTTGCTTTCCGCGGCCTCGGTATCCCGTTCCCGCAGCACCTCCGGGGCAAGCCCGAAGTAGGTCATCACGAATTCATCCACCGGCGCCGCCGTAAGCCAATGCTCGGTCGGGTCGCTGTAAGGGGTCTCCTGCCCCGTGGCGATGCAGTACTGCATGAACAGGCGTGCCGCCGCGGCGGAATTCATGGTATCGGCGGAAAAGACCGGCGCACCGCCCATCTGCCGCCAAAGCGCCAGCGCCTCCCCGGCAAGCTGCTGCAATTCCCGCTCACCCTGCTCCGTTTGGGGTGGGGTGGGCTCGGGCACCGGGGGCGTTTTGCCGCCGCACCCCGCCAACAGCGCCAGTGCCACCAGAACCGGTAGAATTTTCTTCATTCATTTTCCTCCTTTTCCGGGTGGGAAGCCCGCAGGCTACCCATCTTTTGCTTCTATTATACTTTGTTTTCCTACGGGAGGCAATGGAAAAAGTCCTCCCCCGGCCAAACGATTCCGCATTGATTCCCGGTCCCGGATATTGTATAATCGTGGGCAGAAGGGAAGGGATGGATATGGAGGCTGCGGGGTTATCAAAAACATACCGTGTGCGCTGTTTGTGCGAGGCGGATATCGGGCAGGTGTATGCCCTGTGCCGCGGCAATCTTCAGTATTATCGGTATCACCCGCCGCTTGCGACCGAGGACAGCATCCGGGCGGATATGCGGGCGCTGCCGCCGGGGAAGGATGTGCGGGATAAGTATTACGTCGGGTATTTTGCCGGGGACAGCGCGCCTGTGGCCGTCATGGATCTGATCCTGGGGTACCCGCAGGAGCAAACGGCTTTTATCGGATTTTTCATGGTGGCTGCCGCGCACCAGGGCACCGGGCTGGGGTCTGCGCTGGTCGGCGAAGCGATGGAATACCTGCGTTCTTTGGGCTACACGACGCTGCGGCTGGGCGTGGACAAGGGCAATCCGCAGAGCCTTGCATTCTGGAAAAAGAACGGCTTTACGCAGGTGGATGAAGGGCAGTACATCGTGATGGAGCGAAAGCTGTAACAGGAGATAAGAAAAACGCTATCTGACTTCGAATCAGATAGCGTTTTTTATTGCAGTAGTTCAAATAAGGCTTTTTGGCCTTTCGGGGATTATTCCCACTCGTTGTTGGGCATCATATTTAACGGATTTTGCTTCATAAATTTGATACCTCATTTTTTTGATTATTTGATGTGTCCATATTATCCAG
>SFFJ01000004.1 GCA_004557855.1 Oscillospiraceae bacterium
GGTCAATATTTTCCCTAAGTGGTCATGGTTGGTCTGTTCAAGCTGATTTTCAATGAGCACGACTTTCCCTGTGATCTCATCTCTGCATAGAATATCGCAGCGATAACTACCAACAAGCCTTTCTGTTTCAATATCCGTTAGTGACAAGTTAAGTACATTCCCAAGTTCTTGAATGTTCTCTTCCGCAGCAAGCCACTTTGAAAAATCATATTGTTCATGCGGCCAGACTTTTCTTATATCGACCTCGTGCAGTTTTCCAAGTTTCATTTTTCTTTTCCTCCCTTCACGTCTATGCCCCCAGCAGGCTCTGGTCAAAGGCGAACAGCGCCTCGTTGATCCTGAAAATATCGTAGTCCCGCCGTGTGATGAAATACTCGATGATGACATCGAACTTGCTGCTGGGGCCCAGGGCGTAGCCCGCCCGGGCGATGAGGTCCCGGGTCTCATCCAGATTCAATTCCAGCGCAATGGCGAAGGCCACCGCCGTGGGCTTGGAGGGCTTGTAGTCCGGGTTGTTGCGGATCTTCGAAAACAGCTTGCGGTCCACATTGGCCTTTTTGTAGACCTCGGCGTCCTTTTTGCCGCTGCGGTCGATGAGCTTTAGCAGCGTCTCCGAAAATCCGGCGTCCAGATGCGCCAGCGCCTCGTCCAGCCCGGAGGCCGCCATGGGCGCATCCTCGCAAGCGGTCAGCATCCGGCTTTCGGCGACGTCCTTCCGGCGTGCCCGCTCCCGCCGGAGGTTGGTGTGGGTGTCCATATAGTGGTCGTCGATGTAGGCGGCGATGTCCGCAAACAGCTTATTGCCGATCTGATACGCTGCACGGTCGAAAATGACGATGTACACCGTCATGTCGTTTTCCGCCAAAAATTCGCTGATGGTGTCCACCGCCACCCGGAGCGCCTGATCCTTGGGATAGCCGAAGACGCCGGAGGAGATCAGCGGGAAGGCGACCGTTTCGCAGCCGTGCTCCTTCGCCAGCGCAAGACTTGAGCGATAGCAGGAGGCAAGTTGCTCCCGTTCGCCGTACTTACCGCCGTTCCACACGGGGCCGACGGTGTGGATCACATATCTGCACGGCAGGCGGTACGCACCGGTGAGCTTGGCTTCGCCGGTCCGGCAGCCGCCCAGCGTCCGGCACTCCCGGAGAAGCTCCGGCCCCGCCGCCCGGTGGATGCAGCCGTCCACGCCGTCCCCGCCCAGCAGGGATTCCTTGGCCGCATTGACAATGGCATCCACGCTCATTTTCGTAATGTCGTTACGAACGATGATAAGGGGCATGATACCCACCTCCTTACAATCACTGTTTGAAACTATTGTATCAAAACAGAATTACTTTCACAATGGGCAAATCGTTACAGGCCGCTTTCGGTATCCGAGGGGGGTGGGACGACCCCCAAAATGAAAGCAGAGCGTTTCGACTGCCTGCCGGAACGCTCTGTTTTTCGCATGTGCAGCTGCACTTGCTCTTATTATGCTTGGACCGAGAGAAGGATAAAGTCTTGCTTCGCCGCCGGGCCGCCGCCCGGCCGGGAGTCTGTGCAGGGTCACGGGTTCTCCGATGCCGGCGTTTCCTTTTCGCCCAGCAGCAGGGCACGGGCCTCATCGGCATTTTTGGCGATGGCCTGCCGCAGCGCCTCCACATTGGGGAACCGCTGCTCCGGGCGGAGGAAGTGACAAAGCGTCACGGTCAGCTCCTGCCCGTACAGGTCGCCGGAAAAATCGAGGAGATAGCTTTCCACCCACAGGGCGCCGGCCTCCTCCACGGTGGGGCGGACGCCGAGATTGGTGACGGCGGCATGGCGGGAGCCATCCGGCAGAGTGACCCACGCCGCATAAACGCCGAAGGCAGGTACCCGTTCGCCGGGGGTGACAACGATATTGGCGGTGGGAAAGCCGAGGGTGTGGCCGAGATGGTGTCCCGCGATGACACGGCCGGTAAAGGAGAACTGTTCTTTCATAAAATCACCGATGCAGAAGCGGCGAAACGCTTTTGTAGACGAGGAAGGTCACAACGGCGTTGATGCCGGCTTTGATGAGATTGAAGGGCAGGATGATTGGCAGCAGGATGCCGCGGATGGCCTCCACCGGCATACCGGTAAAGATGGGGGTGATGATGAGGTTGGCGGGCATCATGATGAGCCCCCACGCCACGACGCCGCAAAGCAGTGCGATCAGTGCGCTCTTTTTGGTCTTATGCTTTTGATAGAGGAAGCCTGCGACCAGCACAAAGGTGCCGGTGGCGATGATGTGCATGATGATGCCGTAGATCCCGCTGGAGGCGCTGACGGTAAGCCCCTGCACCACCGCAACGACGATGGTGGTCATCAGGCCGTACCACGGGCCGAAGGCGAAGGTGGCGATCATGATGGGGATATCGGCGGGGTCGTATTCCAAAAACTTGGCGGTGGGGAAGATGGGGAAGTGGATAAAGAATACGAGCACGATGGAGAGGGCGGCCAGCAGGCCGAGCTTGGCCAGACGGCCGAGTTTGGGATTGGTGTTTGACATGGGTTTCTGCTCCTTTTTTTGATTTGCAGATGTTTCATCGCAAAACAAAAGCGCCCGGCACGGCAAAAAGCCGCAGCGGGGCGCCGAACACGCAAAAAAGCGCTGTTTCTTCCATCCGGACTGTAACCGTCGGTGAGGGAATTGCACCCTCTCGGCAGCGCCGTGGCGCTGTTCGCGGACTGGGGAGCCGATGGGCTCCGTCACCGCCGGTGGGGAATTGCACCCCGCCCCGAAACATCTTGACACCATTATATTCCCTTTTGGGCGGTTGTCAATAGGGAAGCCGGGGGATGGTCAAATTTTTATCATTCCGCCGTGGCAGGGGGTGGGCTCTTTTCCCATTCTGCCATGGCCAGTGCCAGCGCGCGGTTTTTGAGGGTCGGGTCGTCGGTCACCTCGGCCAGCACCTCGAGCTCCGGCGGGAGGGCGATGGGCTCATCGGGGGCGGAAAGCTCCACCTCCAGTATCGCTTCGTTTTCCCAAAAGGGGTAGCAGTCGATCTCGATGGTGTGGCCGCCGTAGGGGAACGACCAGCGCACCTTATAAAGCGGCGGGGTGCCGGGCAGCATTTCGGGCAGCAGCGCCTCGTATTCCTCCGGGGTGATCTCCTTTTCCAGCTCGGTGCGGACGGCCCCGGCGGCTTCGGTTTTCTCGGTGAGGGTGCAGCGTACCTCGCCGGTCAAGGCATCGGTGGCTTGGCGCACCCGGCGCTCCCAGCCCTCACGGGCGGTGAGGTAGCACTGCACCAGACCGGTGGCCCGGACATTTTCCAGGCTTTGCAGCCAGCTTTTGGGAGGCATTTTGATGCGGAATTTGCGCTCGATCTCCAGCGGCATGGGGTCACCTCATTTCTGCTTTGATGATAGCACATCGGCGGGGAGGGTGCAAGGTGGGGAGAGCTTGTGCAGGGGGAGGGCCGCAGGCCCGGCGGTGCTGCGCACCGCCGAAACGGGCGAAGCCCATTTGCCCGCCGCGAAGCGGCGGGCGGCCTGCGGCCCTGTTCCTGCGGCCTGCAGGGGGTAAAAAAGGAGCAGCCCCCGCAGGGACTGCCCCATTGATGCGAATGTCAGGATGCCGTAACGGCTTTGCGCTTGCGGCCCTGCAGCAGCTGGCACGCAACCGGGATGCCGATGAGCAGAAGCCCGATGAGGTCGCTGACGGGGCTGGGGTCGATGAGGAAGACGCCGCCGGCCAGCAGCATGATGCGCATAAACCACGGGATGGGGGCATGGGCGTGGCCGGTCATGCCCATGGCGATGCCCGCCATACCGATGACCGAGGTGACCATAATGGCGATGAGCGCCCAGACGCTCTCCACATCAATGAACAGAAGACTGGGATTGAGGGCAAAGATATAGGGGATGATAAAGGCGCCGATGGCGAGCTTGGTGGCGGCCACGCCGGTCTTGAGGGGATTGGAGTGGGCGATGGCGCTGCCGGCATAGGCGGCCAGCGCAACCGGCGGGGTGATATCCGCAACGATGCCGAAATAAAACACGAACATATGCGCCGCCAGGGTGGGCAGCCCCATTTTGATGAGGATGGGGGCGGTGATGGTGGCCATGATGACGTAGTTTGCGGTGGTGGGTACGCCCATACCCAGCACGATGCAGGCGGCCATGGTGCAGAACAGCGCAAGGAAGACACTCTTTTGGGCGAGGGGAACGATAACGGCCACCAGCGTGGTGCCCAGTGCCGTCATGGAGACCACACCGGAGATGATGCCGGCCATGGCGCAGGCCACCGCAACCCCGATGGAGCTGCCGGCGCCGCCCTGCAGACCCTCCGCGACGAGGCGGGGGGAGAGGATGGCGGAACGGGTAAGGAAGCTGCACAGGACGGCGACCACCATCGAAACAAAGACAGCGGTACCGGTATCGATTTTGATGACCTGCCACAGAACGACGAGGACGGCCAGCGGGATGAGCGGCAGCCCGACGGAGCGCAGAAGATCCCGCTTATCCCGGCCGATCAGGCTGATGATAAGGGCGAACAGGATGGCAAAGCAGGCGGACATCCCGGCGGTGTAGTAGTTCATGCAGATGACGAGGATGACGACCGGAATGAGCAGATAGCCGCTTTTTGCCAGCAGGCGGAAGAAGTGGGGGATGGAGTCCTTGGGCAGGCCCTTGAGCCCCAGCCGCTTGCCCTCAAAATGCACCATAAGGAAGATGCCGGTGAAATACAGAGCGGCGGGCAGGATGGCGGCAACGACGATGGAAGCATAGGGGATGCCGGTGATCTCCGCCATAAGGAAGGCGGCGGCGCCCATGATGGGCGGCATGATCTGACCGCCGGTGGAAGCGGCGGCCTCCACCGCTGCGGCAAATTCCGGCTTATAGCCCACCTTTTTCATGGTGGGGATGGTGATGCTGCCGCTGCCGACGGTATTGGCGACGGACGAGCCGGAATACATCCCCTCCAAAGCGCTGGAGATAACGGCAACCTTGGCGGGGCCGCCCACGCTGGCGCCCGCGATGGAGTTTGCCAGATCCACGAAGAAGGTGCCGATGCCGGTCTTTTCGAGGAAGGAGCCGAGGATGATAAACAGCACGATAAAGGAAGCGCAGACGGTGATGGGGGAGGAGAAGATGCCGCAATTGAGGTTATAGAACAGGTTGTAGATGAGATTGCGCAGGGCGGTCTTTGGGTTATTATTGGTGAGCCACCACGCCCCGTAGACGGTGAACAGCCCCACCACCACAATCAGCGGAATCCCGGTGGAACGGCGGCACAGCTCCACCAGCAGCAGGATGCCGATGATGCCGATGATGATCTGGGTGGTGCCGATGCGGTTTGCCATCTGGATGATCTTTTTTTGCATGACGGCATAGTAGAAAAAGACGATGAGCGAGGCGAACGCCAGCAGGACATCATACCACGGGAAGTAGTTATCCCGCAGGGCGTCCCGCTTGCTGGCGGGGTATTTCAGGTAGCCGACAAACAGCGTCATGCCCACAAAAACGGGCAGGCGGGTGTATTGCGTCGCACCGGAAACGACCAGCGCCATCACGATCATGGTGACGGAATAGAGGACGAACAGCACCGTCATGGCGGTTTTCCAGCCGCCGGTCAGGCTGCGGCTTTTGCTGTCACGGTCCAGCTCCTGCAAAAGCTTTGCGGGGTCGGTCTCATCGGTGTGGTGATGCAGATGGTTCATAGGGCAGCATCCTTTCTTGGGGGAATGGGGTTCACCGGGTCACAAAGGGGCGTCGGGGGCGGCACTGCTTTGTCGCCCGGCAAAATGGGGAAAGCCGCGGCGGGAGGATGGCGCTCTCCCGCCGCAGGCAAAGGGGGGTGATGGGAAACGATCAGCCGACCGAAAGACCCATTTCGGTGTAATACCGGGCGGCACCGGCGTGCAGCGGCACGTTGCCGATGGTAACAAAGGCATTGTTGATATCCATACCGGAGCCGACGGCGTGCGCCTTGGCGATCTCGTCCTTGTTCTCCCACAGGGCCTTGGTCATATTGTAGACCTGATCCTCGGAGAGGGAATTGGAGACGATGTAGGTGGCGGTCACACCGATGGTGGTGATGGGGGCATCGGCGGGGATGCAGTCGTACTGGTCGTGGGTGACGGCCATCTTGGCATAAACGGCGTAGTCGCCGACCTTGTTATCGGCAATAAAGGCATCCATGACGGCATCATCCAGCCCCAGCAGGTAGATGCTCATGGCGGTTTGCAGCTCGGTGATGGCGGTGGTGGGCGCGCCGGAGGTGAAGAAGAATACATCCAGCTTGCCGTCCTTCATGGCGTCGGCGCTGCTGCCTGCGGAAAGGTTCTGGGCGGTGATGTCATCGAGGGAAACGCCGTAGGCGGCCAGCAGGGCTTTGGCGTTGGCCTCGGTGCCGGAGCCGGCATCGCCGATGGAAACGCGCAGACCCTTGACATCGGCCAGCGTTTTAACGGTGTCCTTCAGGTCGCCCCGCACAACGATCTGCATGACCTCGGAGTAGACCTCGCCCAGCACCGAGAAGGAGGTGATGGCGGAGGGGAAATTGAAGTCATCCAGCTTATTGTAGGCTTTGATCATGGTATCGTTCTGCACGATGGCCATATTGTAGTCGCCGTCCTCGATGCCGTTGATATTGGCGACCGAGCCGCCGGTGGAGATGACATTATAGCTGTAACCGGTGGCCTCGCCCAAAATCATGCCGACGGCATTGGTGTAGGCGTAGTAGGTGCCGGCGGTGCCGCCGGTGCCCACGGTGAGGGAAACGGGGGTATCGGTATCGGTGCCGGGGGTGGGGGTGGGGGTGGGGGTGTCATTGCCGCCGCCGCAGGCTACGCAGCACAGCAGCATCATGGCGGCCATCAGGATCGCAAAGAGTTTTTTCATGGTGGGTTCTCCTTATCAGATTACTTTTTAACGGGTTGTTCGGACTATGGTTGTTATTATAGCATCCCGAAAGGAAATTGCAACCCCATTTTGCAGGATTTTTTTATTTTCATTCATTTTAACAAGGAAACGGGGAGAAATAGGCGCTGTTTTGGAATGGAAATGCAGGAGAATTGATTTTTCCTGCATTTTTGGATAAAGAGAGAGGGACGGTGCAGGAGTTCCTGCAAAATGCGGAGGTGCTTGCCAGCGGCCCCTGCCCCGTGGTAGAATAGCAGGAGAAGCGGCGCGGCCGTATGCCGGCGGCCCGCAGTAATTTGCCAAGGAGAGAAAAGCCATGCTGAATACGTTTTATGCCCTGCTGGGACGGATGAAGTATATCGACCGCTGGTGCCTTATGCGGTCCTCCCGGCCGGAGAACCTGTGCGAGCACACGCTGGAGACGGCCTATATCGCCCATGCGCTGGTGCTGCTGAACCGGCAGCGGGGCGGCCAGCTGGAGCCGGAAAAGGCGGTGCTGTACGCCCTGTACCACGACTGCACCGAGATCCTGACCGGCGATATGCCCACCCCCGTAAAATACAAAAACGAGAGCATCAAAACGGCATATAAGGCGGTGGAAAAGGAGGCGCAGAGCGCATTGCTTTCCCGGCTGCCGGTGCCGATGGCGGAGGAGATGGCGCCGTGGTTCACCCCGACGGAGGAATACCGGCCCTTTATCAAGGCGGCGGATAAGATCTCGGCACTGATCAAATGCACCGAGGAGCGCCGGGCGGGCAACCACGAATTTGACCGCGCCTACGATACCCTGCTGCAGGCCATCCACGAGCTGGCACTGCCGGAGGCGGAGCAGTTCCTGCTGCAGTTCCTGCCCTCCTTCGGCATGACGCTGGACGACCTGTAACACCCCGTGCAGGGGGCGGGACAGAGGGCCGCAGGCAAACCGTCCTCCGGACGGTTTCGGCGGGCTGCGCCCGCCGGCCCCGGCGCAGCCGGGGCGCCTGCGGCCCCCTGCCCCCCGCCGGCCGGGCGGCAGGACAAAAGAAAAGCTCCCCCGCAGGGGAGCTTTTTTGATGCTGTGGGGAAGAATTACTTCTTCTCGATGACGGTGATACGGCCCTGGCCGTAGGGATCGGCATAATCATCACCGACAACGCCGCCCAGGCTGTCAACGATATAGTTGATGAGGACCTGGTTGTCGATCATGACGGAATCCTGCAGCAGCTTGGCGCCCTCGAACATGGCCATGCCGTCGCCGAAGGACTTGAGCATATAGTTGTGGCTGGCAACGGTGTAGGTCTTGGCAAGATCCAGATCCTCGCCGCCGATCTTAACATTCTTGACACGGTATTCGCCGGAAACGCCGGTGAACATCCCCTCGGTGTTGATCTCCACGGTGGGCTCAACATTGAGGTCGATCTCATAGGTCATGCCGGAAACCTGCATGAAGCCGCCGCACTCGCCGGGGGCATTGCGGGAGCCCATTTCCAGAGCATCCAGCAGCTGCTGGCCGGTCACTTCCACGACGCACATTTCGTTGCCGTAGGGATGAACGGCGATGATCTGGCCGTAGGTGATATCGCCTGCGGGGATGTTGGCACGGATGCCGCCGCCGTTGACCAGAGCAACATCAGCGCCGGAAAGGGTACGGTAGGCATCGGCGCACAGGTCGCCCAGGTTAGTCTCCTGACGACGAACCATACGCTCGCCGGTCACGGGGTCATTGGTGGTCAGCTCGACCTTGGTGGAGGCCACGACGGTATTTACCATCTCCTCGTAGCCCTTCTTGATCTCGGAGATCGTCTCGCCTACGCCGTCATCATTGATGAGGGTGGAGGAGACCTTGCCGTCGGCGGAAATGGTCAGGCAGCCGATATTGGCCAGCTTGGTGCCGGTGGAGGTGAGGATAACATCCTTGCCTTCCTTATTCTTAACGATATCACCGGCGATGGTGGAATGGGAGTGACCGTCCAGCAGGGCGTCAATGCCGCTGGTGTTGACGATCACATCGGAGGAGGTCCAGGGCTGGCAGTCCGCCTCGATGCCCAGGTGGGCCATGGCGATGACATACTTGGCGCCCTCCTTGCGGGCAGCGTCTACGGCGTTCTGTACGGCAGTGTACAGCTTTTCGCCGGTCTCATCCTGCAGGAAGCCGAAAATGTAGTTGCCTTCGCCATCCTGGAAGTAGGTGGGGGTGGAGGTGGTGATGGTCTTGGGGGTGGAAATGCCGACGAAAGCGATCTTCACGCCGTCAACATCCTTGATGACATAGGGCTTCAGCACGGGGTTGCCGTCCTTGTCTACAAAGTTGCAGCTGATGTACTCAAAGTCGGCCTTTTCCACCAGCTTATTGAACTGGTCCATGCCGTAGTCGAACTCATGGTTGCCGGGGGTGGCTACATCGTAGCCCAGCTTGTTCATGATGTCGATGATGTACTCGCCCTTGGAAAGGGTGCCGATGGTGTCGCCCTGAACGGCGTCGCCGTTATCTACCAGCAGGACCTTATTGCCTGCGGCCAGCAGCGCACGCTTGGCAGCGGAAAGGCCCTGGTAGCCCATGCCGTCCTCGATGCCGCAGTGGGCGTCATTGGTGTACAGAACGACGATGTCCTTGGCAGCGGGAGCGGTAGCACCGTTGCCGCAGCCGGCCAGTACCATAATAAGTACCAGCATCAGTGCGAGAATACGGAATTTCTTCATTCGGTTCTCCTCCTTGATCTGTTCTTTCATAATTTCGGCGGTTCTTCCGGTCCGCCGTAAGGTAAGCATACCATATTTATGATGAGTTAGACAATAGATAGCGGGCATTCGTAAAAATTTTGTTACAATTGTAAAAATACAGCCCATTATTCGGACGAAACGGTACAGGCTTCCTGCGGCGGGAAAGCGGGAAACAGGCGCAAAAAAAGGCCGCCTGCGCAGCGGCAGACGGCGGGAAAACGGCGGGATTTATTTTTTGCGGGAGGTAAGCAGCAGCACGGCCGCAATGACCACAACAACAGCCATGGCAATGATGGCGATGGGAACGATGCTGTTATCACCGGTAACGGGGGCGGCAGTAAGCGCCGCATAAAACAGTTTCATGGATTACCCTCCAGGCTCATTGGAATAACAAGTTTATTATAGTCCCCCCGGGCGGGCGTGTCAATTGTATTGACGGAATTGTAACGGAGTTGATACTATTGCGGGCCTTGCCGGGGCCCCCGCCGCCGGCGCCGATAGGGGAAAAAAGTACCGGAAAGACAGCGGAAAGGCCATGCCATCCCCCCGCAAAAACGCAGCCGCCGGCAAAAACCGACGGCTGTTGAATACCGATAAAACGGGCGGCTTATTCCGGCAGCACCACGGTAAGGGCGCTGCGCGGGAAGGAGCAGCAGGGATGAAAGACGCCGTCCGCAGGGGCAGGCGCCCGGTCGGGGTCGGTCCAGACCTCCCCGGAGAGCAGCCGGGAGCGGCAGTAGCCGCAGGAACCGCTGCGGCAGTAGGCACGGGGGGATACCCCCGCACGCTCCAGCGCCACAAGGACGCTTTCCTCGGCGGCAGCCGTGGCGGTCACGGTCCCGCTGCCGGTATGGATGGTCAGGGGATAGCGTTCCCCCGGGGCGGTGGGGTAGGGGGGAGTGTGTATTTCACCTGGCACCTCCCGGTGGTAGCGCTCCGGGCGTACCCCGCCGGCGGTCAGGCCGTCATGCAGGGTATCGTACATGGCCTGCGGCCCGCAAAGGTAATAGGCGGCTTCGGCGGCGTCGGTCTCCGGCAGGATGTCCTCCGCCGTGAAATAGCCGTGCTTATCCTCCGGCCGGGGGTTCTGCGCCAGCGCAAACCGTACCCGCACCCGGTCACATTCCCGGGCCAGGGCGGTGAATTCCTCCCGGAACAGCATGGCGGCAGGGTCATCCCACCCGCAGAACAGGCTGATCTCCCGGTCGGTATCACTATCGACGATGCTGCGCACCATCGAGCGCAGCGGGGTCACGCTCATGCCGCCGCTGATCCCGACGATCTTCCGGGGCGTTTCGGGGGTGATGCAGAATTCCCCCAGCGGGTGAGAGGCCCGAATGGTCGTCCCCACAGTGCCGTGCTGCCCCAGCCAGCGGGAGGTAAAGCTTCCCCCCACATGGATGAACAGGTCATAGTACCCGCCCTCCTCGGCCTCCCGCGGGGAGGAAGCGATGGAGTAGGGGCGGCCGGTGGTGGTGCCGTCGATCTCATAGTAAAGGCAGATGTACTGGCCGGGCAGGAAGGGGGCAAGCTTCCCCTCGGCGGCGGTAAAGCGGTAACGCAGGACATCGGGTGCGGCGGCTGCGATATCCGAGATGCGCAGCAGCTGTTTAGTGTGATCCATACTGTTCCTCCCACCGCACAAACGCCTCCAGCGCCGTGATGATCTCATTCTGCTCCCCCTGCATGGCCATCCGGTCGCCGTCGGCGTAGTCGGCTACGCTTTCGGCAACATCGCTCTCATACGGGGCGACATTATTGAGGATGGAGGCGGCAGCCATTCCCCGCAGTCTTCCGATGGTATACAGGGCGGCGGTTTCCATATCCGCCCCCAGGATCCCGCGGGCAGACCAGGTCCGGCACAGCTCCGTTTCCTCATCGGTGTAGAAGCTGTCGTGGCTGCGCACCAGCCCGCAGCGGTGGGCAAAGCCCTGCGCCGCAGCCGCCGTGCGGCAGCATTCCAGCAGACGGTGGTCAGCTACGGCAGGGTAGCCCAGCGGCAGGTAGGCGGCGGAAGCGCCGTCATCCCGCACCGCACCTTCGGCCAGCACCAGCTCGCCGGGGGCGATATCAAACTGTAAGGCGCCGCAGCTGCCGATGCGGATGGCACATTCCACGCCGCAGGCACGCAGCTCCTCCACGGCAATGCCCATCGAGGCGCCGCCGATGCCGGTGGAGACCGCCAGCACCTGCACCCCCCGGTAGGTTCCGGTCAGGCTGCGGAATTCCCGGTTATAGGCCAGCTCCCGGACATCCTGCAGGTGCAGGGCGATGCGGTCAAGGCGGGCAGGGTCGCCGGGCAGCAGGGCATAGCGGATATTCAGGGACGAGTCCAGACGAATGTGGGCTTGCAAAGTTCCCATAGTAGATCCCTCGCTTTCTGGTTTGCAGATCCGGTTACGGCATAAATTTGAAAATATTATAGCATGGTTTTGCGGGCTTTTCAACGAAAAGGCAGCAGGGGGCGGGATAGGGCCGCAGGCCCGGCGGTGCTCCGCACCGCCGAAGCGGGCTTCGCCCGCTTGCCCCGGCTGCGCCGGGGCGGCCTGCGGCCCTACTCCGCTCCCTGCACCGGCCCCGCCCTATGGCGTCGCCGTCCGGGCGGCATCCTCCGCAGGATCAAAGATTAACCCGGAACGCAGCACCAGGTGTCCGCTGCTGTAATCCGCCGTGATCCGCATGGGGCAGTAGCAGTAGCCGTTCGGCTCCCCCTCGGGGTCCATCACCAGATCGATGGTAAAGCTGCCGTCCTCGTTTTCGGTATAGCCGGTGATCCCCGCCCGGGCGATCGCGGGATAGCCGAGGTGACGGCTGTCCCGGTAGGCATTCCGCCCGGCATCGTAGCATTGGGGGTTCTTCTGCGCCCTCCCTGCCATCTGCTCCCCGGTGATGCCGAACAGGTTTTCAGCAAATTCCCGTACCGCATCGCCGTCCACCCATGTGCCGCTTTCGTCAATGTAGGGATATTCCAAACCCTTGGCCTCGCAGTACAGGAACATCGACCACAGCAGCTGGTTGATGGTCAGACTGGTATTGCCGGAAAAGTTCAGGGCGTTGCGGAAAATGACCCATGTATCCACGACCTCCTGCACCTGCTCATTCGGCACCTCAATATACTCAAAATCCTCAAACCGATAGCGGGGATATTCCACCAGTGTGCTGCCGGCCGTCGCCCATTTATCGGTGTAATACCGGATGGTCTCCAGCACCTTTTGCAGCACGGTCTGCTTTTTTTCCGCCGGCGAAAGCGCAAACGCCGTGGTGATGGTAAGCGCCGCCGCCAAAAATACCACCGCCACCCGGGTAACGGCCTTTTTGGCACCGGCAAGCAGCACCTCGCAGCCATCCTGCCACGCCGCCCGCCGGAATGCCCCCCGGATCACACGGTCGTCGGCAGGGGGCAGCGGCTCCTCGCCGGCCGCCTCCCGCTCCAGCCGCTCCGATTGCTCAATGGCATATTCCCGCAGCGCCGCCTTGATCAACAGGTCGCCGTATTCCTCCTCCAGCATCTTTTTATCCAATGGATAGTTACTCATCGTCCGTTCCTCCTTTCTCCCGATAGGCCAGCAGCAGCTTGCGCTTGGCCCTCGTCAGCAGCATCCGTACATGCTCGGGCTTCAGCCCCATCAGCCGGGCGATCTCCTTATGCGGCAGCTCCAGCAGGTAGCGGTAGTTCAGGATATCCAGCTCCCGCTGCGGCAGCAGGGCCACGCATTGCCGCAGCAGCACAGCCTGCTCCCGACGCAGCAGCAGCTCCATCGGGCCGTCCTCCGCCGGGCCGGGGGCGTCCAGGCTTTCGTCATACCCGGTAAAGGTATTCTGCTGCTCCCGCTGCCGCCGGCGGTACAGGTCAAGGGCGGCAGTCTGCGTCACCGCAGCCAGATAGTAGGCCCGCTCATTTTCGGGGATCATCCGCACCTTTTCCAGGTGGCGGATCACCCGCAGCATGGCCTCCTGCACCGCCTCCTCGGCCCGGTCGTCCTCCTTCAGGATAGAACCCGCCTGCCGCAGCATGACCGCCCGGTAGCGGGTATACAGCTCCGCCGCAAGCTGCCGGTCGTCGTCGTTTTCTATCGCCGTGATCATCAGGGGCAGCATAGAAACGTCCCTCCTTGCTCTTTCGTCTTTTTATAGATGGTACCATAAGGACGGAGGGCGGTGCAACCGGGTTTTGCCCTCCACCCTATATAACGCCGCCCCGCCGGAAATGCAACACACCCCCGCGAATTTTTCCGTCCCCCCGCAGATTTTTGCAGGGAGCGGGGCAACGGGCCGCAGGCCCGGCGGTGCTCCGCACCGCCGAAGCGGGCTTCGCCCGCTTGCCCCGGCTGCGCCGGGGCGGCCTGCGGCCCTATCCCCGCCCCCTGCACAAACCATCCGCCCTCCGCCCCCTGCACCGGCCCCGCAAAAAAGCTTCGCACAAAACCCTTGACATCCGCAGCCGTGGTGTGATAGAATAATCGAGCAGCCAAAATGGACGATTAGCTCAGCTGGAAGAGCATCCGCTTGACGTGCGGAGGGTCACAGGTTCAAGTCCTGTATCGTCCACCAAAGACAGAGGGATACCGCACGATGCGGTATCTCTCTTTTCATATGCCGGGGGATCGGCGGGCCTTTACCCGTCCCCCCGTTTTTCTTTGCCTTTTGGGGAAAACTATGCTATAATCAAAAAAAACGACCGGGAAAGGAATGGCCACAACGATGAAAAAACGCCAAAAGGTTCGTAAACCCGCCCGCGACCTGCGCGCGGCGATCCGGCGGCAGCCCAAGGTATTTGCGGTATATCTGGTGCTGCGCCTGATCGTCCTTGCTACGCTGGTATCCTCCATCCTGCGCGGAGAATATGAAAACGCTTTTATCTGCCTGCTGGTGCTGGCGCTTTTCGTCCTGCCGTTTTTCATCCAGCAGAACTTCGGCATTGAGCTGCCCGATACGCTGCAGATCATCATCCTGCTGTTCATCTTCGCCTCGGAGATATTGGGGGAGCTTGCCTGCTTTTTCATCACCGTTCCCAATTGGGATTCCATCCTGCACACCACCACCGGGTTTTTGTGCGCCGCCACCGGCTTCGCCCTCATCGATATCCTGAACCGCAACAGTAAGATCAAATTCGAGCTTTCGCCCATCTACGTGGCGCTGGTGGCCTTCTGCTTCTCCATGACCGTCGGCGTGCTGTGGGAGTTCTTCGAATTCGGCATGGACCGCCTGTTCATGATGGATATGCAGAAGGATACCGTCGTGAACAGCATCACCTCGGTCATGCTGGACCCCACCAATAAAAATATCCCCGTCACCATCAGCGGCATCACCGCCGTAACGGTAAACGGGCAGGAATTGGGCCTCGGCGGCTATCTGGATATCGGGCTTTACGATACGATGGAGGACCTTTTCGTCAATTTCATCGGTGCGCTGGTATTCAGCTTCATCGGGTATTTCTATATTAAGCGCCGCGGGGAAGGGAAGATCGCCAAGGCCTTTATCCCCACCATCACCGAACCGAAGCCCGCCCCGGAGGAGTCCCCCGCCCCACCCCCGCAGGAAACCTGACCCAAGCCCTCCGCAGCAGCATGGAAAAAGACAGCCCCGCCGCCACTCGGCCACCTGCCGGGTGGTGACGTTTTTGCCCGCCGGGGCAGCAGGAGAGAGCGCAAACCCCAAGCGCCACACACCAAAATCAAAAGAGGACAGCCCCACTACCGCAAAACGCATCTCACCCAAAATCAAAAACGAATTGCCCGCCCCCGTTAAAACCCATTCCGCCGCCGAAAAAAGCTGCCGGTTCGCAGTCGTTAAAAAATTGACAAGCCGGCAAAAACCTGCTATAATAGCCCCCAGTTTACTTTAGGGGGCAGGCAGATGAAAATTTTACCCTGTGCAGTACGCAGCGCACTTTCCGGCGTGATGATCGCCATCGGCGGGTATGCGTTTCTGGGCTGTGAAAACCGTGTGGTCGGGGCGATCCTCTTCACGGTGGGGCTCATCACCATCACGCTGTTCGGGTTCGATCTCTACACCGGCAGGATCGGGTATTTCCCGGTGCAAAGCCGCACCGAACGCCTGCAAACGCTGCTTTCTCTGCCCGGGAATGCGGTGGGCTGCCTTTTAGCAGGCCTTGCCCGCAAACCCGCCGGGGCGGTGCAGGCGCTGTGTGAGGCCCGGCTCGCCAAGGATTTTTCCACCCTTCTGGTGGATGGCATCTTCTGCGGCATCCTCATCTTCATCTGCGTGGAGATCTACAAGACCCGCGGGACGGTGCTGGGCATCCTCATCTGCATCCCCACCTTTATCCTTTGCGGGTTCGAACACTCGGTCGCCGATATTTTCTACTTCGTCAATGCCCGCATTTTCAGCTGGCAGGCGGTGGGCGTGGTGCTGGCGGTGGCGCTGGGCAATGCCCTCGGTGCGCTGCTGATCCCGGCGGCCCGGCGGCTGTACGCACCCGCCCCCAAGACCGCATAGCCCACGGAGTGCCGCAGTCTGCGGCACTTTTTTAGTATGTGCAGGGTGCGGGCCCTCCCTCTTCCCCCGCACAAACTCATCCTTTCCAAAACCCCTCCCCCGCACAAACTCCCCACTTCGACCCATTTGTCCAAAAATCTCCCATCCGGCGCCCTTTGCCGATGGGATTTTTCCCCTTCGCGGCGCTACAATGGGAATAAAGGCGGGCAGGATCCGCCACAACAGGGAAAGGACGATATCGACTATGACACTGATCGAAAAAGCCGCCCATGCGGCGGAACGCAAAGCCTTCGAAAAGGTGCTGGATAACTTCATCCAAAAGGGCCGTACCAAGGACGCCGCCGCTGCCGCACAGGAGCTGGTGGATATGGCCGAGAAAATTCAGGGCAGCGTGTGGAAAAAGGAGTCCTTCGAGGTGCTGCACATGGTCGCGGGCCAGCCGGAGGGCAAGTGGGCGCATTATGTCCAGCGCATCCTGGATGAAACCGACCCCTACATCCTCAAAACCTTCCTCACCAATGCGGTGTATGAGGGCGGCTTCCGCGGCTACCAGCAGGCACAGAAGAACGCCGAAAAATACGGCTGCAACATCCCGTGGCTCATTTTGATGGACCCCACCTCCGCCTGCAATATGCACTGCACCGGCTGCTGGGCTGCCGAATACGGCCACCGGCAAAGCCTGACCTATGAGGAGATGGACCGTGTGCTGACCGAGGCCGAGGAGTTGGGCACCCATGCCTGCCTGTTCACCGGCGGCGAGCCCCTCATCCGCAAAAAGGACATCATCCGCCTGTGCGAAAATCACCGCAATATGGCGTTCCACGCCTTCACCAACGGCACCCTCATCGATGACGATTTCTGCAAGGAGCTTTTGCGGGTCGGCAATTTCTTCGTCTCGGTCTCCATCGAGGGCTTTGAGGAAGCCAATGACGGCCGCCGCGGCGAGGGCCACTTCCAGAAGGCGCTGGCCGCCATGGAGCTGATGCACCGCTACAAGATCCCCTTCGGCGTGTCCATCTGCTACACCTCCAAAAACTACAAGACCGTCACCAGCGATGAATTCTTGGATCTGCTCATCAGCAAGGGCTGCGTCTTTGCGTGGTACTTCCACTATATGCCGGTCGGCGTGGGCGCCTCCACCGACCTGCTGCTGACCCCCGAGCAGCGCACCTACATGAAAAACCGTGTGCGTGAGATCCGCGGCGTGACCGGCGGCAAGGAGCTCTACTGCATCGATTTCCAGAATGACGGTGAATTTGCGGGCGGCTGCGTGGCCGGCGGCCGCATCTACTGCCATATCAATGCGGCAGGCGATGTGGAGCCCTGCGTCTTCATCCACTATTCCGGCGCCAATATCCGGGAAAAGAGCTTCTTGGAGTGCCTGCAGCAGCCGCTGTTTTTGGAATATCGCAAGGGTCAGCCCTTTAACGGCAACCACCTGCGGCCCTGCCCCATGCTGGAAAACCCCGAGCTTCTGCCCGAAATGGTCAAGCGCAGCGGCGCCCATTCCACCGATCTCGAAGCCCCCGAAAGCGCCGAGCATCTGTGTGATAAGTGCAAGGCCTACGCCGCCTGCTGGCAGCCCACCGCCGAAAAGCTGTGGGACGAGGACCACAAGGCTTGATCCCATACCCCCCCCCGCCCGCCCGGCCCCCCGGATGGGTGGTTTTCCCTGCCCCGTCCGCGCCCCATCCCCGCAAAAAAGGAGAGCCGCTGCCCCCTGTGGGCATCCCGGCTCTCCCGTTTTCTTATTGTTATTCTTATGCGGCTTCCCGCGCAAACAGCATCGCATCCACGGTATAGCGGCCCGCCTCGGGGGTGATGTTCAGCTCCCCGCGGTACTTTTTCACCACACGGGCTACTATGGTCTTGCCGTTGCCCCGGGACATCTTCTCCCGGTTGGCAGCATAGCTCCCGGCCGCATCGCCGCAGGTATTTTCGCACCGCAGCGAAAGCGTTCCGCCCGCCGCCCGCATCGAAAGCACCAGCCGCTTTTCCGCCGCCGTACCGGCCGCTTCTATGGCGTTATCCAAAAGATTGCTTATCAGCGTCACCAGATCATAATCATCAAAGCCCGCCGTTCCCGCCGCCAGGTGGATATCAAATTCCGCCTCGATCCCCGCCGTTCGGCAGTCGGCCGCCTTATTCACCAGCAGCGCATTCAGGATGGGATTGCGGCAGTAGTGCAGGTTCAGCAGCCGGGGCGCGGTGATCTCCTCGGCATACTGCTGCAGGTCGGTGCCTGCGGGGGCGTTGGCCGTCAGGCTGCGGATCACCGCCGCATGGTTATTGATATCATGCTGCATTTCCCGTATCTGCTTCTGCTGCTCCTCCAGCAGCGCATAATAGCTTTGCTGCATTTTGGTGGCCTCCAGCCGGGCACGCAGCTCGGCGTTTTCGTTCATCCGCCGCACCATAACAAACAGCGCCAGATCCCCCAGAATTCCCAGCACCAGTGCGGCGATCCCGTAGGGGTTGTAAACGGCGGTGGATATCACCCGTGTGTACAGCACCATCGAGATAAAGAACAGGATGAACTGCGAAGCGGGGATGAGGATAAACGCCAGAATGTCCAACCGGGCGTTGCGGTTCTGCACCAGCCGGATGAGCCGGACGGCGACCCAGCAAAAGCCGAAGATGAGGATCTCCGAGGTGAGGATGGAGGCGTTAAAATACCACACGCCGCGGGTGTCGTCCAGCACATAGTGGTACATAAAATCGGGGATGAACCAAACGGCCATGGCGTCGCCCAGGCTCATGCCCAGAACCTCGATGATCTTTTCAAGGAAGAACATCAAAAGGCGCATGGCGATGCTGCCGTCGAATACCACAAACAAAAAAATGAGCTGCACGGCAAAGTAGAGCAGCGTCAGCGCAAGGAAGATGGGGCGGGCGTTAAAGCCGGGGATCTCCCGCAGATAGCTGATGGTGACCAGTGCGGCATACATCAGCAGCGTGATCCGGACAATATTTTTCCGGTTTTGATATTTCGGCTTAAAGGGGATAAACGCATGGATGAACCACACGAAAATAAAGGCGACAAGGTTATTGACAAGGCCGTATATCGTGTTGGCAAAAAAGTGTGAGGTAAAAAATTGAATGATCATAGTCGTTTTCCTTTACGGGCCGCCGCGGTATTTTCGGAATCGTTTCCGCACGGCGGCGCAGTAGGTGTGGCTGATGGGCACCACGGTGCCGTCCTTCATCAAAAAGCGTTCCCGCCGGAAGGCGGCATGGGGCAGGGAAGGGGTGCAGGCGGCTTACAGGTCGCCGCTGTGATACTTCTGAAACTCCTCCCGCACGGCGGCGTAGTAGGCGTGGCTGATGGGCACAACGGTGCCGTCCTTCATCAAAAAGCTCTCCCGCCGGAAGGCGGCAACATGAGAGAGGTTCACCGCAAAGCTGTTGTGGCACCGCAAAAAGGAGGGCGAGTCAAGCTGCGTCAGCAGGTCGTCCAGCGGGGCGGCGGTGGAAACGCATTCCCCATCTGCGGTGTGAATATTGGTGACCCGCAGCCGCCGTTCCAGCCGCGTGATCTCCCGTTTTTCCAAAACCAGCTGACCGTTTTTCTGCGGCAGCACCAGCCGGCTGTTTTCCGCCTCATGCAGCGCCGCCAGCGCCATTTCCAGCGCCTTCGGCAGATGCTCCTCCATCCGGGGCTTGTAGACATAATAAACATGGCGGGTGGCATAGGCGTCGGGGGCGTAGTCCAGGTACCCGGTAAGATAGATGATCTGGCAGGCGGGCAGCAGCAGGTTCAGCTCCTCCCCCACCGTAATGCCGTCGGTATCCCCCAGCTCAATATCCAGTACCGCCAGCTGGAACCGGCAGTTCTCCTCCCGCACCGCACGCAGCAGCGCCTCCCCGCCATCGTAAAGGGAAAGCAGTACCTCCTGCGGCGCAAAATAGTCCCGCAGCCATGCGGCGGTCATTTCCCGCAGCTCTTTTTCGTCATCGCATACCGCAATTTTTACCATACTGCTCCCTCCTGTTTCTTGTATTATGTAAGATTATATCACACTCGGGATGATTTTGGAAGAAAAACTGACAATAACTTGACTGATTATGCCGCAAATGCCATTCTTTCTTCCCCTCCCGCCGCCTTTGTGCTACAATGACATTGTCGGAACAGCAGAGAAACCCGCATTTTCCTGCCCCGATCCCCAACCGATCCGATACCGAGAAAACAGAAGATGGAGCGTCCCGGGGCCCGTTGTGCGAAACAGCGGGCCTCGGGGCATTTTCCCGCCAAATCCAAGCCAAAACCAAAAGGGCCCGCCGCATAACCCGGCAGGCCCCGTTTTTATCCCATCCTCACCGCCCGGACGGCACCCCGCCCCCGCACACCTCTGCCGCAGTGCAGGCTTACGGCCCGCAGGGCAAACCGTCCTCCGGACGGTTTTAGGGGGCGGCCTGCGGCCGCCCCCCACGGCGGCGCCGGGCGCCGCCGGCCCTGCGGGCCTCCCCTCTGCCCTTCCTTGCCGCCCCCCCTGCACCCCCACGCAAAAGGGCCCGCCGCATAGCCCGGCAGGCCCCGTTTTTACCCCATCCTCACCGCCCGAACGGTACCGCCGCCCGCAGCGCCTCCACAAACTGCGCCAGCGCGGGGTTGGCGGTATCCTGCCGCCAGATGGCGATGACCTCCTCCTTTTCCTCCGCCCCCGTCAGCGGGATGAACACCAGATTTTCCGCCGGGGAATACTTGCGGGCGGAATAGTCCGGCAGGATGGAGACCCCCTCCTCCGCCGCCACCATCATCAGGATGCTTTCGATATCGGAGGAGCAGAAAAGGATATTGGGGCGATAGCCCGCCTCCTTGTACAGGTTCATAAAAAAGGCGTCCCCGTAGGAGTCCAGCGTTTCGGCGGGCGACATATAAATAATGGGCTCCCCCCGCAGCTCCCGGCGGGTCAGCCGCAGCCGCTGCGCCAGCGGGTGCCCCGCATACAGCGCCGCCACCAGACGCACCTCCTCCACCGGCAGCCAGTCCACCCGTTCCTCCTGCCGCAGGTTGGTGCTGTCCCACGTCAGGATGAGATCAAACTGATCGTTCAGCAGCCCCGCCGCCAGCTGGTCGGTGGTGCAGCGGTAAAAGGTGGTAAGCAGGTTGGTGTGCCGCTGGTGGAACTGCCGCAGAAAATCGGTAAATTCGCTCTGCTCGTACCCTTTTAGATAGCCCACCCGCAGCGTCCCCGCCAGCCCGGTGGCCGCCCCGTGGGCCCGGTCAATGGCATGGTCCATCCGCTCCAGAATCGCCTTGGCTTCGGCCAAAAAGGCCTGCCCGGCCGGGGTCAGCGTCACCGGTCGGGTGCCGCGGTCAAACAGGGGACACCCCAGCATCTCCTCCAGCAGCTTGATCTGCTGCGTGATGGCCGTCTGCGAGATAAAAAACTGGTCTGCCGCCTTGGTAAAGCTCCGGGTTTCCGCCGCCGCCACAAAGTACCGCAGTTGATTTCGGTTCATGCTCCTCCGCCCTTTCCTTTTCACGCTGCCGCTGCCTGTGCAGGCGCCGGGTACCGGGCCGCAGGCCGCCCGCCGCTTTGCGGCGGGCAAGCGGGCTCTGCCCGCTTCGGCGGCTCCGCCGCCGGGCCTGCGGCCCTCCGCCGGCACACCCGCCGGGCCTGCGGCCCTCCGCCGGCACACCCGCCGGGCCTGCGGCCCTCCGCCGGCACACCCGCCGGGCCTGCGGCCCTCCGCCCGGCACACCCGCCGCATCGGCAACAACATAACTTTTTCTTATATTATAATGCAAAAATACTCCTTGTCAATGCGCCTTCTCCGCCCTATAATAAGTCCATTATATTACTGCACCAAGGAGCATACTATGCAAAGAGAAAACTTCCGTTCCCGGATGGGCTTCCTGTTAGTCAGCGCCGGCTGTGCCATCGGCATCGGTAATGTGTGGCGCTTTCCCACCATCACCGGCCAGTACGGCGGCGGGTACTTCGTCCTATTCTACCTCATCTGCCTTGTCATCATGGGCATCCCCGTTATGACGATGGAGCTGGCCGTCGGCCGCGCCAGCCGTAAAAGTGCGGTGCGGGCGTATCAGACCCTCGAAAAGCCGGGTCAAAAGTGGCACATCCATGGCTGGTTCTGCATGATCGGCTGCTGCCTGCTGATGATGTACTACACCAGCGTCACCGGCTGGATGGTGGACTACTTCTGCAAATTCCTCACCGGCCGCTTCACCGCCGGGATGGACAGCGAGCAGATCAACGGTGTGTTCGGGCAGATGCTCTCCTCTCCGGGTGAATTGACGATATTCATGGTCATCGTGGTGGTGGCGGGCTTCCTTATCTGCAGCATCGGCGTGCAAAAGGGTCTCGAGCGCATCACCAAGGTGATGATGGTTGCCCTGCTAGCGCTCATCCTTGTGCTGGCGATCCACAGCCTTACGCTGCCCGGCGCCGCCGAGGGCATGAAGTTCTACCTGCTGCCCTCCGCCGACAGCATCCGGGCAAACGGGCTGGGCCATACCATTACCGCTGCGATGAACCAGGCGTTCTTCACGTTAAGTCTCGGCATCGCCGCAATGGAGATCTTCGGCAGCTACATGAGCCGGGAGCATACCCTCGCCGGGGAAGCCACCCGCATCTGCATCCTGGATACCTTTGTTGCATTGATGTCCGGCGTTATCATCTTCCCGGCCTGCTTCTCCTACGGCGTCCGGCCAGATGACGGCACCTCCCTCATCTTCAAAACCCTGCCCAACGTCTTTGTCAATATGCAGGGCGGCCGGCTGTGGGGCACCCTGTTCTTCCTGTTCATGATCTTCGCCAGCTTCTCCACCGTCCTCGCCGTCTTTGAAAATCTGTTGGCCTTCGCAGTGGATACCTTCGGCATCAGCCGCAAAAAGGCTTCGGTCATCGGCTGCATCGCCATTCTGGTGTTAAGCATGCCCTGCGTCCTCGGCTTCAATGTCTGGGGCGATCTGCAGCTCATCGGCGGCCGCGGCGTGCTGGATAGCGAAGACTTCCTCGTCAGCAACCTGCTGCTGCCCATCGGCTCCATCATCTATCTGCTGTTCTGCGTCAGTCGCTGGGGCTGGGGCTTCGACCACTACCTGGAGGAAGCCAATACCGGCGCCGGGCCCAAGCTTCCCCGCTGGCTGCGCCCCTATTTCCGCTATGTCCTCCCTGTGCTTATCGTTATCATTCTGGTGCAGGGCCTCATTTAAGAAAACAAAATCCCAAAGCAAGGGCCGCCCTCCGGGGCGGCCTTTTGCTGCCCCCTGCAAGCCGCAGCACAGGGCCCGCAGGGCAGCCCGGGCTTCGCCCGGGCTTGGGGGGCGGCCTGCGGCCGCCCCCCTACGGCCGCCTGCGGCGGCCGGCCCTGCGGGCCCGCCCTCCCTCCCTCGCCAATTCCCACAAACTTTCCCCCGCCGCCTTGTCTATTTTCCCATCCCCCGTTTTTTCTCCCGCCCCCCGCAAAAACCCCCAAGAAAATCTCTCCGCCCCAAAAAACCACCCTCCCGTTGCAAAATCGCAACACCACCCCGCATTTTTCCCACCATATCCCCTGCAAAACCACCAACCATTCCCCATTATCTTTGTGCATCTGCAAAAATCCGTCCGTTGCAAAAATGCAGCAAGTTGCAAATCTGCAACAAACTTTGTTTGCAAAAATGCAACAAAACGGTATAATGATAACAGGAAACCCCACAATTCGATACCAACGGAGGAACTAATATGAAGTGGCTTGATACCATCGTCTATATCCTGTACGGCTGCGGCGCTTTGATCCTGCTGCTGTTCATCGCCAATCTCATCCTGGCCAAAACCCGCGGCACGGACTCCAAATGGGTGCGCCGCCTGCTGTATATCGTGGCCATCATCGCGGCCGTGCTCGGCACCATCCGTTCCAAATTCGTCTATTCCGAAACGGTTTTCTTCGCCGATATCCTGGTGGTGCTCTGCATCATCATCGCCTTCGTCCGCTCCGAAAAGCCCCCTGTCCCGATGGAGGATGACGAGCAATAGTGCGCTTTCGGCGGCAGGCACGCCCCTTGTCCCCGCCGCCATCCTGCCGCTGCCGCAGGCTTCGGCCGCAGGCCAAACCGTCCTGCGGACGGTTTCGGCGGGCTTCGCCCGCCGGCCCCGGCTGCGCCGGGGCGGCCTGCGGCCTCCCGCACAAACCCGCAAAAAAACAGCCCGCCGCCGCACCCATCCGGTGCCGGCCGCGAGCCGTCCCTCTGTTTCAAATTCAAATCATCACAGCCGCAGCTGCTCCTCCTGCGCCTGCGCCTCCTGCTTCTTCAGCCAGCGCAGCTTGATCCCGCGGGAGATCATCGCCACCACCGAGCCGATGGCGCCCAGCAGCCCCAGCCACCCGAAGAACATTCCGGCAGTGACCTCACTGGCCGGATCGTTGCCCCGGCACAGCAGCTCCATGCCGCCGAAAAGCAGCAGGCACCCCGCCAGCACCAGCGGGATCACATACCACTTTGCGGTGGGCTTGCCGGTGGAAAAGCCTACGTCCAGCGTGACCAGCAGCAGGATGATACACAGGATCGTCCCTTGAGAAAGCAGCGTTCGGATCAGAAACATATCAATTCTCCTCCGTCTCTTTTTCTTCGGCAGGGGTCTCGGCCGTCAGCTTTCCGGCCAGCGCCGCCAGCTCCTCCGGCGAAAGGCTGTTGCGCAGCTGCTCCATCCGCTGCTCCAGGTCTCTCTGGGCCTCGGCGGCCGCATTTTTCGCCCGTTCTATGTTCTGTCTCTCGTATGCGCGCGCAAGGCCCTCGGCATATTCACGGCCGGTGGGGGCGGGCGCCACGGGGATCAAAGCCGTCAAACCGCAAAGCACCAGCACCAGCTTCAGGCAGGCGATGGCCGCCCCGTAGCTGGGGAATTCGGTATTCAGGGTAGAAAGATACATCGCCTTGTAGTCGGCAAACAGCACCACCGTGATGACGCACCAAACCAGAAAAACACCGAATGCCAGGATGAGCTTTTTGTTGCTGTTAAGGCCGCGGCGGTTGCAGAACAGGATGCCCCCGATGACCAGCAGCGCCAGCATCACCAGCTCGATGATAAGGCAGGCGGGCCAGGTGGGCAGCCCCTGCTTAAGATAGTCCCGGCACAGCACCAGGTCGCCGATGATGACCGCAAGAAACAGGATAATGGCAGCAACGAACCGGGCACGGGGCGCTCTATTATTTTCCATATTTTACACCTCTTTCGTAGAATGACAGGCTCATTTGTAAACTTTTTGTTAAAAAATGTTGTTTTTTAACCTTTTCGATGCAAAAAACACCGGATTCGGCCGTATTAGTGGGGGGACTTTTTCCCACCCGGCATCCGCCGAATTCAGCAAAAGTGTAGCATATGTTTTCCCGGTTGGCAAGTTTTTTCCCGAATTCGGCTTTTATCGGCGGGACACCACGTCCCATCGTCAGCAAATAATTTACGGCGCCGGCCCCCTGCCGGACCGCCGGCTTTAAGGAGGATTTTCTCATGCAATGGGTTATTCGTATCGGTTATGCGGTGATGATTTTCGCCATCATCATGTGCTTTATTTTCAGCAAGCGGGGCGAAAAGGAAATGCGCCACATGATCGACCGCTTCGCACAGGCTTTCTGTAAGCTTTCCAACTACGTCCTGCCGGGCGGCCGCGCGCCGAAGGCGGTTCTCGTCACCCGCAAAAAAGAGGGCGTGATGCAGGCGCTGCCTGCCGCCGAGCAGCCCGAGGAGCTGCAAAAGCTGATGAAACGGGGCACCACCCGTCATCTGCGGGAGCTGTACGGTGAAATGGAGGAGGCCAGTGCCGAGCTGTGCTTCCGCTGCCGTAAAAACCGCCGCAACCGCGAGCTGTTTGCCGACCCCATCCGGGAGATCTGCTACGTGACCGACGTGTTCCTTTCCGGCTGCGAGGATGCAAAAACCATCAGCGACCAGAACCGCATCAATGCGTTCGAGAGCTTTTATACCGACCAGCTCAAGCACCGTGCCGCTCTGCTCAAGCGCATTGCCGGTGAAAATTCCGAGCCGTTCCTCGACCTGAACGCCGACTACGATCTGGCGACGGTGGAGAAGATGGAGATGGAGGCCCGCCGCAACCGCCTTAAAAACCAGCGGGAGGAGCAGAAGCGCAAAAAGGCCGAAAAGGCCGCCGTCAAGGCCGCCCAGAAGCAGGAGAAGCAGTAATCCCGCCCCGCAGTAAATAACCCCCGGAGGCAAAAACAGCAAACATCCCCCAACCGACCCGCCGATGCGGAAGCCCGGTTCGGGGTCACGGTAATCATCCCGCCGGAGGGGAAAAGCAAAAAATCCCCCAACCGCCCCGCCGATGCGGAAGTCCGGTTCGGGGTCACGGTAATCATCCCCCGGGAGGAAAAAACAGCAAACACCCCCAAGCGCCCCGCCGATGCGGATAGCCGGTTCGGGGTCACGGTAACAGTTCCCCCGGGAGGGAAAAGCAAAAAATCCCCCAGCCGCCGCCCCGCTGATGCGGAAAGCCGGTTCGGGGTTACGGCAACAGTTCCCACGGGAGGGAAAAGAAAAACCCCCCAGCCGCCCCGCCGATGCGGAAAACCGGTTCGGGGCCACGGTAATCATCCCCCGGGAGGGCAAGAGCAAACACCCCAACCGCCCCGCCGATGCGGAAGTCCGGTTCGGGGTCACGGTAACAGTTCCCTCGGGAGAGGGAAAAACAGACAGGAGGAAAGGCATGGCCAAGCGACAACCCAGCGTTCTGCGGATGCCGGAAAACGGGGCAGGCGACCCCTTTTTCGGGCGGCAGGGCAACTGGTTCGAGGTTATTTTCGAGTCGTCCTATGACGGCATCTACATCACCGACGGCAGCGCCATTACCCTGACGCTGAATAAAAGCTACGAAACGATCAGCGGTCTGCGCAAAGAGGAAATGGTGGGCCGCAGCATGGCGGAGCTGGTGGAAAGCCGGGTCGTTTCGGTCTCCGGGACGCTGCTGGCACTGGAGCGCCGGGAGTCGGTGACGATGGAGCAGCAGTTCAAAACCGGCAAACGGGCCATCATCACCAGCACCCCCGTTTTTGATGCCCAGAGCAATATCGTCATGGTGGTCACCAATGTCCGTGACGTCACCGAGCTTTACGCCCTGAAGGAGCAGCTGGAGCAGAGCGAGGAGCGCAACCGTCAGGTCGCCGCCGAGCTGGAGGCCGCCCGCAACCATCAGGACCGCAATTTCGCCAGCCTGATTTTCCACGACAAAAATATGCACAACGTCATCAATCTGATGAACCGTGCCGCCCAGATGGAGGTCCCGGTGCTGCTGCAGGGCGAGGTCGGGGTGGGGAAGGGCGCCCTTGCGGGGTATATCCACAGCAAAAGCAAGCGCCGCAAGGAAAGCTTTGTCACCGTTCCCTGCGCCTCCCTCACCGAGGACACCATGGTCGCCGACCTGTTCGGACTGGGGCCGGGGGTCTCCCCGGAATACCCGCAGGGCAAGATGGGGCTGCTGGAGCGTGCCAATAACGGCGTCGTCTTTTTGGATGAGGTGGAGCAGCTCAACCACGAAAGCCAAACCCGGCTGCTCTCGGTCATCCGGCGGCGGCAGCTAAAGCCGCTGGGGTACAGCGCCGATAAGCCCTGTGATATCCGCATCATCGCCTCCACCAGCGCCGACCTGCTGGCTTTGGTGCGGGAAAAACGCTTCCGCGAGGATTTATATTATGCCTTGAGCGTCCTGCCGGTGAACGTGCCGCCGCTGCGGGAACGCCGGGAGGATATCCCTTATATCGTGACGGCATATGTGGCGGAGATGAATAAAAAATATCACCAGAAAAAGCGCTTCGCCCCGGAGACCATCATTTGCATGCAAAGCTACAACTGGCCGGGGAATATACGAGAGCTGCACAATGTCATCGAACGGATGATGATCATCTCCAAAAATAACGTCATCCAGCCGGAGGAGCTGCCCATCACCACCGATATCACCGTGAGCCAGAAGGAAACCGAGGAGTATTTTGAGCAGGTGAACCTGCACAAGCTGGTGGAGCAGCTGGAGATCTCCTACATCCGGCGGGCATACAGCCGCTACGGGAATGTGCGGGATGCCGCCCGCAGCCTCGGGATGGATGCCTCCACCTTCGTGCGCAAGCGCAAAAAGATCGAGCAATCGAGGGAATAGTTGCAAAAATGCAACAATGCGCAAAAACGCAACAAACGGTTTTTGTTCAAAAAAATTTAACGATTTACGGAAAAACCCTTATTTCAAGCGGAAAATCGAAGGCAGATTTTTTGAAAAAATGAGCGCCTGTTGCATAAACGCAACGGGCGTTCTAAAATTCACGCCGATTTCATCGAAAAAAGCGGAAAAAATGACGAAAACCCCGAAAGACGCAAAAACAAAGTGAACAAACTCATTCGGGACAATATAACGCCCCTGCCAAACTTGCGCCCGGAAGGTTTACAAGCCGAAAATGCCCCGATATAATCGAATTGTAAGCGGATGTGCGCCGCTGTGCCGAAAAATGCGATCGGCGTGCCGCTTTACTGTTAACCGCCGGGGAACCGCCTGATTGGGACAGGGAACGGGGAGCCCGGCAGAGGCTAAAGTCATAAGAAATTCTGTAATGAGGAGGATGCTTCACATGACCGAAACCGAGAAAAAAGTTGCGGTACCGGAAGGTTTTATGACCGGTAAGTTCCCGCTGAAAAAGCGTGCTTACGGTGCAGAGCAGCCCGGTATCAAGGTAGGCCCTTTCAAGATCCGTCTCCCCCTGATCCACCACGAGTGGTCCTGGACCGAAATGGCTGCCGCCATGTTCCTGGGCGTTGCCTGCCTGGGCGCCGGCGTTACCACCACCATGACCACCTTTGGCCTGGACGATCCCGCCAACATTGCTGCCCTCGGCTTCACCGAGAACGGTGTGTTCCTGATGGCCCTGACCTTCGGCGTACTGAACGCCATCTGCTACTATCTGCCCTCCCTGTTGGGCGACCCCGTAGTTCCCGGCTGGATTACCCCGGCCCTGCCCCTGACGCTGAAATTCCTGCAGCAGTGGGATCTGCCGAACTACGCTACCGGACAAGTTGATCGTATCTATGCCATGATCGCCCTGCAGATGCTGGTTGCCTTGAGCTTCCTGATCATGGGCGCCACGGGTATCGGCCGTAAGCTGGTTGACGCCGTACCCATGGGTATCAAGGCCGGTATCGTTCTGGGCGCCGGCGTAACGGCTGCGGTAAACGTTTTCTCCGCCCGTATGCCCAAGGCCCCCTGGACCGTTGCCATCGCCGTACTGATGTCCTACTTCTTCCTGTTCAAC
This sequence comes from Oscillospiraceae bacterium, assembly GCA_004557855.1. Classification (GTDB taxonomy): domain Bacteria; phylum Bacillota; class Clostridia; order Oscillospirales; family Ruminococcaceae; genus Angelakisella. Next base: position 29,282 of record SFFJ01000004.1, read on the forward strand.
CCCAGCTTTGCCCGCAAGGCTTCCAAGAGCCGCTTCTGGAATGTAGTGCGTAACCAGGGCGTAGTTCCCGCCCAGCTGTTCGCCATCATTCTGGCTCCCGTGCTGCTGCACGAGATCCCCCTGCCCCAGATTCAGTGGGGCCTGACCCCCTTGAGCTTCGGCTACGTTCTGGAGCACTTCACCATCTTCGGTCTGGGCTTCCCCGCTTGGAGCTTCTTCCTGGCGGCGATCCCCTCCGCGCTGGCTACCTACATCATCGCCTTCTCCGACTTCGTACTGGCGAAGGAAGTTGTTGCCGAGGCTACCTCTTATCGTCCTGATGAGACCGTTATCTTCGACGCCAGCCGTTCCAACCTGGTTAGCTTCCTGCGTAACGCCATCATGTCCCTCTTTGCTCCCTGGGTTCCCATGTGCGGCCCGCTGTGGGCTTCCGGTCTGCTGACCATCACCGAGCGCTACAAGAGAGGCTACAAGACCATGCACACTTACTGGGATGGTGTATGTACCTTCCGTGCAGCTACCGTAATCTCCGTTCTCATCCTGCCGCTGGTTACCCTCATTAAGCCCGCGTTTGCCATCTTCTTCGGCATCACCATGGGCGTTCAGGCCTTCGCCTGCGGCAACATCGGTATCCGTATGTGCACCACCGCCAATGACCGCGGCGTTGCCTGCGTTATCGCCGGTGCTCTGACCTACTTCACCCCCGGCTGGGCTCTGCTCGTCGGTATCATCGTCTGGGTCGTTGTTGACGGCTCCGAGGCAGTTATCAACCTGAAGAACCGCAAGAAGACCCCCGGTGGACCCACTCCCGAGGAGCTGGTTTTCACGGCTGAAGACAAAAAAGGCTGCTGCTAATTAAACAATCAGTTTGACCCTGTTGATTAGGGAAGGCCCCACCCACGGGAGATGAGTCAACACCGCGGTGCGCGCTCATCTCCCGGCGGGAAAAGGGAAAGATGGAGCTGACGATCCCAAGGTCAGTTCCATCTTTTCCCGCGAAAGCGCGCCCACCGAAATGAGAAAAGAAAAGGGAGGTAAACCGCCATGAAACTGCTTTCCATCAAACCGACCATCTATAAATACAAGACCGCCGAGGAATTCGCGAAGGAATTCAACATCGGCGCGGGTGACCTGGTAATCACCAATGAATACATCTATCAGCCCTTCTTCGGCAAGCTGAACCTCGACTGCGATGTGCTGTACCAGGAAAAATACGGCGCAGGCGAGCCCTCCGACGACATGGCAGAGGCCATGTACCGGGATATTAAAGGCGACCATAAGCGTGTTATCGCCATCGGCGGCGGTACCGTCATTGATATTTCCAAGCTGTTTGTACTGAAAAACGTTTCCCCCATCCTCGATCTCTATGACGGCAAGGCCGAGATCGTAAAGGATAAAGAGCTGGTTCTGGTTCCCACCACCTGCGGCACCGGCAGCGAAGTCACCAACATCGCCATTCTGGCACTGAACAGCCGCGGCACTAAGAAGGGCCTGGCTGTGGACGAGATGTATGCCGACAGCGCCGTACTGGTTCCCGAGCTGCTGAACGGCCTGCCCTTCCGCTTCTTTGCCACCAGCTCCATCGACGCCCTGATCCATGCGGTGGAATCCAGCCTTTCCCCCAAGGGCAACGAGATGACCCGCCTGTTCGGCTACAAGGCCATCGAGATGATCCTGCACGGCTACAAGAAGATCGAAGCCGAAGGCCCCGAGGCCCGTATGCCCCTGCTGGAGGACTTCCTGATGGCTTCCCTGTATGCAGGTGTTGCCTTCGGTAACGCCGGCTGCGCTGCCGTCCACGCCATGAGCTATCCTCTGGGCGCTACCTTCCATGTGGCGCACGGCGAAAGCAACTACGCCATGTTCACCGGCGTAATGAAGAATTACATGGAGATCCGCCGCGACGGCGAGATCGAAAAGCTCAATAAGTTCATCGCCGATATCCTGGGCTGCAAGGTAGAGGACGTTTATGAGGAGCTGGAGAAGCTGCTTAATAACCTCATCCAGAAGAAGGCCCTGCATGAATACGGCATGACCCGTGAGCAGATCGAGGAGTTCACCGACAGCGTGATTGCCAACCAGGGCCGCCTGATGGCCAATAACTTTGTGGAACTGGATCGTGACCGTTTGATCAAGATCTATACCGAGCTGTACTAATTGCACGTAAACAGAGCCGACTAACGATGAATCCAAAGAAAGAAAGGAAGTAACGAAAATGGCACTGATGACAGGCGAACAGTATATCGAAAGCATTAAGAAGATCAAAATGGAGATCTATATGTTCGGTGAGAGATACAGTAACCCCACCGAGAGCCCCATTCTGCGTCCTTCTCTCAACTCCGTGCGTATGACCTACGACCTGGCCCAGATGCCCGAGTATGAGGACCTGATGACCGTGGTTTCCCCCTACACCGGCACCCGCGTCAACCGCTTCACCCACATCCACCAGAGCACCGAGGACCTCATCAAGAAGGTCAAGATGCAGCGGCTGTGCGGCCAGAAGACCGCCGCCTGCTTCCAGCGCTGCGTGGGTATGGATGCCTTCAACGCCCTGTTCTCCACCACCTATGAGTGCGACAAGGCCCACGGCACCAACTATCACGAGAACTTTGTGAAGTTTATGAAGTATGCCGCCGAGGCCGACCTGACCGTTGACGGCGCCATGACCGACCCCAAGGGTGACCGTTCCCTGGCCCCCCATGCCCAGGCCGATCCCGATATGTTCCTGCGCATTGTGGAGCGTCGTCCCGACGGTATCGTCGTTCGCGGCGCCAAGGCCCACCAGACCGGTATCTGCAACTCCCACGAGGTCATCGTAATGCCCACCCAGTCCATGGGTCCCGATGATAAGGACTATGCGGTTTCCTTCGCCGTTCCGATGGACACCCCCGGTCTGTTCATGATCATCGGCCGCCAGAGCTGCGACACCCGTAAGCTGGAAGGCTCCGAGCTGGACGTCGGTAACTCCGAGTTCGGCGGCGTAGAGGCCCTGACCATCTTCGATAACGTATTTGTTCCCAATGATCGTATCTTCCTGTGCGGCGAGCATGAGTTTGCCGGTATGCTGGTGGAGCGCTTTGCCGGTTACCATCGTCAGAGCTACGGCGGCTGCAAGGTCGGCGTAGGCGACGTCCTCATCGGCGCTGCTGCGGTTGCCGCCGACTTCAACGGCGCTGCCAAGGCCAGCCACATCAAGGATAAGCTCATCGAGATGACCCACCTGAACGAGACCCTGTACTGCTGCGGCATCGCCTGCTCCGCCGAGGGCCACAAGACCGAAAGCGGCAACTACATCATCGACCTGCTGCTGGCCAACGTCTGCAAACAGAACGTTACCCGCTTCCCCTATGAGATCGTCCGTCTGGCCGAGGATATCGCCGGCGGTCTGATGGTCACCGCCCCCTCCGAGAAGGATCTGCGTGACGAGAAGATCGGGCCGTACATCGATAAGTATCTGCGCGGCGTTGCCACCGTTTCCACCGAAAACCGCATGAAGATCCTGCGCCTCATCGAAAACCTCGCCCTGGGTACTGCCGCTGTCGGCTACCGCACCGAGTCCATGCACGGCGCCGGTTCTCCCCAGGCCCAGCGCATCATGATCAGCCGTCAGGGCAACCTGAACGCCAAGAAGGAGCTGGCCAAGGCGATCGCGCACATTGACGAATAAGCCTCCTCAAATATTAGATAGATCCCTTTATCTCCCCGACGGGGCAGAGCGTGGGCGCTTTGCCTTCCCTCTGCCCCGTCCCCCCTTTGGGGGAACCAATGCATAAGGAGAGACGCCGAAATGCTGGATAGAATAGAAAAGGTGCTGGATGAAAAGGTACGCCCCGCCCTGAAAAACCACGATGGGGACATCAAGGTGGTGCGGGTGGAGGACGGCGTGCTGTACTTCAGGATGCTGGGACAATGCAGCAACTGTCCCTCGGCAGTGGTGACGGCCGAAGAACTGGTGGCCCCGCCCATTCTGGAGGCGATCCCCGAGATACGGCAGGTGGTGCTGGATACCACCGTAAGCGATGAGCTGTGGCAGGACGCCATGGAGCTGCTGCGCCGGCGCCACAACGGGGAAGCGTGAGAATCGGTATAAAGTACTGTGGGGGCTGCAACCCACGCTATGACCGGGTAGCTGCGGTAAAGGAGCTGCAGCGGCAGCACCCGGAATGGACCGTAGAGCCCGCCGGAGAGGGCGGGCAGGAATACATCCTGGTGGTGTGCGGCTGTACCGCCGCCTGTGCAGGCCATGCACAGCTGAACGCCGCCCGACGCAAATTTGTGATTAACAGCAGGGAGCAGTTTGATGCGGCCTGCGAAGCGATAAAAAAAGAAAACGAGGTGTAACAAATGCAAGATTGGAGAACTCTGTATCAGCAGAAGCTGACCACCGCCGAGGAAGCGGTAAAGCATATCAAATCCGGCGACCGTGTGGTAGTGACCCATGCGACCGGCGAACCGATCCTGCTGACCGACGCCATGGTTGCGAACGCCGAGCAGTATGAGAATGTCGAGATCGTGCATATGGTGGCAATGGGCAAGGCGGAATACTGCCTGCCGGAGAACTCCAAGCACTTCCGCCACAATAGCCTGTTTTTGGGCGGCAGCACCCGTAAGGCCATCGAGGAGGGCCGGGGTGACTTTACCCCCGTATTCTTCAGCGAGATCCCCGAGCTGTTCCGCACCAACCTGCACCCCAATGTGGTGCTGCTGCATTTGAGCACCCCCGATGAGCACGGCTACTGCAGCTTTGGTGTTTCCTGCGACTACACCAAGCCCGCCGCCGAGTGCGCCGACCTGCTGATCGCACAGATCAACCCCAAGATGCCCCGCACCATGGGCGATAGCTTCATCCATGTCAGCAAGCTGGATTACATCGTGGAGCAGGAGACCGACCTCATCGAGCTGCCGCCTCCCCACATCGGCGAGGTAGAGCGTGCCATCGGCGAGAACATCGCCTCTTTGGTGAAGGACGGCGACTGCCTGCAGCTGGGCATCGGCGCCATTCCCGATGCGGTGCTTTTGTTCCTCAAGGATAAGAAGGACCTCGGCATCCATTCCGAGATGTTCAGCGACGGCGTGGTAGAGCTGGTAGAGGCCGGCGTTATCACCAATGCCAGAAAGAATATCCACAAGGGCAAGAGCGTGGCGACCTTCCTGATGGGCACCCGCCGCCTGTATGATTATGTCGATAACAACCCCGAAGTGGCCATGATGCCGGTGGACTATGTCAACGATCCCCGTGTCATCTGCCAGAACGATAACCTTGTTTCCATCAACTCCTGCGTGCAGGTAGACCTGATGGGCCAGGTGGTTTCCACCTGCGTCGGCCTGCGGCAGATCAGCGGCGTGGGCGGGCAGGTAGACTTTGTCCGCGGCGCCAATATGAGCCGGGGCGGCCGTACCATTATGGCCATGCCCAGCACCGCCGCCAAGGGCACCATCTCCAAGATCGTTCCGCTTATCGATGAGGGCGCTGCCGTGACCACCAGCCGTTATGACGTCAACTATGTCGTCACCGAATACGGTATTGCCCAGCTCAAGGGCAAGACCTTGAGAGAGCGCGCCAGAGAGCTCATCGCCATCGCGCACCCCGATTTCCGTGAGGAGCTCATCAAGGTGTACGAGGAGCGCTTCCACTGCAAGTTCTGATTTTCCCTCTATTTTGCTTCTAATTCTTCATACCCCCATAGAGAAGAGGACAATGCCAGCCCCATTGTCCTCTTCTTCCTACAAAGGAGAAAATGGGAAAAAGCCCCCCTGCGGGGCCGGGGGCACAGGCCCCGAATAAAAAGAGGAGGACATGTTCCATGAATGAAGTCTGGTTAAGCGGCATCGGCATCCTGCTGGCGCTGGCCGGGATGACGCTGCTCATCTTCCGCCGGGTATCGCCCATCATCGTAGGGCCGCTGGCGGCGCTGCTGGTGACGCTGTTAAGCCGTCTGCCGGTGCTGGAAACGGTGACCGGCACCTATGTACAGGGCGTCGGCTCGTTCTTCGTTTCCTATTTTATGATCTTTTTGCTGGGCAACCTGCTGGGCAGTCTGTATCAGATCAGCGGGGCGGCGGCGAAGATCGGCGAAACGGTGGTGCGGCGGTTCGGCGCCAAAAACTGCATGACGGCCTGCCTTATCTCGGCGGCGCTGTTAAGCTACGGCGGCATCAACAGCTTTGTTATCATTTTTGCCATCTATCCCATCGCACTCAAGCTCTTTGAGGAGGCCGACCTGCCCACCTACCTGCTGCCGGGCATCGTCTGCGGCGGTATGTGGACCTTTGCCATGACCGGCCCCTTCTCTCCGCAGATCTGCAACATCGTTTCGATGCAGAGCCTGGGGACCCCTTCCTATGCGGGTCTTGTGCCGGGTCTGGCGGCTTCCGTCTTGATGGCGGTGCTGATCGTGTGGTACATGAACAGCCAGGCCAAAAAGGCAAAGCTGCGGGGAGAGCATTTTACCCCGCCCGAGGGCGGTGTGCGCCGGCATGAGGGCAAGTCCCCCGGCGCTGCGGTCAGCTTTATCCCGCTGGCGGCGGTCATCCTTCTCTTTAATGTGACCGAGATCGGCATTGTGGCCTGCCTGCTCATCGGTATCGTCCTTTCGCTGGTGCTGTTCTATCGCAGCATCCCGTGGAAGGAGCTGCTGCCGGCAGTCAATCAGGCGGCGACCACCTCGGTGACGGTCATCATCAATACCGCGACCATCGTGGGCTTCGGCGCCGTAGCCAAGATTACCCCGTTCTATGTGTGGGCGGTGGATCTTCTGGAGCAATCGACCGCCAACCCCTATGTGGTGGCCGCCGTGGGCAGCAATCTCTTTGCCTGCATCCTCGGCTCGTCCTCCGGCGGTTTGACGCTGATGTATACCTCGCTCAAGGATGTGTTCCTTGCCTATGCGGCGCAGGGCTTCAACCTGGAATTCATCCACCGGCTGTGCTCGCTCGGCTCCGGCGGCCTCGATTCGATGCCGTGGAACGGCTCCATTGTGTCGGTGTTCGGCATCTGCCACACCACCCACAAGGCCAGCTATAAGTATAACTTTGTAACCTGTGCGGTGATCCCGGTGCTGTGCACCTTCCTCATCGCTTTGCCCATCTGTATCTGGCTGGGCTGAATATAACCCAAGGAGTTAGACCATGAAAACGATCCTGACAATGCCTGATAGCGACATTGCCCTGCTGACGATGGCGGGGGAGGGGAGACCCTTTGTACTGAACCGCCGCACCATGGCGGAAATGAATACCCTGCTGGATGAGGTGGAGCGCCGCCGCCCCCGTGCGCTGGTGATCACCGGGGAGGGAAAGTTCTTCTGTGCTGGCGCGGATATAAAGGAAATGCTGGCCATGGACGGCCGGGAGCTGCACGAATGGGCGCTGCTGGGCGGGCGGCTGAATACCCGTCTGGAGGCCCTGGAGATGCCGGTCATTGCTGCGGTGAACGGCATGGCGCTGGGCGGCGGCTGCGAGCTGGCCCTGGCCTGCGACCTGCGCTGCGCTTCGATGGCGGCACGGTTTGCGGTGCCGGAGGTGACGCTCGGCACCATCTGCGGGGCGGGCGGCACACAGCGGCTGCCCCGGCTCATCGGCGAGACCCGCGCCAAGCAGCTTATCTTCACCGGGCAGACCATTTCCGCCCAAACGGCGCTGGAATGGGGACTGGTGAACAGCGTGCAGACCGCCGGCACCCTGCTGGAGGAAACGCTGGCACTGGCGGCGGCCATCGCACAGAACAGCCCCTTTGCGGTTTCCCGCGCCAAGCGCAGCGTGAACGGCGGCCGGGAGATGCTGCCGGAGGAGGCATTGGAATGGGAGCGTGACCTTTTTGGCGAATGCGGCGACAGCCGGGACCGCCGGGAGGGCATGACGGCCTTTATTGAAAAAAGACCCCGGGTATTCACCGGGGAATGAGAGGAGTGGCACCATGGCAAGGCAGATTACCGCTGCCGAGGCCGCAGCCCTGATCGGGGACGGCAAAACCGTAGCGGTGGATGGATTTATCGGCTTTTCGCTGGCGGATGATATCCTGTGCGAGCTGGAGGAGCGCTTCCTGCGGGAGGGCCACCCCCGTGACCTGCGGCTGGTGAATGTTGCGGGTCTGGGCGGGGACGGCGTGCGCCGGGGCATCAATCATTTTGCACACCGGGGGATGGTTTCCCGGCTGTTTTGCAGCAATTTAAGTTTAGCGAATTCCATTTACCCCAATGTCAGCCGGGGGGATTTTGCACTGTTTATGGCCCCGCAGGGGGTCATGTCCCACATGATGCGCGCCATCGCCGGAAAAAAGGCGGGTGTTGTGACCGAGGTGGGGCTGGGGACCTTTGTGGACCCGCGGCGGGACGGCTGCCGGATGAACCGCAAGGCGTGGGACAGCGGCGAGGAGGTAGTGCAGCTGGTGCGCCTGGGCGGCAGGGAGCAGCTGTTCTTCCCGTCCTTCGGGCTGGATGTCTGTATCATCAAGGGCAGCACCGCCGATGAAAACGGAAATATCAGCATGGAAAACGAGGCGTTTTTGCTGGAGCAGTACGATATGGCCGCCGCCACCCACAACAGCGGCGGGCTGGTGCTGGTGCAGGTGGACCGGATGGTCCCCGCGCAAACCATGAACGCCAAGGATGTGGTGGTGCCGGGCTGCCTGGTGGACTATGTCATCGTCGGGCGGGAGGAAAATTCCCGGCAGCAGTTTGTCACCGAGGAACGCTGGGTGGAGGCCTTCACCGGGCGGGTGCGGATGCCGCTGGAGCAGCTCCCGCCGGTCCCGCTAAATATTAAAAAGGTGATGGCACGGCGGGCCGCCGCCGAGATAAAGGACGGGAATTTCGTCAATTTCGGCATCGGGGTGCCCACCCTGATCACCAGCGTTTTGGCCGAAGAAAAACGGCTGGAGCGGGTGGTCTTGAGCATCGAGTCCGGGACGATCGGCGGGGCGCCGCAAAGCGGCCTTTTGACCGGCGCCGCCTACAATGCCGATGCGATGGTCAAGCAGCCGGATATTTTTGACCTGTATGACGGCGGCGGCATCGATGTGGCCTGCCTCGGCGGGGCGGAATTCGACCGGCTGGGCAATGTCAACGTCAGCCGCTTCGGGGAGAAGATCCCCGGGCCGGGCGGGTTCATCAATATTTCGCAGGGCGCCAAAAAGGTCTGCTTTATGGGTAGCTTTACCGCTGGAAAAAGCGATATCCGGGTGCAGAACGGCCGGCTTTGCATCGTGAAGGACGGCGAGGTGTGCAAGTTCCTGCGGGAGGTGGGGCATATCACCTTCTCCGGCGAATATGCGAACCGAAAGGGCGGGCAGGAGGTCTATTATATCACCGAGCGTGCGGTGTTCCGCCTGACGCCCGACGGCCTTTTGCTCATCGAGATCGCCCCCGGCGCGGAGCTAAAGCGGGATATTCTGGATCGAATGGAGTTTGAGCCGATGATCGCCCCCGACCTGCGGGAAATGGATGCGGCGCTTTTTGCCGAGTGAGGTGAACCATGCAGTTTAAGACGGTTTGGGCAGTGTATTACAGCGGCAGCGGCAGCACACGGCGGCTGCTGCGCGGCATGGCCGAGGCCGCCGGAGAGGCGCTGATGCTGCCGGTGCGGGAGCTGGATTATTCCCGGCCGGAGGCGCGCGAAAAAAGCTACTGCTTTACCGAAACGGATCTGGTCTTTTGGGGGAGCCCGACCTATGCGGGACGGCTGCCCAATGTGCTGCTGCCCTTCCTCCGGGGGAATTTTGCCGGGGGCGGGGCGGCGGCGGTGGCGGTGGTGCTGTACGGCAACCGCAGCTACGATGACGCCCTGAAGGAGCTGTGCGAGGTGCTGACCGGGAACGGGTTCCTTGCTGCGGCGGGGGCGGCCGTAACGGCGGAGCACGCCTTTGCCCCGGTGCTGGCGCATGGCCGTCCCAATGCCGAGGACCGTGCGGCTGCGGCGGAATTTGCCCGCAAAACGGCGCTGACGCTGCGGGGGAGGGAACACCCCATCCCCGTTACTGTGCCCGGCCGGGAGCCCATCGGGGCGTACTATACCCCGCTGGGGCTCGATGGCGAGCCGGCACGCTTTTTGAAGGCCAAGCCCAAAACCGACCCCGAGCAATGCACCCGCTGCGGGCTTTGTGCGGCGGTCTGCCCCATGGGCTCCATCCCGCGGGAGGAGCCGACCGAGTGTACCGGCATCTGCATCAAATGTCAGGGCTGCATCCGGGAATGTCCGGCAGGCGCCAAATATTTTGATGATGAGGCGTTTCTTTCCCACCGGGCCATGCTGGAGCAGAACTACATAAGAAGGCGGGAGAACGAATTCTACCCGCCGGTGGAATAAAAAGACCCCCTGTCAGCGGTGACAGGGGGATTTTTTCGGTCATTCGGCGTCGGGGGCATCGGGGGCGTCGCCCTCGGCCAGCCGGTAGCCTACGCCCACCTCGGTGAAAAGGTAGCGGGGCTCCTCGGGGTTGGGCTCCAGCTTGCGGCGGAGGTTTGCCATATGCACCCGCAGCAGCTTGTTATCCCGGGGATTGGCGGCGGGGCCCCACAGCTCCCGCAGCATCTGCTGGTAGGTAAGCACCCGCCCGGGGTGCCGTCCCAGCAGCGCCAGGATCTTGAACTCGCTGGGGGTAAGGCCGGCATCCTGCCCGGCCAGGTACGCCCGGTGCTTATTATAATCGATGACCAGCTCCCCGACGATATAGCGCCCCTCCTGCATTTCCTCGCCGCCGCAGGCCCGGCGGGTGTGGCGCAGCGCCGTGCGGATGCGTGCCAGCAATTCCACCGTGCCGAACGGCTTGGTGAGGTAATCATCGGCGCCGAGATCCAGCGCCTCGGCCTTGTCATTCTCGGCGATGCGGGCGGAAATGACGATGATGGGCACGCTGCTCCAGCGGCGGATGCCTTCGATGATGCCGACCCCGTCCATATCCGGCAGACCGAGATCCAGCAGGATGCAGTCGGGACAATGGGAGGAAATGAGCGCCAGTGCGCCACGGCCATCTCCCGCGGTGACGATATCATACCCGGCAGCGGTAAGGGTGCTTTTCAGGTAGCGGCGGATGCCGGCATCATCCTCAACGATCAGGATCTTATCACAATGCTTCATAGGGGGCCTCCTCGGTGTCATTCCCGGCGGGCAGCCACAGCGTGACCTGCGCGCCTCCCTCGGGTCGGTTTTCGGCGGTCATGCGGCCGCCGTGTGCTTTTATGATGGCGCTGCAAAGGGTGAGCCCCAGTCCCAGTCCCCGCCGGCCATCGGCGCAGGAACGGGCAAGCGGCAGGGCGCTGCCCCCCGTAAGGCTCTCGGGCAGCTCCGGCGGGAAGCCGCAGCCGTCATCCAAAACGGTGATTTGTACCATCTTTTCCTGCCGTGCGATGGACACCCGGATGCGGGTGGCGCCGGCGGCGTGGTTGACGGCGTTTTCCAAAAGATTGAGCACCACCTGCTCCATCAGGGTGGCGTCCATGGGGGCGGTGATGATCTCCTGCGGGCGCTCCACCGTGACCGGCAGGGAGGCCGAGCTGCGGCGCAGCTTCATCACGGCGCCGTCCACGATCTCCTCCACCACCTCATCGGTGAGGCGCAGCGCCACCTGCCCGCCCGCCATCCGGGTGATGGAAAGCATGTTTTCGGTGATGCGGGTCAGCCACCGGGTCTCCTGCCGGATCTGCTCCAGCAGGGTGCGGCGCTCCGCTTCGGTCAGGTCGGGCTGCTCCAGCAGCAGGCTGCCCGCCCCCTCGATGGAGGCCAGCGGGGTGCGCAGATCGTGCGAAAGCGCCCGCAAAAGGTCGGCCCGCAGCTTTTCGCTTTCCACCTCATACCGCAGGCGCTCGGTCTGCTTCAGGCGGGTGGTAAGGGTGCTGATGACCACCGAGACCACCAGCATCACCATAAAGGTAAGCGGGTAGCCGGAGATGCTCATATCGAAGCTCCAGAAGGGGTAGGCGAACATATAGTTGACGCAGAACACCCCGATCACCGAAGCAACGACGCCCCACACGTAGCCGGTGGTCACCAGGGCGACGATGGCCACCGCCAGTACGAAGATCAGCACCGCAAAGGGGTTGTTGTCATCGTGCACGCGGGAAAGCACGCTGCACACCGCCACCGCCCCGCCCAGCAGCAGCAGGGTACACAGGGCATCATGCAGGAGGGTTTTTCTCTTTTCCATGGGGGTCACCTCGGTCGGAATGAACTTTCACCTTATTATATCATGCTTCCCGCAGGGCGGCCAAATAAATATTCCGCCAAGACTTTGCCCGTAAAGGTTTTCTTCCGGAAAATTAGCGGCGAACGGCGATATAATGGAGGCAAAGAAAGACCCCGAGAGGTTTGCGACAGGAGGAACTATCATTATGCGTACCAAAGAGTATCTGGAAGCTCGTAAGGAAATCATCAACTGCATCGTTTTAAGCCCCATCTGCCTTTTTGTCCCGCTGATCATCATCTTCACCGAGTGGCTGCCCATCATGCGCGCCGAAAGAAATAAGGTCGCTGCGTAAAAAAGGCCCGCCTTTGCAGTAAAAATGTTTCATGAAACAAAATTCCCCGCCGAAAAGCGGGGAATGTTTGCGTTATGGGGTCATTTGGGCATATGGGCATCCAGATAGTCGATGATATCGTGGAAAAGCTGCTCCTTCAGCGGCTCGTTGTGCACCTCGTGGCGGGCGCCCCGGTACAGGGTGATGGTCACATCCCGCAGCCCCTGCGCCTTCAGGCCCTCGTACACCTCGGTGACGCCCTTGCCGTTATTGCCTACGGCGTCCTCATCCCCGGCAAAGAGCCAGACGGGCAGCTCCTTCGGGATGGCGGCGTACCAGTCGGGACGGTTGCAGCGGTCCACCAGCTGCAGCAGCTCGCCGTAGCCGCTGTTGGAGAAGATAAAGCTGCACCACGGGTCGGCCATATATTTGCGGCAGACCTCCTCATCGTGGCAGATCCAGTCCACCATCGTCTTTTGCTCGGTCTTTTTATTGTAGTTGCCGGTGGTCAGCGCATACAGCAGCTTGCTGTGGCCCTTTTTGCCGCCGAACAGCGAAACAAGGGCGACGATCGCCTTGCCGGGGCCTGCGGCGGGGTTTTTGCCGGCGGTTCCGCTGATGAGCAGCGCCTGCAGGTTCCTGCCGTAGCGGGCCGCATACAGCCGTGCCACAAAGGAGCCCATGCTGTGCCCCAGCAGGAAGTAGGGCAGGCCGGGGAACTGTGCGCTGATGGTTCTTCTTTCGATCTCCTGATCCTCGACGAGGTAGTTCCAGGCGCCCTTTTCGCCGAAGAAGCCCAGGTCCTCCTTGTTCATTTCGGCGGTGGAGCCGTGACCCAGGTGGTCGATGCCGCAGACGGCATAGCCGGCGTCGGTCAGGTACTGCGCCATCTCCTCGTACCGCATGATGTACTCACACATTCCGTGGCAGATCTGCACCACGGCGCGGGGCTCACCCTCCGGCAGGAACAAAAACCCGGAGAGCCTGCTTTTTCCGTCGCTGGAATTCAGGGTAAACGTTTTCTTTTCCATTGGGTCCTCCCTCAATTTTTTATTGCGCGTCAGGCCAGCGCGCGATCCACGGCGGTCACCTGCTGGGCCTCCCCTGCGGCATCCACCGTGTAAAAGGTCAGATATTCAAAGCGGGTCCACAGCCGGGGCAGCAGGTCGCTGCCGCCGCCGGGCATACCGGTCACCACATAGTGCGGCAGCTCCTCCCCCAAAAGCTGCACCAGGCTCTGCTCGGGGTTTTCGCTGTAATGCACCGTCATAATGGCGCCGGCATCCAGGCTGGTGCGGTACAGGTGCTCAATCGCCTCGGGGTCGGGGGTATTGCCGAACTGCGCGATATTCTGCACCTGCAATACGCACCCCAGCGTATCGGCCAGCTGCCGCCCGGCCAGAATGAGCCGGTCACAGCTGCGCTGATCGGTCACCAGCACCAGCACGGTGGGACGTAGTTTTTGCGGTTTGCGGGTCGTCACCAAGTGAGTCAACGCTCCTTTGCTGTTTTCTGCTTCCATTATAACAAATCCTACCGCAAAAAGATACGAAAGCGGGAAATCTTCACAAAATATTTTCAAATTTTTTCGCCCGTCCGGGGGCGTTCCGGCCGCCTGCGGCAAATGTTCCCGCAAATGCGCGGAACATTCGATAAAAAGTTGACGAAATCCGCAAAAAGAGGTATCATAAGGGTAAGCGGACGGCGAGAAAGCTCCCCGCCCGCAACAGATATGAGGTGAGCGAGCATGAACGATAAGACGGTTTCGATCTCGGTGATCCGGCGCCTGCCGCGGTATCACCGTTATTTGGGGATGCTGCTGAACGGCGGCGTGACCCGTATTTCCTCCAAGGAGCTGGCGGCGCAGATGAAGGTCACCGCCAGTCAGATCCGCCAGGATCTCAACTGCTTCGGGGGGTTCGGCCAGCAGGGCTACGGCTATAATGTCGAGCTGCTGTATAAGGAGATCGGCAACATTCTGGGCGTGGATAAAAAGATCCCGGCCATACTGGTGGGCAGCGGCACCCGCGGCCAAAGCCTGATCCGAGAGGACGACCTGTTCCGTGACCGCGGCTTCGAGCTGGTGGGCGCCTTCGATAAGGCCCCGGAGAAGATCGGGATGACGCTGCCGAACGGGCTGACCGTCCGGGACGTGGCCACCCTGCCGGAATTCTGCGCCGAGCATCACCCCCATATGGCGGTGGTGTGCATCCCGCGGGACGCCGCCGAGGAGCTGGCCGAAACGCTGGTGGATGCCGGCATCCGGTCGTTCTGGAACTTCTCCAGCTATGATTTCCGGCTGAAATACGAGGATCTGCCCTCGGTCAACGTCCATCTGGGCGATAGCCTTTTGACCCTCTCCTATCTGGTGAACCACCCCAAGGGCGAGCCGCAGGAGGAATAACGGTACATACCACCCCCGACCGCATGGCCGGGGGCTTTTCCATGCCTGCGGGGTAGGGGAGCCCGCCCCATACGGCCGCAGGCCGCCGCCCTCCGGGCGGCTCCGGCGAACTGCGTTCGCCGTCGGCGGTGCGCAGCACCGCCGGGCCTGCGGCCGTCCTGCCCCCTGCACTTTCTCGTGGGGTAGAGGACGGCGCATTTCCCCGCCGTCCCGCCCCCCGCACACCCCCGGCGGTTTTTTCTTTGCCCGGGGCTTGGTGTATTGATACAGAAAAAATATGGGGGCTATTGATATTTTGTATAGGTTTATGGTATGCTGTAAAATGTGGAAGGGGAGCGCCGTCCGCTGCGGCAAAGACCCCCTTATTCAAACATGAGAAGGAGAAACCGCCATGAAACGTATCCTGCTGCTATTTTGTGTGACCATCCTGCTCATCGGGCTGCTGTGCGGCTGCGGCGGAGAGCCCGTCCACCCCATCGACCCGACCCCCGACCCGGGCGGCCCGACCCCCGGAACAGACGATCCCGGGACCTCGAGCGAGGTGCTGGAACACATGTGGGAGCTGATCGGCTCCGAAAGCAAGGGGGCGGGGCTTGCGTTTATCGGCTACGTCCCGGAGGATTCGACCGAGGTGGATCTGCGTGCCTTCCTGTGGGAAAGCCCCTTCAGCTATGCCTATGATTTCCTGGTGGATGCCTCCCTCGTAATGACGGAGGGGCAGGAGTTTTACGCCATCCTGCCGCCCTGCAAGGCCGGTACCATCACCATCTGTTCTTCCGTCCTCAATGATGCGGGCGAATATATCGACGATTTTGAAAACCCCCTGTTCGTGGGTGAGCCCGGTGAACCGGTGCTGCTGCTGTGCAATATCAGCGAGATTTACAGCAACGTCATCATTACCGCCACCGACGGCGGCGGAGCGGTCCGGTTCCGTCCGTCCGTTTCGCTGGAAAACGGCCGCATTGACCACATCCCGGAGATCTACGATTTTACCATGTACGAATGGGAGCCGGGCGAACGGGACGTTGAGATCGCCACCGAGCTTTTGAGCGAGCTGGATGCGGTGAAAACCGCGCTGGCGCAGGGCATGAAGCTCATGTACACCGGCGACCGGCAGCTCATCGAGGGGCATACCTGCCTGCTGTTTGCGCTGGGCACCGACCATGGTGACCAATTCGTGCGGGAGCAGCTTTACGGCGTCTGCGATAACCTCATCTACATCCACGATGCCGAAAGCACCGAATGGAGCCCCGTGGGGGTGCCGGCGTAAGGCCGGGGAAAATCCCGCCGCATGGCGAAGGGAGGGCCTGTGATGGCGAAGGACGCCGAAAAGAGAAAGGATAAGCTCTACAACGTGCTGGCGCTGCTTTTGATGGCGGCGCTGTTCGGCTGCGGGGTGTGGGGCGTTGTCGAAAGCAGAATTGCCAAACGGGACTATAAAAACTCCCCCGACGTCCGGCAGGTCAGCGCCGTTGTAAGCAGCTATAGGACCATCGAAAGCAAAGACGACGACGGCGACGTGATCAGCACCGAATATGAAGCGAAGCTCATCTTCGAGGTGGACGGCCGAAGCTATACCGGCCGGGAGACCTATTACCGCGAGGTGGAAAACGGAGAGATCGTCACGGTGGAGGTGTACCAGACCCCCAAGGGGAGCTACAAGGTCGCCCCGGAGGGCAACCCCGTGGATTTTCTCCTTTACTGCATCGCCATCGTCGTGGGCGGCTTTCTCACCTTCGCCATGACCTGCGCCGTTTTGGGCAAAAGCCCGGAGGAGGTATTCCCCGAGGAGCAAAATAACGGGCGCCGCAGGCGCCGATAAAGGGGGAAGCAGATGAGCCTTTCAACTGCATTGTGGATCGCCGGGGCGGTCACCCTGCTGGTCACGGTATTGATCGGCGAAAAAATCATCGATTTGGATTTTTCCGGGCTGCAGCCCCAAAACCGCAAAAAGGCAAAGCGGGCAAGACTGCTGGCGGCGCGCGCCACCCCGCTGGAGGGGGTAAACCTGCGCCGGGAGATGAAAACAGCCTTCGAGGATATGCTGCTGCCCTTTGCCAAAACCGATAAAACCCTGCTCCCGCCCCGCATGGATAAGGCGTTCCGCCACAGCGCCCTGCGGCAGCTGGAACTGCTGGAGCGCCGGCAGCTCTGCCGGGAGATCCTTTTGACCGATGTGACCGCCGAGCCCGAAAATGACTTTATCCGCTGGAACGATGACGGCCGGGAGTGGCGGGAGGGCGTCCTGCATGCCACCGCCCTGGAGCGTCTGGTCTCGTGGCATGACGGCCGGCCGGTCTATCAGCGCTACCGCAAAAATGCCTGCCTGCGGGTGCTGCAATCCCGGCATATCCGCACCTCCGACCGTGACGGGCAGAAAAAAAGCTACTACGCCAACCGGCTGAAGATCCATTGTCCCTCCTGCGGCGGGGCGGTGGAGCTGAACACCCAGCAGGTGGCTTGCCCCTACTGCGGTGCCGTTATCCGCAGCGACTTTTATGACTGGCAGACCGAGGACTTCGAGATCTACGAAAAGCCGGGCGCCAACCTGCAGCGGTTTTTGTACCTGCTGGCGGCCGGGGCGGTCCTGTTCCTTTGCGTGTTCCTCTGCCTTTACCTCATCCCGGATACCGAGATCTCCCTTTCGGCCGGGGTCGGCGCCGCCTGCCTTGTAGGGGTGATGGTGGTGATCCTCAACAGCTGCCGGGAGCATAAGCAGAATAAGCTGGCCGGGCAGATCGTCCGTTATTCCGAAAACTACCTCCGGGCCTGCATCAATGAAGCCCTTTACAAGGACAACACCGATGAAACCCTTTTGGATCACGGCATCGATACTGTCCTTTTGAAAAGCGTCCGCAATACCGGAAAGACCACCGAGCTTACCGCCGAGCTGCAGATCAGCGAGACCTATCTCCCGGCGGGCAAAAAGCCCTATACCACCCGGCAAAAGCGCACCGTTACCCTGCAGCGGGCCCGCCACCCGGAGCGCAGAAAAACCGACGGCGAATTCTTCACCGAAAAGGAGTGCCCCTCCTGCGGCGCCAATTTCATCCCGGATGAAAACCACTGCTGCTCCTACTGCGGCTACGGCCTGCAGGTGAATAACGCAAAATGGGTGTTGGTATCCCCAAAGCAATAAAGGGAGGGGATAAATATGAATAAGAATAATAACCCCGCAGACAGTCGGCTGCCGCTGCGGGTCCTGCGAAAGGCGGTGTTACTTTTGGCGATCGTTACGGTATTTGCGGGGCTGTTCGGCTGCTCCGGCAAAGCAGAGCCGCCGGCCGGGGAGCTTACGGTGGTCTCTGCTGCCGGCGGCCGGATGAGCCGCACCGAATCCTATTCCTTTTCTGCCATCCGCAAGGACGGCGTGTGGATGTTTTCCACCCGGTGCTATGCCGACCGGGAAAAATTCTACGTCGAGCTGGAGGACTGCCCCATGACCGATGAGGAGGCCAAAGAGCTGCTGCGCATCGTGGCGGAGGAGGACCTCATCCATACGGTGCACAGCTTCCGCAAGCCGCTTCTGGCCCGCATCTTCCCCCCGCGGGATGCAGCGATGGATTCCACCCTGCTGCGCTTTGCGGACGGCACCGAATACGATGGGGAGGTGTCGATCGGCAGCGACCTCACCGCCTTTTTCTACCGCCTGGCGGAGCAGTACGGCAGGGAGGCGGCACAGGCCGAGATGGCAGCCGTCCGGGCACTTACCGTTTCCTGCAGCCATTCTTACATAAACGGAAGCTTCCAGTTCTCCATCAACAGGGAAACAACCGGCTGGGTCTTTTCCTGCCGGTGCTACCTGGATGTGGATGAGCAGGTGCAAAAGGATAACTGCCCCATCACCGATGAGCAGGCCGCCGAGATTTTGCAGGTCGCGTGGGAGGAGGGGCTGCTGCACCGGGTAAGAGTCTACCAAAAGCCGACCGACGGCCTTTTTGCGCATGACGCCCCCGAATACAGCACCTTCTTCGCCTTTACCGACGGCAGCAGCGCCGGCGCCCCCATCGACCCCCGCGCCGAGGTGCGGTCGGCCTTTTACAACCTGGCGGAGCAGCTCCGCTGACCTCAATTCAGTACCCATAAAAATTTTTCATAAAGGAGAGCAAACCCATGAGTATTTTTGACCAGATGAAGAACACAGCCCAGCAGGCGGTCACCGCCGCAGCCCGTTCCGTCGGCAATAAGCGGGAGACCTTTACCTTCCAGTCGCTGCCGGAAAGCCTTGCCGAGATGCAGAAGCTGCCCGAGGCCAAAATGGAGACCCCGTTCCAGACGGCGGCCCTTACGGTTCTTGCCCTCTGCGCCTATTCGGCCGACCGCAGCATCGGCACCGAGATACTCAACTGGCTGCGCGGGCCCCGTCCCCTCAACGGCCATGACATCTCCTTCCTGAACGACCGCTTCCGTGACGGCAAGACCTATCTGCCCTTCACCTATTTTGCGGGCTCCACCCCGGAAAACAGCTACACCCCCACCAAGCCCTATACCATCACCATCGAAAGCAACCATGTTTCCGCCGAGGAGCAGGGCTATATGAAGCTCTTTATCCCCTGCGGCGGCGCCGATGACCCCCGTCCCATCAAGCTGCGTCAGCGCGGCTCGGACGGCAAGTGGTTCCTGTGGGAGCAGTACCTGCTCACCGGCGTCCGCACCCCCAAATCCGAAGACCCGTGGGCGTAACAGGGAGGAAAAACAGTATGGATATTTGCGGAATCTGGAAGGTTCGTGAGCTGCGGATGCCCACCCCGGAGGGCGTGAAGGTCTACTCCCCCGATGCCCTCCCCCCGGAGGACGACGAGCTGTATGACGACATCCTGCAGCAGCTGCAGCTCCGCACGGAATTTGCCGCAGACGGCACCGTGAGTACCCTTCTGGCCGTCCCGGAGGAGATGAGAGCGGAGGCAGCCCGGCAGGGCGTCACCGTCCGGGAGGACGGCTATGCCGTCGTGGACAGCACCACTTGGAAAGAGGAGGACGGCAGGTTTTACTATGATACCGGGATCACCGGTGAGGTCATGGGCGAGCCGACCGACCCCTTTATGGCGATCGACGTCACCGAGGACGGCTGCCTGCTCTATCAAATGGGCATGATCCTGCTGGAGCGTGCCTGACCCCAAAATCGCATCACACAAAAAGCCCCCGAAATCGCATGATCTCGGGGGCTTTCCCATCCTGCTGCCCGCCGGGGGTTTCCCCATCCGGGCATGACGACCCTGCCGGAGCGTGCCTGACGAACCCGCCGCATCACGCAAAAAAGCCCCCGAAATCGCATGATCTCGGGGGTTTTCCCATCCCACCGCCCGCCGGGGACTTTCCCCAACCCGGGCATGATCCTGCCGGAGCGTGCCTGACGAACCCGCCGGAGGGAAAGATAGTGTGAAAGAAAACCGTCAGGGTTGTCTTTCGCGTTCCATCAGGGCAGATGCTCTTAAATCTGCAAAAAGGTATGCGCTCCCCTCCGCACCAAAAAAGAACGCCCCATGGGGGCGTCCTTTTTTGGTGCGGAAGATGGGACTTGAACCCACACGTCATGGACACACGCACCTCAAACGTGCCTGTCTGCCTATTCCAGCACTTCCGCATAACCATTTGTAATTATACCATCAAAAAGCCGGTTGTCAAGTGCGATTTTACCGAAACCCGCCGCTATATTTTTTCAAAGCCGCCCCCGGCGGGAACGCCCGCCCCGCCACGATAACGGATGGTGATAAAAGAAACAAAAATACCGCATTATTTTTATCGATAACAGGGGTTGACATCCCGGAACCATTACGAGGTGTTTTAGCGCCTTGTCAAAGGCTTTCCTCACTTTCAACACCCATTTAGTGGATATTCCGCCCGCAAACCCCCTTATTTTCCCCCTTTACCGCCCGCAAAAGGCCGAAATCGCACCGAAATGTTGAAAACTCGGTGGAAAGTGTGAAATACTTTCTGTATATCTTCCGGCGCCGCCCGGCGGTTAAGTGTTGCATTTTTCGGCCGGAAACGATATACTGACCGTAGATTTTTCGATAAGGAGGCCGCTATGCCCACTCTCACCGACCCCGCCGTCATCAAGGAGCTGCTGCAGCGCCACGGGTTTTCCTTTTCCCGTGCCCTCGGCCAGAATTTCATCATCAACCCCGGCGTTTGCCCCCGCATGGCGGAGCTGGGCGGCGCCGCCCCCGGGGTAGGGGTGCTGGAGATCGGGCCGGGCTTCGGGGTGCTCACCGCGGAGCTGTGCCGCCGGGCCGAAAAGGTGGTGTCCATCGAGCTGGATGACCGCCTGCCCCCCATTCTGGCCGAAACGCTGGCGGAATTCCGCAACGTCACCATTGTGCCGGGGGACGCCATGGAGCTGGACCTTGCCGCCCTCATCCGGGAGCATTTTGCCGGGATGCCGGTGGTGGTGTGCGCCAACCTGCCCTATTACATCACCTCGCCCATCATCATGCGGCTGCTGGAACAGCCCCTGCCCATCCGCGCCCTTACGGTGATGGTGCAAAAGGAGGCGGCGGTTCGCATTACGGCGGCGCCCGGCACCAGGGAATGCGGCGCCATCAGTGCGGCGGTGTGGTATTACAGCACCCCGCAGATGCTTTTTTCGGTGTCGCGCGGGTCGTTCCTGCCGGCCCCGGCGGTGGATAGCGCCGTCATCCGGCTGGATCTCCCGGAGGTGCTGCCGCCCGATACGCCCCCCAAGGAGGACTTTTTCCGGGTGGTGCGGGCCGGGTTCGGGCAGCGGCGCAAAACGCTGCTGAATGCCCTTTCCGCCGGCCTGTGCATGGAAAAGGACGGGGTAAGGCAGCTGCTGGCGGCGGCCGCCCTGCCGGAGACCACCCGGGCCGAGCAGGTGACGCTGGCGCAGTGGAAGGCGCTGGCGGCAGCCTACGGCAAAATGCAATAACACGGTTCCTGCCGGGCGGAAAGCGCAGCTGCTTTCGGCCCGGTTTTTGCAGGCTCCTGCAAGGGGCAGGGTAGGGCCGCAGGCCGCCCCGGCTCCGCCGGGGCCGGCGGGCTCCGCCCGCCGAAACCGTCCTTCGGACGGTTTGGCCTGCGGCCCTTTTGCCCCTTTCGCAAACCGTAAAAAAGCCGTTTTTCCCCCGCGCGCACGCCCGCACACGCAGGCAAGCCGACGCAAAGTACTGCTTATGGGACACTGCCCCTGCTAAAATGAAGCTGAAAAGCAGCCGCGGCCCCTTTTCCGGAGAGAGAACAGACCCCCCGCGGCCGGGATCAGTCCCGCGCCGCCAGCAGCCCCAGGGCAAAATCCATGATCCGCTGCTTTTCGGCCGGTGTCAGCCGGTCCAGGAGGGCAGAAAGCCCCTCCGCCCCGCCTTCCGCTTGGAGGGCGGGCTTTTCTATTTGCGGCGAATGTCCGCACAGCCAGTCCACCGTCACATCGTACCGGTCGGCAATTTCCCGCAGCTTATTCCGGTAGGAATTGCTGCGCCCGGCCCGCCAGTCGGCCACCACGTTGCCGGTTTTGTAGCCGATGGAACGGGCAAATTCGGCGTCGGCGCCATGCCGGTCGGGGATGAGAGAGAGAATTCTTTGCAGCATAATATCCATATTTTCACGCCTTTCTTTGGTCGATCCTACAAAAACTCATAAATTATGAGAAAACACTTGAAATCACATAAAACATGAGTTACAATGAAAAGTGGCCATTTCCCCGAAAGTTCGGGAAAACTACTGCTTTTGACGAAATCAAGCGGTCTCACAGCTTTATTGTAGCCGTGAAAGCCGCCGTTGTCAAGAGGGTAAAACCTCATGGATATGAGTTTTCAGGGAACGGCCGGTCGGTGGGACGGCCTGCATTTTGCAGCGGGGGAGCCGCCCCATCCCCAAAAACAAAGCCCCGGCCGCAGCCGGGCAGAGAGGAAACACAATGGAACAGGAAATCATCGCAGCAGTGCTGGCCCTTTGCGGCAGCTTGTGCGGCACCTACTTTGCCAACCGCAAAGCCTCGGCGCTCATCGCCTACCGGCTGGAGCAGCTGGAGCAAAAGGTGAACCGGCACAACCACGTCATCGAACGGCAGTACGAGCTGGAAAAACGGTTTGCGGAGCATGAACGGGACTATGCCGCTGTCTGCCACCGCATCCGGGAGCTGGAGAAAGGAGCATGAAAATGAATGAATTTGTGACATGGGAGGCGCTGGGCAGCTATGCCGGCGCCGTGATGATGGTCACCCTCATCACGCAGCTTTTGAAGGGTACCCCGCTGGGACGCTGGAACAGCCAGCTGGTGGCCTATCTTATGGCGGCGGCGCTGCTGGTGGGCGCCGAGGCCGCAAACGGCCGCCCCCTGACGGTGCAAAGCACCGTTTTGTGCCTGCTGAACGCAGTCATGGTCGCCCTGGCCGCCGGCGGTGCCTATGATGCCGCCACCACCGTCCCCTTCCGCCACGAGGAGTAAAACAAAGGCCGGGCTGCTGCTTTTATTCTTCCTTCGGGAAGACTTCTATCATCAGGCGGCAGCCCAGCCGCACCCCCTCCGCAAAAGAACGGAAAGCATTTTCGGAAGAAAGCGTTTCCTGTATTTCTTCAAATTCCCGAAAAATCTCCTGCATATCGGATGGAAGAAAGGAATTGAGCCGGGTTTCCTTTTCCACCAGTTCCGTCAGTGCCTGCCGATATCGGGGAAGGTCGGTTATTTGAAAATCGGCAGGGAACAGATTGCCATAATAAAGCTCCTTTAAGAGAGACATGGCGGCACCTCCTTTTCTTTCAGCATAGCACCGGGAAAGCAGTGTGTCTCCAACCCAAAGTAAGTATTTCTTCGGATTGGATTGCTTTTCCCACAATCCGCAACAGAGTGCCGCAAGAACGGCTTTCTTTCGGGGGAGCAAAAAAGAAAATAAAAAAAGTCATTGACAAACGGGAAGTCGTGGCATATAATAGCCACAAATACAAAACCTGTGATCGAGAAGAGTAACCGGTCAATTTTCGTTTATAGCGAACCGCAGATGGTGAAAGTGCGGCAGCGGAAGGATCGGCGAATGGCCTCGTGAGGGCGGCCGAACACGCCGAAAGGCGCCAGTAGCAGCCGACGGGAAACCGGCCCCGTTATCCATCCCGGCTTGCATCATGTGTGTAAGAACAGAGAGGACGCCGTTTGGCGCCAATGTGGGTGGTACCGCAGAACTGATATCCAGTCCTGTCCCAAGCAATGACTTGGGATGGGATTTTTTATTTTGCCGAAAGGAGCGTGCGCCATGAAAATACTGCTTTTGCCGGGGCGGCGATGGCGCCAGGCGACAGAACCGTGACCGCCGATAACACCATAAACCGAAAAGGAGATATCACCATGAAAACCAACCTGAAAAAATTTGCCGCCCTTATTCTTGCCGTTTTGTTCGTATGCTGCCTTGCCGCCTGCGGCGGGGAACAGCAAAAGGTCTCGATCATCGGCATCAGCCAGTACGGCGAGCATGAAAGCCTGGATAACTGCCGGTTGGGCTTTTTGCAGGGACTGAAGGACGCGGGTCTCACGGAAGGTGTCGACTATGTCATCGACTACCAGAACGCCGGGTTTGATGATAACATCGTAAAGCAGATCGCCGAGAGCTTCAGCGCCAATAATGTCGCCCTGATGTGCGGCATCGCCACCCCCAGCGCCATGGCCTGCTATGCCGCCGCCGAAAATAAAAACATCCCCGTTATCTTTACCGCCATTACCGACCCGGTACAGGCCAAGCTGGATACCGGCAACGTGACCGGCACCAGCGATAAGCTGGCGGTGGAGGGACAGCTGGAGCTGATCCGTGCCATGCAGCCGGACGCCGAGACCATCGGCATTTTGTACACCACCAGCGAGCCGAATTCGGTTTCCGCCATTGCGGAATATGAGGAAAAAGCCCCGGCCTACGGCTTTACCATCGAGGCGGTGGGGGTGACCTCCCAGCCGGAGGTGGTGCAGGCCTGCGATACCCTGCTGGCCAAAGGGGTGGACTGCATGAGCAACCTGACCGACAACAACGTGGTGGGGATGCTGCCCGCCATTCTGGAAAAGACCAACGCCAAAAAGGTGCCGGTTTACGGCAGCGAGATCGAGCAGGTAAAGAAGGGCTGCGTTGCCTCCATCGGCATTGATTATTTTGAGCTGGGACGGCAGACCGGTGCGATGGCCGCAAAGGTTTTGAAGGGCGAGGCCACCTGCGAGGAGATGCCCTATGAGACCATCAAGGAGTACGGGCTGTATGTCAGCTACCCCGCCATGGAGGAAATGGGCTTGACCCTGCCGGAGGATTACGCTGCCCGTGCCATCGATGCCAACGCCTGATTTTGATTTTTGATGTGACCGCAAGGAGAACGCCATGCTGAACGTGATACTGGAAACCTGTGCCGGGACCCTGACGCAGGGGCTCATCTATGCCATATTGTCCTACGGCATTTTCATCACCTACAAAATACTGGACTTCCCCGACCTGACGGTGGACGGCAGCTTCCCCCTCGGGGCGGCGGTCACTGCCGTGCTGCTCACCCGCGGCGTCAATGCATGGTTGACGCTGCCGGTGGCGATGCTCATCGGGGCGGCGGCCGGGCTTTGCACGGGGCTTATCCATGTCCGGGCCCGGGTGCGGGACCTGCTGGCCGGCATCATCACCATGACGGCGCTGTATTCCGTCAACCTGCAGATCGCAGGCTCCAACCTGATGGTGGAACGGGCCATCGATACCATTTATACCTCCGCGCCGGTGATGGCGCTGCTGGGCGGCGTGCCGCTCTTGTACCGCAAGCTCATCCTATCGCTGCTGCTGGTGGTGGTCATCGGGGCCATCCTGGAATGGTATTTTTCCACCAAAAACGGCCTGCTGCTGCGGGCGGTGGGGGATAACGAAACGCTGGTGACCACCCTTGCGGTGGATAAGGGCCGGATGAAAATTCTGGGGCTGGTCATCGCCAATGCACTGGTGGCGCTTTCCGGCTGCATCGTCTGCCAGGAGGGGCGCTCCTTCAGCGCCACGATGGGCACCGGCCAGATGGTATTCGGTCTGGCGGCGGTCATCATCGGTACCACGCTGTTCCGCCGCATGACCTTTGTAAAGGGCACCGCGGCGGTGGTCATCGGCAGTATTCTGTATAAGGCCTGTATTCAGGCGGCGATCCTGCTGGGGCTGCCCGCCAATATGCTGAAATTTATAACGGCTGCCTTGTTCCTTGTCATCCTCATCACCGGGAACATGGGCCGCGGGAAGGGAGGCGCCGACCGTGCTGGAGCTTAAAAACATCACCAAAATATATAACCCCGGGGAGATCACCGAAGCCTGCCTGTTCCGGGATTTCAACCTTTCGGTGGAGGCCGGTGAATTCGTGTCCATCGTGGGCAGCAACGGCAGCGGCAAAACCTCGCTGCTCAATATCATCTGCGGCAGCATCCCCATCGAGGGCGGCGACGTCATCATTGACGGGGAAAGCATGCTGCATAAAAAGGAATTTGTGCGGTACCGCCGCTTCGGGCGGGTGTACCAGAACCCCGCCTTCGGCACCAGCCCCAACCTGACGATGTTCGAGAACCTTTCGCTGGCCGATAATAAGGGCAAAGCCTATGACCTGGGCCGGGGCGTCAACCACCCCCGCCGGGAGGCCTACCGGGAGCAGCTGGCGGCGCTGGGACTGGGGCTGGAGGACAAAATGGACGTGAAGATGGGGGCGCTTTCCGGGGGGCAGCGGCAGGCGGTCGCCCTGCTGATGGCCACCATGACCCCCATTGATTTTCTCATCCTGGATGAGCACACCGCCGCCCTGGACCCCAAAACCGCCGATACCATCATGGCGCTGACCGACCGGGTGGTGCGGGAAAAGGGCCTGACGGCCATCATGGTGACCCACAACCTGCGCTATGCCGTGGAATACGGCAGCCGCCTTTTGATGATGGATAAGGGGCAGCTGGTGCTGGATGCCGCCGGGGAGCAAAAGCGGCAGATGGGCGTGGAGGATATCCTTGACCTGTTTACGAAAATCAGTATCGAGTGCGGCAACTGATGCCGCCCCTGCCGCCAAACGGCAAAGGGGGCTTTTGCAAAGAAAAGTTCGGGGGAAACGCCGGACTTTTTTTGCGTTTGCGGGGGCGGGGGAGATTGTTTTAGGGCGGAAAATCTGCTATACTGTCATTGACCGGAGTTAATTTTCCCGGCGTTTACATATTGTTCAAGCAAAATGCCGGAAACTGCGGTATGATAATAGAAAAGCACAGGGGGGCAGCGGGATGTTCGGATATGTAAAGACCTGCACGCCGCAGCTGCGCCTGTGCGAATGGGAAGCCTACCGGGGCATCTACTGCGGGCTGTGCCGCACGCTGGGGCGGCGGTTCGGGCCGCTGGCAAGGCTGACCTTGAGCTATGATTTTACCTTTTACGCCATGCTGGAAATGGCGCTGGGGGAGGAGACCCCGACCTTTCAAAGGCGGGGCTGCGGGGTGAACCCCCTGCGGCGCTGCCTGCACTGTGAGGAGAACGAGGCGCTTTCCCATGCGGCGGACCTGGCGGTGCTTTCGCTGTGGTACAAGGCGGAGGATACCATCGAGGACGGCGGCCTGTGGAGCCGGTGCGGTGGACGCCTGCTGCGGCTGATGCTGCGGCGGCAGTACCGCCGGGTGGCGCAGCAGTATCCCACCGTCGATGCGGTATTCGCCGGGGAGATGCAGCGCCAGCGGGAGCTGGAGCAGCGCCCCGACGCCGGACTGGACGAGCTGTGCGAGCCGACCGCCAAAATGACGGCGGCGATGCTGGGGCTCATCAGCGGGGAGGCGGGCGAGCGCAGGATACTGGAACGACTGGGCTATCTGCTGGGGCGGTATATCTACATGGCGGATGCGCTGGACGACCGGGAAAAGGACCGAAAGCATGGGGATTTTAACCCGTTTTTACGGATAGAAAGCGACCCCGGGGAGGCGGTGCGGCACGCCGAGGGCAGCCTGCTGCTGACGATAGGGGAGATGGGCGCGGCATTGGATTTATTGGAGCTGCGGCGCTTTTCGCCGATTTTGGAGAATATCATCCGTCTGGGCCTGTCCCAAACGGTGGAGCAACTGAAACTACCCCCCGAGCAAAGGAGGAAACACAAGGAATGACTGACCCCTATAAAGTTTTGGGAGTAAGCCCCCATGCGACCGACGACGAGGTGAAGGACGCCTACCGCCGGCTGGCACGGAAATATCACCCCGATAACTATGTAAATAACCCGCTTTCCGACCTTGCGACCGAGAAGATGAAGGAGATCAACGAGGCGTATGATGAGATCCAGCGGCAGCGCAAGGGCAGCGGCAGCGGCTACGGGCAGCAGAGCTATGGCGGGTATCAGCAGGGCTACGGCGGCTACCGGCAGCAAAGCTACGGCGGCTCCGGGCAGTTTGCGGATATCCGGCGGCTCATCAACCTGAACCGGCTGGCCGACGCCGAGGAGCTGCTGGACGGGGTGGCCTCCGGCAGCCGGGGCGCCGAGTGGAACTATCTGAAGGGCGTGGTGAACTACCGTAAGGGCTGGCTGGATAACGCAGTGACCTATTTGAATACGGCGTGCAGTATGGAGCCGGGCAACATGGAATACCGGCAGGCGCTGAACCAGCTGACCCAGCGGCAGCAGGGATATGCCCAGGCGGGCGGCACCAGCATGTGCGAGGTATGCGCTTCGCTTTATTGTGCCAATGCCTGCTGTAACTGCATGGGAGGTGGCTGCTGATGCAGAAAAAGAGCGCGCAGGTGGCGCTGGGCGGCATCGCAACGGGGATGTGTATTGCTCTGATGTTTGCCACCGGGATGATCCCGTTTTCCTACTACGCCCTGCCGGCGCTGGCCGGGCTGGTGCTCATTGCGGTGCGGGAGGAAAACGGCCTTTCCACGGCGCTGATCGTATTTGCGGCGGTTTCGCTGCTTTCGGTCTTTGTGGTGCCCATCAAGGAGGCGGCGCTTTTGTTCATCGCCTTTTTCGGGTACTATCCCATCCTGCAGGAAAGCTTTGCGAAGATCCGGCCGGGGGCCTTGAGCTGGGTGGTGCGGTTTATCATCTTTAATGCGGCGGTGGCGGCGGCCTACTGGGTCATCGTCCACGTATTCGGCATCACCGAGATCCTGGAGGAGTTCGGAAATTTCGGGAAGTATTCGGTGCTGGTGCTGCTGGCCTTTGCCAATGTGTTTTTTGTGATTTACGACGGCGCGGTGCGCAACATCACGCTGGCGTACCGGAACTGGTTCAGGCCGAAAATACTGAAAAAGGCCCGCTGATGCGGGGCGTGACGGCGGTTCTTTTGCGTGGCAGGGGGACCGCCGCGCGGTTTATGGCGGCCGGGCGGGCCGGGCGGCGGAGCCGCCGCCGGGCGAAGCCCGGCGCACCGCCCCCGCAGGGGGTGGCGGCTCCGCCGTAGACCTGCGGCAGCCGGAAGGCATAAAAGGGGAGACAAAATGTATCGACTGTTTTTATTTGATCTGGACGGGACGCTGGTGGATACCTCGCCGGGCATCCTGGAGGCGCTGCGGCAGTTGGAGCGCGAAATGGGCGCCGAGCCGCTGCCGCAAAAAACGCTGGAAAAATTCGTGGGGCCGCCGCTGGACTGGTCGATGGAGACCTACTACGGGCTGGACCCCGAAACGGCGCGGGAGTGGTCGGAGGTGTACCGGCGCATCTACGGGCAGGAAGGCGGGATAGAAAATTCCCGGCTGTACCCCTACATAAAGGAAACGCTGGCGCTCATCCGGGAAAAGGGCGGCCGGTGTGCGGTGACCTCGCTGAAATCCCACGATATGGTGGCGACCACGCTGGATGTTTACGATCTCTCGAAGGAATTTGATGTGCTGGTGGGCCGCAGCGACCGCTGCCCTACCAAGGCGGATACCATCCGGGAGGCGATGCGGCTGCTGGACTGGCAGGATAAAAGCACGGCGGTGCTGCTGGGCGACAGCCGCTATGACGGCGAGGGCGCCATGGAGGCCGGGGTGGACTTTGTGCCGCTGACCTATGGCTTCGGCTTTGCCGAGCCGGGCAGCATGGACGGGCTGGCCTGCACCGCCGTGGCAGAAAAGCCGGAGGATGTTTTCCGGTTTGTGCAGGCGCAGTTTGCATAACCGGCAGACTGGCCCTTTCGGGCAATTTCCCCGTTGCGGCGGGCGCGCCTCCGCTTGACTCGTGCTGACCCACGGCGGGCGCAGCTTCCGCTTAAGTCGTGCTGACCCACGGCGGGCGCAGCTTCCGCTTAAGTCGTGCTGACCCACGGCGGGCGCAGCCTCCGCTTGACTCGTGCTGACCCACGGCGGGCGCAGCCTCCGCTTGACTCGTGCTGACCCTGCGTTTCACTCCGGGCAGCCCTCCCCGCTGCGGCGCGCCCGCCTTTCCCCACCGGGTCTGTCGACCCGCCGGGGGCCCCATTGGGCAGCCCTCCCCGCTGCGGCGCGCCCGCCTTTCCCCATCGGGTCTGCCGACCCGCCGGGGGCCCCATTGGGCAGCCCTCCCCGCTGCGGCGCGCCCGCCTTTCCCCACCGGGTCTGCCGACCCGCCGGGGGCCCCATTGGGCAGCCCTCCCCGCTGCGGCGCGCCCGCCTTTCCCCACCGGGTCTGCCGACCCGCCGGGGTTCCATGCAGGCGTTATTTTTCCAAACGAACACAAACCCGGCAAAACGGGCGTATTGCAGAGCGGGGCGGTCATATGCTATAATACCATCGGGCGGGGAACCGCCGAACGCAGGAAAGGAGAAAACTGCCGATGAATGACATTCAGGTTTTTCTGGCAACCTATGCCCAACCCATCATCTGGCTGGCGGTCGCGCTGGTTATGCTCATCGCGGAGGCCGCTACGGTGCAGATGGTGAGCATCTGGTTCTGCCTGGGGGCGGTGGCTGCGGCCATTGCCGCCATACTGGGCGGGAACGTCCCGGTGCAGGTGGTGGTATTCGTGGTCGTTTCCGGGCTGACGCTGGCCTTTACCCGCAAGTTCGTCAAAAAGGTGCTGCGTGTGAAAAAGACCCCTACCAATGCCGATAGCGTGATCGGCGCCATCGGACAGGTGACCGAGCCCATCGACGATGAGGCCGGCACCGGGCGCATCAAGGTGGAGGGCATGGACTGGAGCGCCCGCACCAC
Organism: Oscillospiraceae bacterium; assembly: GCA_004557855.1. Lineage (GTDB taxonomy): Bacteria > Bacillota > Clostridia > Oscillospirales > Ruminococcaceae > Angelakisella. Next base: position 60,190 of record SFFJ01000004.1, read on the forward strand.
CGACGGCAGTAAGCTGCCGGAGGGCGTAAAGGTAAAGGTAAAAGCAATCGCAGGTGTTAAACTGATGGTTTCCCCCATCAGAGAAAAGGAGGACTGATATTATGTGGCTGATTATTGTTCTGGTTGTGCTGGTGATCCTTTTGCTGGTGACCAATATCCGGGTGGTCCCGCAGGCGACCGAGTTCGTCATTGAACGGCTGGGTACCTACTATACCACCTGGGAGACCGGGCTGCACCTGAAGGTGCCGCTGGTGGACCGTGTGGCGAAGCGCATCTCGCTGAAGGAGCAGGTGATGGACTTTGCGCCGCAGCCGGTTATCACCAAGGATAACGTCACCATGCAGATCGATACCATTGTGTTCTACCAGGTGACCGATGCCAAGCTGTATACCTACGGCGTGGAGCGTCCCATTCTCGCCATCGAGAGCCTGACCGCTACCACCCTGCGTAATATCATCGGTGATATGGAGCTGGACCACACCCTGACCTCCCGTGACGTCATCAACAGCCGCATTACCGCCGCCCTGGACCAGGCGACCGATAAGTGGGGCATCAAGGTGAACCGTGTGGAGCTCAAGAATATCGTTCCGCCGCGTGATATCCAGGACGCCATGGAGAAGCAGATGCGTGCCGAGCGTGAGCGCCGTGAGGCGATCCTGCGTGCCGAGGGTGAAAAGCGCAGCCAGATCCTCATCGCCGAAGGTAAGAAGGAAAGCCAGATCCTCAACGCCGAGGCCGAAAAGCAGGCCGCTATCCTGCTGGCGGAGGCCGAGAAGGAGAAGAAGATCCGTGAGGGCCAGGGCGAAGCCGAGTCCATTATGCTGGTACAGAAGGCGCAGGCCGATGCCATCCGCCTGCTGAACGAGGCCAGCCCCAGCCGGGAAGTGCTGACGCTGAAGGCCTACGAGAGCTTTATGAAGGCGGCCGACGGTCAGGCGACCAAGATCATCATTCCCAGCGAGATCCAGGGGATGGCGGGTCTTGCCGCTTCGGTCAAGGAGCTTGTCAAGGAATAACCCGAAATTTTAGTAAAAGCGCTGTCCCCTGCGGGATGGCGCTTTTTTCCGGCCTGTGGTATAATGGGGGCAAGGGCCTCCCCGCCGCGGGTGGGGAGGGGCGCCGGCCGGCGATACCGCCCCGCAGGGGGCCACCCGCCCCCCCGTGGGGCGGGCGGCCGGGCGGGCGAAGCCCGCCACGGCGCGAAGCGCCGCCCTGCGGGGCAGGTAGCCGTCGGCCGGCACCAAAACGGAGGAGGAAGCAAAAATGGCAAAGCTGTATTTCAAATACGGGGCGATGGGCAGCTCCAAATCGGCGCAGGCGCTCATCACCAAGTTTAACTACGAGGAGCTGGGCATGACCGTCTGGCTCATCAAGCCGTCGGTGGATACCCGGGACGGCGCCGATATCGTCAAATCCCGTATCGGGCTTGCCAAAAAGGCGGATGTCATCCTGCCCGGTGATAATATCATCGAAAAATTCGACCAACACCCCGGCATGGATGTCATCATCGCCGATGAGTGCCAGTTTTTCACGCCGGAGCAGATCGACCAGCTGCGCACGCTGGTGGATGAGCGCAATATGCCGGTCATCTGCTTCGGGCTGCGCACCGACTTTCTGACCCACCTGTTCCCCGGCAGCCGCCGCCTTTTCGAGGTTGCAGACTCCCTCACCGAGATCAAAACCGTCTGCGCCTGCGGCCACAAGGCCACCGTCAATGCCCGTATTGCGGGCGGGCGCATCGTCACCGAGGGCGAGCAGGTCTTTTTGGGCGGCAACGAAAGCTATGTGGCCATGTGCTACAAGTGCTGGCAGGAGAAGATCAAAAAGCAGCGGGAGGAAGACAATAACCGATGATTTGAGACCGGCGGCAGCCGGCATTTTGGGGGAGAAATAGTTATGGCAAAGGATAAAACCGAAAAAACCAATGTAATGCGTCTGCTGGAGCAGAAAAAGCTGCCCTACACCCCGCACGATTACCTTGCCACCGGGGCGGTAAGCGGGGCAGAGGTGGCCGCCGCCCTCGGTGAGCCGCCGGAGCGGGTCTTTAAGACGCTGGTGACCACCGGCGCCTCCGGCGGGCACTATGTCTTTGTCATCCCCGCGGAGGAGGAGCTGGACCTGAAAAAAGCCGCCAAGGCGGTGGGGGAGAAAAGCATCGCCATGCTGCCGCAAAAGGAGCTGCTGCCCCTCACCGGGTATATCCACGGCGGGTGCAGTCCCATCGGCATGAAAAAACCGTTCCCCACCGTGCTGCACGAGAGCGCCGCAGACTGCGAGAGCATCTATGTCAGTGCGGGGAAGATCGGCTATCAGGTGCAGCTTTCCCCCGGCGACCTGCAAAAAATGCTGCCCCTGAAGTGCTGCGATGTGATAAAATAAGCGCAAAAACGCCCGCCGTATGGCGGGCGCATTTGTTTGTGCGGGGGTCAGTCGGCGGGGACGTACTCCACACCGGCGTACCGCAGCTGGAGACCCAGCAGCGGGCTTTCCCATTCCGCCCAGGTCAGGTAGTAGTTGCCCAGGAACTGGTCGGTGGGTTGGATGTCATACCGCATCAGGCGCAGGCAGCAGTCCTCGTAGGGCTCCTCGGGGGTTTCACCCATGCCGTAGGGGTTGGCGTAGCAGGAAAAGCTGCCGCGGTACAGGTTTGTGCCCTCCTCAACCAGCTTATCCAGCACCATAAAGCTGGGCATGGGGGGACCCCACCCGGTGGAGACCACGTTGCCCTCGGGGGTCAGGGCGGTCATGCGGGTATCGTATTGGGGTTGGGCTTCGCCCAGATATTCCATGGAGGCCCGGTCAAACTCCGCCTTGGGGTAGGAGAAGGTGATCTCCTTACCGCCGGCCTCCTCCTCGCTCGCCAGCTTCAGCAGCAGGTAGGCGGAGCGATAAGCGGCCTTATCCTGCTCGGTGCCGCCCGTCCCCAACAGCAGGAAATCGGGGGCGTTATGCTGGAAATATTCGAAGTATTTGCGGACCTGCGGGTCGACGCCGTCCTCCGGCTCCTCGGGATCGACGGGGTCGGTCACAGGGTCGGTGACGGGATCGGTCACGGGACCGAGGTCGGGATCGGGGGTGGGGGCGGGTGTTTCGCCGCAGGCGGAAAGCATCAGGCAGAGACACAGGGTAAGCAGCAGGGAGAGCATCAGCTTTTTCTTCATGGTGGTTCCTCCTGTTCCATTCACAGATGTTGCTTGTAAATTTATTCTACAATATCGGGGAAAAGAAAGCAATAGCCGGCCCGAAAAAACCGCCGGGCATAGAAAAACGCCCGCCGAAAGGCGGGCGAAGGGTGCAGAACCCATAATCAGTCGGTGACATAGGGCAGCAGGGCCAGATGACGGGCACGCTTGATCGCAGTGGTAAGCTGGCGCTGATGGCGGGCGCAGGTACCGGTCACGCGGCGGGGAACGATCTTTCCACGCTCGGACAGGTAGCGGCGCAGACGCTGGGTGTCTTTATAATCGATCATCTCGATCTTATCGGCACAGAAAGCACAAACCTTTCTGCGGGGACGACGGTCACGGTTCATGGGTCTCTCGGGTCTTTCGGTACGCTCCATAGCCATGGTTCAAACCTCCTTATTAGAATGATGAAACAGTTTTCGATGGGATCAGAAGGGCAGATCGTTATCGCTTTCCACTTCCTCAAAATCGCTGGCAGCGCCGCTGGTATAGGCGGGCTGGGCGGGGGCGGGGGCGGCGTAGCTGTTTTCATTGTAGCCGGTGCTGCCGCTGCCGGAGTTACTGGACTTTGCGCCGGTGAAGAACACATTGTCGGTCACGATCTCGGTGGCGGTGCGCTTGTTGCCGTTTTTGTCCTCGTAGTTGCGGGTCTGGATAGAACCCTCCACCCCGATGACGTCGCCCTTGTGGAAATAGCGGCAGACGAATTCCGCCTGCTGACGCCAGGAAGTGATGTTGATAAAGTCAGTCTTGCGTTCGCTGTCCCGGCCGGAAAAACGGCGGTCCACAGCGATGCTGAAGCTGCACACAGAGATCCCGTTCTGGGTCTGCTTCAGCTCCGGGTCAGCGGTCAGGCGACCGATAAGAATGGCTCTGTTAAACATAACATCATCTCCTATCAGTTCTCTTTTGCAATGATGAGAGAACGGATCACGCCTTCAGTGATCTTGTAGATACGATCCAGCTCGGCAGGGAACTCGTGGGGAGCAGTGAAATTGACGAGAACATAGTAGCCTTCCTGCTCGTAGTCGATCTCGTAGGCCAGTCTGCGCTTGCCCCACTCATCGACGGAATCGATGGTGCCGTTGGCAGCGATCAGATCGGTGAACTTCTTAACCAGCTCGGCGGTGGCGTCCTCGGTCAGCTTGTTGCTCAGTACGAATACTGTCTCATAGCTTTTGGTCAGGTTTGCCATACTTTACACCTCCTTATGGACTTTCGCCCCCTGCACCGGGCAGGGGGAAGGAGTCGTGCCATGAAAATTTAGCACAACATAGGAATTATAACAGCAAAAAAGCCGCAAGTCAACACCCATGACCTGCGGATTTTGCGTTATTTCGGGCGAATTTCCGATCTTTATATCAAAAACAGCGAGGTAACGATAGAGGAAACCGAAAGCAGCCCGATGACCACCAGGAAAACGATGAGCCAGCTGGTGCCGCCCATCCGGGCCAGATTTTGATAATACTGCTGGGTGCCGGCCGCCGCATGGCCGCGGTAGCGCTGTATTTTTACCTGCTGGGTGATCTTCTTCAGGTAGAAATAATTGAAGAACAGCGAGCACAGCACGCTGATGATCAGCCCGCCGTACTGCGCAATGGCCGAGGTGGACATCAGCGCCTGGTAGTGCGGCGAAAGGGTATTGATGTGGGTCAGCTCCGAAAGGGTGGTGGCGCCTGCCGCCATCATTTCCCGGAAATAGGGGACATAGTGGATGGCAAAGGGAATATAGCACCCCACCTGGATGCCCAGCAGGATGGCGCCCAGGGCGTACATCTTGCGGTAGAAGCAGTAGAACCCCGAAAAGACAAAGGCGCCCAGATTAAAGCTGATGGGGGTTTTGCGCTGCAGCATGGCGCGGAATTTATACAGGAAGCCGAGGGCATTGGGCCCCACGTAGGCAGCCGCCTCACGGGCGGTCAGCTCGTCGCCCAGCTTTTCGTTGGGGTCCACATTGTACTGGTCCCGCATATATTCCGCAAAGCTGCCGCCCTGCGGCGTTTTGCGCTCGCCGGCGGGGATATGCTCGCCGGTCTCCTTCAGCGGGTAGCCGCACAGCTCGCAGCGCTCCTGCCCGGCGGGGTTGACGGTGCCGCAGCGGCTGCACATCACAAAGCCGTCCTCGGGGCGGGGAGTTTGCTGCTGCTCCTCCAGCGGGACGGAGGGGCCGGGAGCGGTCTTGGGGGGCTGCCACAGGTAGCCTTCGGCGTGGCGCTGCTCGTGGATGCAGTGCCCCAGCTCCTTATAACAGGCGCGGTGGTAGGGGGTGCCGCACTCCGGGCAGACGACGATATCGTCCCCGTCCTCGAAGGGCTTTTTGCAGGCCGCGCAGGGTATACCGGTGTATTTCACAAAGAGTTCCTCCTTTGCAGATGCCGAGCCGCGGGCCGCAGGCCAAGCCGCCCCCTGCGGGGGCGGCTTTCAGCGGGCTGCGCCCGCTGCGGCGGCGGAGCCGCCGGGCCTGCGGCCCGCCTTGCCTCGGCCGCTTTCCCATGTATTATAATATAGTATGGGGGGCAATTCAATGGAATTTCGGTGAACAAATGGCGGTTTTCCGCTTTTTTCGGAAAAATATCGGGTTTTGTTTTACAAAGCCGTCCTTTTGTGATAAAATAAAACGGCTAATGAATTGGGAAGCATGTAAATATACAAACCAGCAAACCAATTGCATTTTATACAAATAGTTATCTTCTTTGGGGAAAGGTTAAAGATTATGCTGCAATTTGAAGAACTGCGTCTAAAGCTGGAGGGCATGGAGCCGGAGCTTCGGGAGCTTCGGCAGTCCCTCAATATCGATAAGCTGGGCGTCGAGATCGCCGAGCTGGAGCGCAAGGCGGCGGAGCCGAGCTTCTGGGACGACATGGAAAAGAGTCAGAAGGTGCTGCAGCGCACCTCCCAGCTCAAAGCCAGTGTGGAAACCTACAATAAGCTGCAGGCCCTGTACGAGGACACCCTGACCCTCATCGAGCTGGCGGAGGAGGCCGGGGACGAAAGCGTCTACGAGGAGGCCGCCGCCGATACCGAGCAGCTGCAGACCCGCATGGCGGAGGTGCGCCTGACCACCCTGCTCACCGGGGAATACGACAGCAAAAACGCCATCCTTACCTTCCATGCGGGGGCCGGCGGCACCGAGGCGCAGGATTGGGCGCAGATGCTGTACCGCATGTACACCCGCTGGGCGGAGCGCCACGGCTATTCCTATAAAATACTGGACTACCTCGACGGCGATGAAGCGGGCATCAAAAGCGCCTCCATCCTCATCGAGGGGCTCAATGCCTACGGCTTCCTCAAATCCGAAAACGGCGTGCACCGGCTGGTGCGGGTCTCCCCCTTTGATGCCAGCGGCCGCCGCCAGACCTCCTTTGCCTCGCTGGAGGTCATGCCGGAGATCGATAAGGATGTGAACATCGAGATCCGCGAGGAGGACATCCAGATGGACGTGTACCGTGCCAGCGGCGCGGGCGGGCAGAAGGTCAATAAGACCTCCAGCGCCGTGCGCCTGACCCACCTGCCTACCGGCATCGTGGTGGCCTGCCAGGTGGAGCGTAGCCAGCACCAGAACCGTGAGGTCGCCATGAATATGCTGCGCAGTAAGCTGGTGGAGATCAAGGAGCGCGAGCATTTGGATAAGATCGAGGACATCAAGGGCGTGCAGAAGGAGATTGCATGGGGCAGCCAGATCCGTTCCTATGTGTTCATGCCCTACACCATGGTCAAGGACCACCGCACCAACTACGAAACCGGCAACATCACCGCCGTTATGGACGGCGACCTCGACGGTTTCATCAACGAGTACCTCAAGAAAAAGAGCCAGGGTACCCTGGAAAAATAAACAGCAGCCCCCTCCGCCCGGTGAGCGATCACAAGGCAGGAGGGGGTATTTTTGCCTATCGGCGGATGCTTCCTCTTTACCAATCTTCCTCCCCCAACACCCTCGCCACCACCTCGGCGGCGATCAGCAGCCCGGCGGCGGAGGGCACCCATGGGCTGCTGCCGGGGGTGTCCTTGGGGCGGGGCTGCCCCGGTGCGGGGGCGGCGGTGCGGTTTTTCGGGGTTCTCGGCGGCTCGGTGCTGTACACCACCCGCAGGTGCTCAATGCCGCGGGCGCGCAGCTCCCGGCGCATCACCCGGGCCAGCGGGCAGGTGGTGGTCTTGCTGATGTCACAAGCCGTCAGCAGGTCGGGGCGCAGCTTATTGCCGGTGCCCATGCTGCTGATGACGGGAACCCCCAGCGCCTTGGCCGTCTGGATAAGATGCAGCTTGGCGGTGACGGTATCGATGGCATCCACGATGCAGTCAAAGCCGGAAAGGTCGATCTGATCGGCGTTTTCCGGCATATAAAAAACGGGGTATTCGGTGATTTCGATATCGGGGTTGATATCCCGCAGGCGGGCGGCCATCACATCGGCCTTTTTTTGCCCGATGGTGGATTGCAGCGCCACCAGCTGGCGGTTTATGTTGCTTTCGCTCACGGTGTCATGGTCGATGAGCGCAAGCGCTCCTATTCCGGCCCGGCCGAGGGCCTCGCAGCACCAGCTGCCCACGCCCCCCAGCCCGAAGACGGCGACCCGTTTTCGGGAAAGAGCTTGAATAGCATCCTCGCCCAGCAGCAGGGCGGTGCGTTCAAACCGGCTCATACCCCGGCCTCCCCGCGGGCGCGCGAAAGCTTTTGCTGACGAATATCCCGCCCGACAAAGCCCAGCATGGTGTAGCTGCCGATGAGCCGGGAAAGGATGCGTTCATTGTAGATTTTGGTCATGGCGGTCAGGTCAAGATTGGTGCTGATGATGGTGGGACGGCGCTCGGTCATGCGGTCATTGATGACCTGGTACAGCACCGACTGGCTGTAAGCGGTGGCAAATTCCGCCCCCAGATCATCCAGAATAAGCAGGTCGCAGGTGAGGATCTCCCGCATGGCGGCGGCATCATCGGGGCCGTTTTCCCGGTTAAAGCGCACCCGTTCAAAGCAATCGATGAGCGCCTGTGCCGGATAATACCGCACCTCGCAGCCCTTTTTGGCCACCTCGGCGGCAATGCAGGCGGAAAGATAGGTCTTGCCCAGCCCGGTGCGGCCCATGAACAGGAGGTTCCCGGCATCCGGGGAAAACTCGGCGGCATAGCGGCGGCACCGCCCCAAGATATTGCGCATCGTATCACGGGGGCTGCGGCCGTTCGGCTCGGCGGCGTCGCTGTAATAGGTCAGGTCAAAGCCCTCGAACCCCCGGCAGTCGGCAAAGACCCCGGCGGGCAGCGCAGCCATCGCCTCCTTTTGCAGCAGCTCATTCAGGCAGCGGCAGCGGCGCCCCTCGGTAAAGCCGGTATCCCGGCACAGGGCGCAATGGTAGCGGGGCTGCAGCATCTGCTCCTCCACCCCCACGGCGGAAAGCGCACGCAGCTTATCCTGCCGCACCTGCTCCAGCCGGAGCTGGTAGGGCTCGGTCGGCTCGCCGTTCAGTACGGCGGCAGTCATTTGGCGGCACAGCCCGGCCGCTTCGCCGTCATAGCGCAAAAGCTGCGGCAGCGTCCGGTACAGCTCCTCCCGGCGGCGGGCCGCATCATTTTCGGCCTCCCGGCGGCGGCGTGCCAGCACCTCCATCGCGTTGCGATAAGCGGTATTCTCCATCTGTTTTTCTCCTACTCGTCGGTATTTTTCCCATCTCCGCAGGGCATTTTCCCTGTAAAAATGTCGCCCCCGGCGGCAAAGCACGGGCTTATCCCTCGCCGGTAATTTGTCCCATAATGCACGGGGCTTTTTCGATATCAAACCTATCCCGGCGGCAAAGAACGGTCTATCCCTCGCCGGTATTCTGCTCCATGATGCGCAGGGCCTCCCCGATATCGAAGGAATACTCCCCGGCGGCGGCCTTTTGGGCGGCGGTGCGCTCGGCCTCGGCGGCCTCCACGGTGGTAATGCCCTTGGCAGTCCACGCAGCCAGCACCTTATCAATATAGGCAAAGGAGACCTTCCCGGTGGCCTCCACCGCACGGTCGTAGGCCAGCTTGATGAGTGCATCGGGGGTCATGTATTCGCCGCACCACCGATTGATGCAGGCCTTTTCCCGGGCGGTCAGCGCCCGCTCCGGCAGCCCGAACAGCCGCCGGATGCGCCCCTCATCGTCCTCCTGACGGGTCAGACGCCGGATGTGGACCTCCGCCTTTTCGTAGGTGTCAATGCCCTCCTCCAGCCAGCCCGCCACCATCTTTTCCAGATAGCTCATCTTCTTTTTGCCGCGGTCCCGGCAGTAGGCGGCGGCCACCAGCAGGTATTCGGGGGTCAGCTCCAGCGAACCGCACAGATACGCCAGGATTTCCCGCTCGCTGGGGGAAAGAACGCTCCCGCGGGCTTTTTCCAGCTCGGCGGCCAGCCCCGCGAAACGCTTGTCCTCCCGCAGCAGGGCGTTTACCTCCCCCGGAGAGAGATGCCCCCGGCTGCGGATGGTGGTAACGCCCTCCTCGACCGTCTTTTTGGGAGGCTCGGCGGGGGCGGGCCCGGCTTTTTCGGGCTGCGGGGCGCTCCCCTCGGTGAAGAGCCGCGCCTCCTGCCAGTATTGCAGGCAGTCGTCTACCTCGGCCTCGGTCAGCCCCAGCCGCCCGGCGATGCCTGCGGTATCCACGGGGCTTTGCCCCTGCCGCAGCGCCAGCAGCAGCACCTTCAGCTGCGCCTCGCTGCAAAATTTCAGATGCCGGTCGGCCACCGCCGCAGGGACGGCAAAAATGCTGCCCCACGGGCCGAAATCGATCGTATAGGCCATAGCTTGCAGCCCTCCTCTTCCTCCATGGTCTCTGCAGGGTCCGGGGGCGCCCGCAGGGCGTTCCGGCTCCGCCGGAACCGGCGGCCTCCGGCCGCCGAGCCCGCCTGCGGCGGGCTGCCCTGCGGGCGCCATGGCCGGCGGGGCCGTGCCCCGCCGGCGCCGCCTTCCCCGGCGCCTTTTCCGGCTTTCATTATAGCACAATCCCATCTTAATGAAAACATAAAAACTAAAATCCCCCGGAACGGTTGCTTTTGCCCCCCGGGAAAGGTTATAATAAAACAAAACCGGAAAGCGGAGGAAAACCAACGATGCAGTATCATTACGAAACCAAAGGCACCTGCTCCCGTGCCATCGATATCGACCTGGATGAGGCCACCGGCACCATCCGCAGCGTGCGGTTCACCGGCGGCTGCAACGGCAATACCAAGGGGCTCACCGCCCTGGTGGAGGGCCAGAAGGCCACGGACGTCATCGCCCGTTTGCAGGGCATCCGCTGCGGGATGCGCCCCACCAGCTGCCCCGATCAGCTGGCGGAGGCCCTCACCGAGGCGCTGGAGCAGCTTTGAGAGAATACCACAGGAAAAAAGGGAGGAACACGGCGTGACAGAAGAAGTAAAAATCTACCGGCAAGGTGAAAAGGAACCGATCCTCTCCGAGGGAGAAAAGGCGGCCATGGAATACCGCCGCCAACTGGAAAACGGCAACCTGCAGCGGGCGCACCGTCTGGGGGAGGCGCTGTGCAGCCTCTTTCTGGGGATGCCCGTAGCGGGCGAATTTGCTGCGCAGCAGTGGGTGCTGCTCTCCTTTTTGGCGGAAAACGAGCTGGAGCATCAGGTGGGGAATTCCATCATCAGCCAGTCGGCGCACAGCCGCTTTGCGGAGCTGCTGGAGCAGCAGTCCCCGGAGCTGGCCCGCACCGTCCACGATGCCCGCGCCTTTACCCTCTATACCCTCAATGAGACCCGCCGCACCCCCCGCAGCGAGGGCGAGATCTTCGCCCGGCTGTGCGGCTGCCCGGAGCAGGAGGAGGTCATCGAGCTGGGCGAACGCCTGTCGCAGGACTTCACCGACCGCATCACCGGACTGATTGCCGCCGCCGGCTTCATCACCGAGTAAACGAGGGAGAACCATGGAACAAAATCTCTTTACCGAAGGGGTGCGCCCCGGCAGCGTCACCACCCCGGAGGAAGTTCATATGCTCATCTGCTACATCTTCCGGGAGGCCGGGCAGCCGGTCACGCTGGACCAGGTGAATGAGGTATTGCAGCGCCAGTCGCTGGTCAATTACTTCGAATTTGCCGAGGCCGCCGGACGGCTCATCAGCATGGGCAACCTGCTGCCGGAGCAAAACGACCGCTATATCCTCTCCGGGGAGGGCGAAAAGCTGGCGGATACCTTCCGGCAAAAGCTGCCCGCCGCCGTGCGGGAGCGTGCCCAGCGGGCATTGGATGACGTTTTGACGCTGCTGCGCCGCCAGCAGGAAAATAAAGTCCGGGTGGAAAAGGTGGGGGACGGCTTCAAGATCACCCTCACCATTACCGATATCGGCAGCGATTTGATGAGCCTTTCCCTCTTTCTTCCAACCGAAAAGGAATGTGAGCAGGTGCGCCGCCGCTTTTTGAACGACCCCGCCCTGCTGTATAAGGGCACCATGGCGCTGCTCACCGGCGATATGGAGACCTTTGGCGATTTGACCCCCAGCGACCGGGACCTGTTTGCATGATCCCCCATGGCGGCTGACCCTCCGCCACGGCGGGCGCGGCCTCCGCTTAAGTCGTGCTGACCCTCCGCCACGGCGGGCGCAGCCTCCGCTTAAGTCGTGCTGACCCTCCGTTTCACTTCGGGCAGCCCTCCCTGCTGCGGCGCGCCCGCCTTTCCCCACCGGGTCTTGCGACCCGTCGGGGGCCCCATCGGGCAGCCCTCCCCGCTGCGGCGCGCCCGCCTTTCCCCACCGGGTCCGGCGACCCATCGGGCAGCCCGCCACCCCACTAAAACCAAGGAGTACCAAAATGGTAGCAAAGCGAGTTTTCATGGCCTTCTGCACCCTGTATGCCCTTACCCGAGGCATCGGCACGGTGCTGTACTACACAAACGGCGCCGGTCAGCTCCAGCTGGCGGTGCTCATCATCTCGTTTGCCGTCAGCGTTATCGGGCTGGTGGCAGGCATCCTGTGGATCATCCAGCGGCAGGTCAGGGGCGTTACCGTCCGGCTGGTGCTGTTTCTGTTCAGCGCGGCGGCTATCGCCAATATTCTCATCACCCGGGTGCATCCGGTGCCGCACGGCATCGGCCTGTGGGAGATCCTCGTGACCGGGACGCTGTTTGAATGTCTGCTGTTCCTGCTGTCGCTGGTCATCCCCATGCCGGACCATAACCCCCGCCGATAATTTTTTTCGGAAAAGGGTTGCCTTGCCCGCTTTGGTGGTGTATAATATACAGGCATCGGAGGCGTAGCTCAGCTGGTCAGAGCGCCTGCTTCACACGCAGGAGGTCCACGGTTCGAGCCCGTGCGTCTCCACCAATAAAAAAAGACGCCGACAGGCGTCTTTTTTTATTGGTGGAGACGATATTACCTTTTATGCGGATTTATAGTATAGCCTCCCCTTCTTATGGTGGAGACGATATTACCTTTTATACGGATTTATGGTATAATCTCTCCATCACCATGTGGGAGGGACGCTATGCGCCAGTACAAAAAAGTCTACCTCGAGATCACCAACCGCTGCAATCTGCAGTGCAGCTTTTGCCCCGGCACCCGGCGCACGCCCCGGATGCTGACCCCGGCGGAATTCCGCTTTCTGGCAGAACGGCTGCGCCCCGCCACCCGGTATCTCTACCTCCACCTGATGGGCGAGCCGCTGCTGCACCCCGACCTGCCGGAGCTTCTTTCCATCGCCGCCGGGCTGGATTTCACGGTCAACATCACCACCAACGGCACCCTGCTGCCGCAATGCGGCAAGACCCTCCTTTCCGCCCCCGCCGTCCGCAAGGTCAGCATCTCCCTGCACAGCCTGGAGGCCAATGACAGCCGGGCCTTTTCGGATTACCTTTCGGACTGCACCGCCTTTGCACGGCAGGCGGCCGCCGCCGGAAAGCTCACCGTCCTGCGCCTTTGGAACCTGGATGGCGACACCCCCGGCCGCAACACCCTCAACCAGCCCATGACCGTGCAGCTGCACCGGGCGTTTCCGGGGGAATGGCAGCCGGTGCGGGAGGGCTTCCGGCTGGCGGAGCGCATCTTTTTGGAATACGGCGAGCGTTTTGATTGGCCGGAGCTGACCGCCGGGGAGGGCGGGGGAGAGGGCTTCTGCTACGGCCTGCGGGATCAGTTTGGGGTGCTGTGCGACGGCACCGTGGTGCCCTGCTGCCTGGATCACGAGGGCGACATCCCGCTGGGCAACCTGTTCACCCAATCCCTGGAGGAGATCCTTTCCTCCCCGCGGGCGCAGGCCATCTACGAGGGCTTTTCGGGCCGCCGCGCCGTCGAGGAGCTGTGCCGCAAATGCGGCTACGCCCGCCGCTTCACCCGCTGACCATAGGACATCCATCCTGTTTTGGTACCTTCGCTTGACAAGGACACACACGCTTTTCGACGGCGCAAATCAGCGCTGACTGCGTCATCGAGCCTTGAAATACGCAAGTATTCCTGCGACTC
>SFFJ01000005.1 GCA_004557855.1 Oscillospiraceae bacterium
CGATGCAGCGTTCCGCTTGTGAGCAGGCTTGCATAGAGAACCGGACGATGTTCTTTCAGATAGCTGCGGCGCATACGCCCGTACTTGCCGATCTGGTATAGTTACTTACTTAATTACTTATAGGGAGCGGCTTTTGGAGTTTGATCTGACTTTTACGCATCACCTTCTTTCATGAAGCAGTCTTTTTACTGCCTGAGAAGGAATGAACTTACCGGTTTTGAAAGCTATTACAGTTACCGATATTTTTCTTCTTCTCAGGTAGTAAGAGGTAGTTACTTAAATACTTACTTATAGCGGAGTAAGCACCGCTTTTCCTCGCCCCTTTTGTATGCCTACCCCGGGATCTCACCGCAGCGTCGCCGCGCTCGCTCTTTCGAGGTCATCGCACAGTCATGGAACTTGGACTCTTTATTCAGTTGTCAAGGTACATATCCTCATAATGTGAGGAATGAGAGAGGATGTTTTTTAGGGTCCTGTCGAAAATTTTTTCTCTCTACTTATTCCGACTGGGAGAGGCCGTTTTAGTAGGTGTTTTCAAAAAATATTTGATCCCCCAAAGGATAGGCAGCGAGAGTGACCGAAAATTGCGGCTTTGATGGAATTTTTTCTCTTCACTTATTCCCAGTGAGAAAAGCCATTTGGCGGGGTGCTTTCAAAAAATTTCCCTTCCAAAGAGTAGCCAGCGAGAAACCCGTTTTTTTACCTCTGTTTTGAATATTTCTTCACTTGTTCCCACTGGGAGAGGTCAAAAGTTGTGCCTGCTTCGAAATTTTCTTCCTCAAGGGGTAGATCACGAGAAAGACTAAAAATTAAGCCTTTTGAAAAAATATATTTTTCTTCCCTCAATAGGTAGGCAACGAGGATGATCAAAAACCGCGCCTTTGCCGTAAATATTTTTCTCCCTCAAGTGGTAGAGCACGAAAACGCGGATTTTATGAATGGCTTCCGAAATTTCCGAAAGATCCCCTCAAGGGGTGGAGCACGGGAACGCGAAAAATATAAGGTTTTTTCGAAAATAATTTTTTCCTCCCAAGGGATAGAGCATGAAAACTCGATTTTTATGAATGATTTTGAAAATTTCTCTCCCATCTGGTAGGCATCGAGAAGGGCCGAAACTAAACCACTTTGATAAAATTTCTTTTTTCTCCCTCAAAGGGTAGAGCACGAAAACTCGATTTTTATGAATGTTTTTCATATTTTTTTGTTTTTGGCTCCGAATCGGAGCCATCTTCCTGTTGTCCGATATATGTGGCTCCAAAACGGAGCCATTTTTCGTCTGTGGCATCAAAAGTGATGCCGCTTTCGAGAGTGGAATTTCTGCCGTGGCATCAAAATTGATGCCATTTTGATTACCTCCTCACTTATTCCCAGTAGGCTCAGCCATTTAGCAAGGGTTATTTTCAAAAAATTTATTCCCTCTACTTATTCCCAGTGGGAAGTGACGAAATTGAGGGTGTTTTTCAAAAATTTTTTCTCTCACTTATTCCCAGTGGGAAAGGCATTTTTTTAAGTAGTTTTCAAAAAAATTCCGCTCACTTAACCCACATTTGGAAACCGTTTTGTCAACCTATCCGGCGAGGATTTCTCCTACAATTCCTTACAGACACGATTTTTGAAAAAATTTTTCCTTCAACCCTATACCGCAACTTTCGAAGCCGAAAAACGACATATTTTCCGAAACTTTTTCAAAAAATGTCCTCACCCCTCTACCGCACGTTTTCGGGCAAAAAACGGACACACTTTTTCAAAAAAGTTTTCCTAAATCTGTACCGCAAGTTTTTTTGAGCAAATCTCAACACCCATCCCGAAAAAGCATAAAAAATAGCGCCTGCCTCGTTTTCAGAAGCAGACGCTATATCTTTTCGGGTATTCAGTTGTAGATCAGGTCGTTCAGGACGATCTCTTCGGCTCGGCTGCGGATGCTGTTCATCCGTCCGACCCATTCCATTTGATTCTCAGCTTTCAGCTTTTCGGTCACGCCTTCGGCTTTCTTCATCTGCTCGACCAACCGGTCGAACATTACCTCAACGATGTCGTCCTCGAAGAAGCCGGAAGCGGAGCGGGTATCGACCCACTCCTCACCGTTGATCTCCTTAAATGCCGCACGGAAGGCTTCGGTCTTACCCTGCTTATCAATAAAGCGTTCCAGCTTGGCGGTTTTCAGGTCATCCCCGTAAAACCCGCAATGGTTATAGAACACCTTTGCAAACACCCGCAGCACTGCCGTCTTATCTTTTTTGATAGGACCTTCAATATCAATATTGAACAGGATCGACTCGGTTGGGATGCGAACGCACCTTTCCACCATGGCATAGGTTATGGCATCATCCAGCTTGTCCTTAAAGTAATCAAGAGCCTCCCGGCCATCCACCTTTTTGTTGGAGAGCAGATAGGAAAGCATCTTTAGAAAGTGAGATTTACCGCTACCGAAAAAGCCGGAGATCCACACCCCGACCTTATCAGTCGGAATGTCGATTGCCCTCGAATAGTTATCAAAGAATGTATCGAAGCACCGCCGCAGATCCTTGGTGATGATATACTCACTTAACTCCTGCTTTAAGCTTTCTTGGTCATCCTGTGACACCTTGATAACGCCGTTAATGCCACGGTCGATATCCTTTTGGAACATATTTTGAATCTTCATGCCGTCTCTCCTCAATCTATCAATTTACAAAAGGTTGAACGCTCTGTAATAATGTCCGTCAAGAAATTTGCCAAACAGTCCAAGGTCCTGCCCATTGAATGAACCCGGGTAGAACATCACAATAGGAATATCTGCAAAAAGGTGCTGCATACTGTCCAGCATCTTGTGGGAACGCATAAACGGATAAATCTTTCCGACCCCGGTAAGGAAAAGCACATCCCCGTATTTATGGGGCTCATATTTCATATATTCCAGCAATGCCTCCGGCGTGGCGATCTTTTGAAGCTGGTCGAGCAGATAGTTCTTTCCCCGTCGTTCCTCCAGCGCATCTACGGACTTCAGAACCCGTTTATCCTCCAGAAGCTTCAGGAAAATCTCATAGAGATCGCACTCCTTGATATGATACGGTGTTCCTTTTTCCCCCTTTAGCCGAGCAATAAAATCTCGGACAATGATCTCATCAGCCGGATCGTAACAAAAAACATGGATGCCGACTTCATTGCTCAAGCCCTTGTTGGCAAGGAAGCTTGGGTCAGATATCCTGTCCCGAATTCGATCCAATTCCTGCTTTATATTCCCCATACCGCTGCCCCCTTATCTAAAGCAATTAAACGCTGCCAGTGCTTCTGTGTCGTTGTTGGCACGAATGCCATCCTCCAGCTCATCGCACAAAAACAGCGGATTCAGCCGATCTGATTTAACGGTGTCAAGCATCTGCGCTTCAACCAATACCTTGGTCAAGACCTGCTTAATTTTACTGATCGTTAATTCGCTCCATCCTGCTACATCATCATTTTGCTCTTGGAGGTGGGAGAAGAAAGCATTCACGTCCTTTCGTGTAAAGGAGAAATCCTGATTCTTGTACTTTTCGCCTATCACCCCAACCATAAAGTCCCACACCAGCCGATTGTATCGCATCATCGCATACAAATTGATCTGCTTTGCGATTGCAACTGGTGCTGCAGAAAGCTCCCACCGAAGGGCATCATTATTCAATGCATCCAACCGCTTGTAACAGCTGCGAACCATCCGGGAAACCAGCCGTTCGGTGGGGTACTGAAATAGATTATTCTCCTTAATCTCCTCGATAGCCGCCTCAACCGGAACGCCGTCAAGGTAGTATTTCGATGCTATGCGGATCTCATAAAAGAGAAACTGTTCCGCCGTAATGGTTCCACTGTATACCTGTGATCGCTCCATATATTTCTCCGTTCAACGCAAGCTCCTTGCTCATTTGACCATTAGATACAAATTCACATAATATACTATACCACAAATTTTGATATATTGCCAATATTTACGGCAAACAAGCCGCATATTTTTGCAAAAATGCCATTTTCAAAGAGACCGCCGCCTTTTCATCACAAAGGGTGCTCTTTTCTTTGACATTTTAGCACTTGCTATAATGATTATGAGCTTGATCGCTATCCCATAGTACGGACTTATATCGCGCCGCAGCCCTATCCCGTCTCTCTGCCACCCGCCATCACTCAAACAGCTCCCGGTGCTGCTTGAAAAAGCGGTAGTAGAGCTTCGTGTTATCCAGCTCCCACCAGCTTTGCACCTGTGCCGGTGCGGCGTCCAGATTATAGATGCGGGCATTATTCATGGCAAGCAGAAAAGGGGAGTGGGTCGCGATGATAAACTGGCAGCCGCAATACCTTGCCAGCTGCTCCAGCATCGCCGCCAGCTCCTGCTGCCTCTTCGGTGATAGGCTGTTTTCCGGCTCGTCCAGGCAGTACAGCCGGTCGCTTTTCAGTCGTTCGTCAAAGTACCGCAGTGCCGTTTCGCCGTTGCTGTTCAACTTGACCTCCTCCCCGGCGACCCGGCGGATGAACTGCTTTCGCGAAACGGACCGGCTTCTTGCCAAAAGCTGAATTCTGACGGTATCGTAGTCCTCCATCCCGCGGAATTTGACGGTGTTGCCGTACCGCAGCGTCCCCCATTGATCCCGGGCCTCCTCCCGACATTCCCCGATCTCATCGTTATTGGTGCGGACGGTCAGCATATAATCAAAAACATCATCACTGGTGATGATCCGGCTGCCATCCGGGACGGTGTGCCGGAACCCCTCCTCGTCAAAAGCCATCTCATAGCGGCAGGCGTCCACATAGGCCTTCACCATCTCGCCGGAATTAAAGGGTGCGATCCGGTTCAGCTTCAGCTTTTCCGCAATCAGATTAAGCAGGGTGCTTTTGCCGGAGCCGTTGCCCCCGTAAAGGATGGTCATATTTTGAAAATAAAGCTCCCGCAGCCCCCTTGCGGGGAATAGCCGGCAGGGATACGGGTTATCCACAAAGCCGGCACAGTCCCGGGTTTCGCAGATGCGTTCCATGATAAGCTCTTCCTCCTGCTCCGCATCGGGCAGTGTAAACCGTTCCAGATACATGAGATCCCCTCCTTGTAATATGCTGGTTTCTCTGCCCAGTATAGCAAACGCCCCTGTACATGGGCTTGTACAGGGGCTGCTATGTTGTGGCCAAACACCCACGGCCATTCAATGGCTGGCGCTCAAATAACACAGCCTGATTCATCATCAGACCTTCCTGGGTTGGAGCGAATAAAAAGTGAATTTCACTCCAACCCTACTGAAAAACATGAAAATATGAGCATAATATAATCAAGCAATAATGGCGGTACTATTTCCTATTGCATCGTTATGATGTTAGGGCGTTCAGATATTCTTCCACGTTCTGATACTGAATGCCCTCAACCACTTGACTTTCTCCGCGGTAGAGGACGAACTTTCCGGTGATCGGGCCGTAGCGGTGCTCCGTCTGGGCGCATTTTTGCTCATCGATCAGATGGCGATACTGCTGCGGGACAGCTTCTTCGCTGTGCTTGATCTCGAAAATCCGGTAGTAGCCTGCCTCCGGGTCAAACACCACCATGTCAAATTCGCCCACAGGGAATTTCAGGACAAATACCTGCTTCTTGGGGTTTGCCAGCTTGGTTTCCAGCAGGACGATGTCTTCTAACATCCGCCCCTTGATCTCCACCGCGTGAACATCGTCCAGCGCTACGGTCTGTTCCGCCTTGTTGCGGATCTCCAGCAGCTTCCGCAGGCTGTCGATGACAAGCGCAAGGTCGGTGCGGTCAAAATGTTGGATATCATTTTTGTGGCGCTAATAAGCACATTACTTTTTGCACTCTATCATCGCTTTTACTTCCGCTGCTTTTTCTGATAGTACCTGACTGTTCTGCAAAAGCCCCGAATAAAACCTTTTTACATCTGTATCGCCAAGGATGTAGCGCACCTGGCTATTTTGTAGAGCGATTTCAAATAGGCATTCTCGATCATTTTGATTCCAATCGTTAATGGATCGCATTTTCTCTACTACCGCATGGGTATTAGCAAAGCTGCTACTACCTTCTAATTGTAGCAAAAGTTCTTTCTTTCTTCTTTCTTCATGGGTATTTTGCCTATCATTTTCTATTTGTTCGTTTTTACACTCAAAGAACTTTGCCTCCAATGCCTCATTCTTGGCTGTTCGATCAATAATTGCTTTAATGAGCGCATCCAATTCGGATCCTTCTGAATAATCAGCCATTGCAAAATAACGAGTGCGATTATCTCGCATCATCTTATATACCTTGGCTTTATCGTGTGTTACTGCGCTATACACACCGATAGAGTGTCCGCCATAGGTATTTACTAGTTTCATACATGGGATGTCTGTATCGCTATCTCCGATATATACCATATTACGGAATGGTACACGTATTTCATCCGGTGCAAAAGAGTCGTTTACACCGGAATCGTTGATGTCCAAAACGCCTTTTTCAATGCGGAACAGGAATTGTGTTTTACTTGTATAATTTACAACCTGTGCAGGCCATTCAGCTACACCATCAGCGTCGTAATAAAAGGAGCTTGCATATATTCTTTTGAATGCACCCTTTTTCGCAACAGATGTCCCTTCAATCATTTCCTTGAGACCCGATGAGATAATATAGTGCTCAACAATAACACCGTGCTCCGCTCCATATGTACGAACACGTTCAAACCAATCCTCAACACCAGGGAATAGGGTAACCTTTGCGCCATACTCTTCAAGGGCCTTACGCGTGAACAAAACCTTTCCTGCTGCTTTCTTCTTCATTAAGAGCATATACGCCAGATTCTGATCCATATCATTTTTGACCGCCAGTTCATTTGACTCGGTCCAGAATTCTCCCACATCATATCCAACAGATTGGATATATCCCTGTGCCTGCATATCGTCAGGTGACAATGTCTTATCAAAATCATAGCATATTGCAAGAACAGGCTTATCTTCCTTGCGTTCTCTTGTGTACTGACCCGATGACATGGTGTACTCTCCTTTCTATCCACTGTAAATTTTCTTTTTTGAAACTTTTCCGATATAGAAACATGAACTTTCACCCCACCACCAGCTTGTTCGTCTTTTTGAGGAACTTCGCCGGAATCGGGCGGTCCAGCCGCCAGGTGATATTCATCGGTCTGCTGCCGTCGTGCTTCACATAATTTGCCGTGCCCAGATAGGTGTATGCCTCCGCGCCGCCGGTCATGCGGTCCGCCTTGAACTCACGGACAAACAGCAGCACCCTGCTGCCGCGCTCCTTATGGTGGATATAGCGCTGCCCGGTGGGGGAGCTTTCCGCCGTGGTGCTCTGGCTCTGCCAATGGAACAGGCTCTCATTGATGGAATAGTCATTATACATGGTGGTGGGCGAATAGTCCTTGTCCGCCTTATTGAGCGTCACAAAGAACACGTCGATGTTTTTCTCCGGCAGCCACTTCACGCCCTCACGCACGGTAGACGGCTTCATAAAATCCAGCGCCACCAAAAGCTGGTCGCGGGTGTAGGTGCAGTGCAGGTCCAACGGGCAGTCAAAGCCCAGCTCCACCGGCTCGTCGATGAAGTCGATCTGCTCGAAGCGATAGCGCAGCAGCGCCAAAAGCTCATTGAGCAGAACGGTGCTATCGGAAAGGGCATAGAGGTTGCCCAGCACCTCCTCGTCGTCCCAGTCCTCCGCGGTCTTGCCCCAAACGGTGACATAGAACATCTGCATCATCCGCTTTTCCGCATCCGGGAGCGCCGAAAACTCAACGTTATCGAGGCGCGGAAGGACATTCAGCAGGAATGAGATCCAGCGGCGGGAGTCGATCACGGCAAGCCGTGCAAACGCCTTGGTCAATGTTTCTTCCAGCGGTTCCGTGAAATTCTCGATCACATCCGCCATAGCGCAAATGTGGGAGAAGGAGGAAAATTTATAGATCGCCCGTGGGTCAAGATGGTAGTATTCCAGGAAGTTTTCAAGCGTCAGCTCCAGCCCGCTGTCCTCTGTGAAGGATGCCACACGGGACACCAATCCGGCGGTATTGCCATAGGAGGCACGAATGTTATCCAGTATGTACTTTGCCGCTTTCTTTTCCAGCTGGATATAGCAGCCCTTGGGGACGGACACAAAGCCGTCCTTGATCTCCCGACTCACACTGCGGGTGGCATTGGATAGCAGCGCTGCAAATTTATCCTCGAAATTATACTTTCTGTTTGCCTGCCCGATGAAGTCCAGCACGGTCAGGCATTCCTTATCCTCGGCCAGCCGCAGACCACGCCCCAGCTGCTGCAGGAAGATGGTCAGCGACTCGGTGGGGCGCAGGAACAGGACGGTGTTCACCTCCGGAATATCCACGCCTTCATTGTAGATATCCACGACGAAGATGAACCGCACCTCGCCCGTTATCAGGCGATGCTTGGCGGTCCTTCTTTCCTCATCGGTGGATTTTCCGGTCAGGAACATGGAAGGGATATGGTGGTCGTTAAAGTATCGGCACATGAATTCCGCGTGCTCTACCGAAACGCAGAAGCCCAGCCCCTTCACGTCATCAATATCGGTCACATATTTCAGCAGCGATGCCACCACATGGTCGGCACGGCGGTTGGCGATGGCGCCGCTGATGGTATAGACACGGGACAGCTCCCCCTTGTCATAGCCGCCGGCACTCCATTTCAGCGTGTCCAGGTCCACCGTATCGGTAACGCCGAAATACTGGAACGGGCACAGGAGCTTGCGGTCAATGGCCTCCGGCAGACGGATCTCCGCCGCAATGCGGTTACCGAAATAGGGCAGGATACTCTTGCCGTCCATGCGCTCCGGGGTGGCGGTCAAGCCCAGCAATATCTTCGGCTGATAGTAGGTTAAGAGCTTCTGGTAAGTCGGCGCTGCCGCATGGTGGAACTCGTCCACGATGATATAGTCGTAAAAATCGGCGGTCGTCTTTTCCGTGAAGCTCTGGGAATTGAAGGTCTGAATGGACAGAAACAGGTTGTCGATGCTCTCCGGCTTATAGCTGCCCACAAACATCTCACCGAAATTGGCGTCCTTGAGCACCGCGCGGAAGGTGTACAGGCTCTGCTTGAGGATCTCCTCCCGGTGCGCCACAAACAGCAGACGGCAGGGTCGATCCGGATTCTGCTTACGGAAGCGCTTGTAATCCAAGGCAGAGATGACCGTCTTGCCGGTACCGGTGGCAGCCACCACCAGATTGCGGGTGTAGCCGCGGATGGTACGCTCCGCCTCCAGCCGGTCCAGTATTTCCTGCTGGTAGGAATAGGGGTTAATATCCATGGTATAAACTTCGGCATTGTTGGTGTCGAAGTATTTTTCCGCTTTCAGCGCCCGCGCCAACCGTTCCCGCTGATCCTCCGCATAATATTCAAATTCCCGGTCATTCCAGTAATACTCAAAGGTAGCGGCGATCTTGTCAATGGTTTCGGGCAGGTCACGCCGCGTTACTTTTGTGTTCCATTCCAGGCCGCTGGTCAATGCGGCGTTGGAAAGATTGGAGGAGCCCACATAGGCCGTCGTGAAGCCGGTTTCGCGGTAGAAAATATACGCCTTGGCGTGGAGACGGGTCGTCTTGGTATTGTAGCTGACCTTGACCTGCGTATTGGGCAGCCGGCGCAGCTCCTCGATGGCTTTCACATCGGTAGCGCCCATGTAGGAGGTGGTGATGATGCGAAGCTCGCCGCCGTTCTGTGTAAACTCCCGCAACTCGTCCATGATGAGCCGCAGGCCGCTCCACTTGATGAAGGACACCAGCATGTCGATGCGGTCGGCCGAGACGATCTCCTTTTTAAGCTCGGTGAACATCTGCGGCTCGTGAATGGCCCCGGTGAAAAGTGAGCTTTGTGCGATGGAGGTTTCCGGGCGCTCAATGTCCGCTGCCGTTTTTCCTACCGCCAGCCGTGGGTCAGCCTCCCGTAAAAGCGCAAGAAGCTGCTCCGCCCGCCGGTCAACGCCCAGTGCCGCAAAGTCAGCTTCTTTTGTCATATTCTGAATGAGACCGATGATCCGGTTGGTCAGTTCAATTTGCGCCGAAACGTCGCCGCCGTTGTCCAGCACGTTATCCAGACCCTTTTGCACCACATCCGCCAGATACTGCGCCAGCACCTTGGAGGCTTCCGCCTTGTCAATGGGCGCAACAGCCTTGCGGGCCTCCGGAATTCCCGCAAGCTCGCCGGTCAGGGCGTTGTTGATGACTTGTTCATACAGGCCGGGATGCAGCATAATAAAACCTCATTCCACCGAAAATCAGGGACCTCATATTTAGTTTTCATCGTATGCACGGTCGATGAGGGGCTTTGCCTTCTTAAAATCCGCACGGGTTTGCAGACCATTCGATCCGGTGCCACAAATATTGGTTATATTATACATCTTTTTTAAGCGCAAAACAAGATGACCGGCATTTCGATCATATCGCCGTGCCGGAAAAGAACGGCCGGTTTGATTATTGCCCCATGAGCCGAAAGTCATCAAATCATGTACCGCAATCGGCAAAAAAGAGCAGCTGCTTTGTGCGCTCTCCAAAGGCGGGGGGAAAAGAATATTCATTGGTTAGTTGACACTAACTGCAGGTGGTGCTATACTTTGGGACAGAAGCAAAAAGGGATGCTATCTTTGTTGAAATCAGTCGAAAACGCAAAACGAAGCAAGAACAGCATCGGGCGGGCAGCCGCAGGGATGCGGCTTTTCTAAACCACAATAGTTAGCCGCTGCTAACTAAATGACGCACATGTGCCCGTTAGATCCATCTAACAATATGCTGAATATGTGAAAACGGAGGGGTAAGATGTCATTCTTCGAAAACACCCGCAAGCCCGTAGGTTTTGGCGGGAAAATTATGGTCGCCATGATGAACGTCGGGCACAGCGCCGTGGCCCGGTGGGGGCTTCAATTTCTGAATGCTGCGCCCGACGCCAAGGTGCTGGACTGCGGCTGCGGCGGCGGGGCGAACATGAAAAGGCTGCTGAAAAAATGTCCGCGGGGCGTCGTCAAGGGCATCGACTATTCGCCCGTCAGCGTGGAGAAATCCAAAAAGGTCAACGAAGCCGCCATCGCAGAGGGCCGCTGCGCCGTTCTGCAAGGCAGTGTAGCGGATATGATCTTCGCAGATGACTGGTTTGACACCATTACAGCCTTTGAGACCGTCTATTTCTGGCCTGATCTGCCGCAGTGCTTCCGGGAGGTCTATCGGGTGCTGAAGCCCGGCGGGACATTTCTCATCTGCAACGAAAGCAACGGCGATACGGACAAGGACGAGAGGTGGACGGAGATCATCGGCGGCATGACCATCTACAAAGACATTGAATTAAAGGCGTATCTGGAGCAGGCGGGCTTTCACGATGTCCAGATACACAAAAAGAAAAGCTGGCTCTGCATCACGGCACGGAAATGAGGGAGAGGCAGACAGATGAAGATCAATAAACTCATGTTCGACCGCAGATGTCACGTGCTGCGCTCCAATCCACATAAGAAAACTGCAATACAAAGGCGGTGAGACAAATGCAAACTTTTATTGGAATCATGATCCCTTTCTTGGGAACAGCACTGGGCTCGGCCTGCGTGTTCTTTATGAAAAGATCCCTCGGCGATCTGGTGCAGCGCTGCCTTGCCGGCTTTGCCGCCGGAGTGATGGTGGCGGCGTCCATCTGGAGCCTGCTGATCCCCGCCATCGAGCAGTCGGAGGGCATGGGCAAGCTGTCCTTCCTTCCCGCCTTTATCGGCTTTTGGGTCGGCGTGCTGTTTTTACTTTTGCTTGACCGGTTGATCCCCCACCTTCACATCGGGAGCGACCAGGCGGAGGGGCCGAAAAGCAGGCTGGGCCGCACCACCATGATGGTGCTGGCGGTGACACTACATAACATCCCGGAGGGAATGGCAGTAGGCGTCATGTATGCGGGATTCCTTGCGGGGAATACACAGATCACGGCGGCCAGCGCGCTTGTCCTGTCGCTGGGCATCGCCATTCAGAACTTCCCCGAGGGCGCGATCATCTCCATGCCGCTGCGGGCAGAGGGGGAGAGCAAGGGCAAGGCGTTTCTCGGCGGCGTGCTCTCCGGCGTAGTGGAGCCCATCGGGGCGGTGCTGACGCTTCTTGCGGCACAGCTGGTGATCCCGGCGCTGCCTTATCTTTTGAGCTTTGCCGCAGGTGCCATGCTCTATGTTGTGGTAGAAGAACTGATCCCAGAAATGTCACAGGGGCGGCATTCCAATCTCGGCACGGTATTTTTTGCCGCCGGCTTCAGCATCATGATGACGCTGGATGTGGCGCTGGGGTAGGATTTATTTTTGAAAGAAGGTACAAAGATGGTTCGAACAACAATTAAGGTCTCCGGCATGGCCTGCTCTATGTGTGAGGCCCACATCAACGACGCAATCCGCGCTGCATTCCCAGTGAAGAAGGTTTCCTCCTCCCATTCCAGGGGGGAGACGGTGATCCTCTCTCAAGAGCCACCGGACGAAAACGCTCTGCGCGCTGCTATTAACGCCACCGGCTACACGGCGGGAGAGATCAGCATCGAGCCCTACGAAAAGGCAGGCTTTTTCCATTTCGGGAAGAGGCAACATTAAGTGCATTCCGTTGCTGTACTTCGGCTGTCGGTACGGCATCATTCTCCGGTACGAAGCAGTACGGATGGAACGAGCACACAGAAATCCAAAACGGCCTTGGGCTCACCCCGTGCCTTGCCCGCAAAGCGCCCAAAACTTGTTATACCCCTTTATACCCTTTTGCATGGGGTATAAAGGGGTATAACGCATTTTTACTGCCAATTCCGTTTTAAAAACTCGCTAATGAAGAAACGCCCGCTGTTTTGGGCTGAATCAGCCTTCATCAATAAATCACTACCAAATGTTTTCGTGTCTGCTTTTCTTGACTACTACAGTTCAGAACGCGTATTTGCCAAGTTCATTGTAAAGAGTGTTCGATTATAGCAAAAGTTCGCTGTAAAAAATGCAGTTCGGATACGGAAGTTCGTTGTATTTTTTGTGATTCGGTGGTATACTGACAAATAAATTATTCCCGTAGAGGTGAAGGCTGAAACCATCCTCCGGGCAAAGAGCCTGAAAACCTATCAGGAGAAGTTCACACCCGAAATCGCCGTCCGCACTTCGATGGCGGATTTCAAAAAAGAAGACCGGCTTGTGAATTTGCCGCTGTATGTAGCAGAGCAGATTGCCGAGCTATAACTCGTAATCCATTGCGCTGCCGCTGTAATGCGCAAGCCGGGAAATGCACTGAGTGTGTGATAGAATGAGACTGACAAATCGGAATTTATGAGGTTTATATGATTGGTGATATGGTAACAGTAAAAGTAGATAGACCGATGGGAAGCTATCATCCTGAGCATAAGGATTTGTATTACCCAATTAACTATGGATATATAGAAGAAATTATTGCTCCTGATGGAGAAAAACAAGATGCATATTTGTTAGGACTGGATAAACCCGTTCAAGAGTATACGGGGATAATAATTGCAATTATTCATAGATACGATGATGTTGAAGAGAAATGGGTTGTAGCACCAAAAGGAATGATGTTTACGAAGGAAGAAATTAAGGAGAAAACTTATTTTCAGGAACAGTATTTTGAGTCGGAAGTTAGAATGTGATAATTCTGCTTTTCCTACCTACGGCAGCCTTTCAACGGGCTGCCGTATTCGCTTTTCGGGAAGTTTTCATTTGCACATTTGCCATGATGAGCATCTGCGGATACAATGTAAAGCAGAGAAACGAATGGTTGAGCTGTCCCCTGACGAGGCGCGGCTGATGCGGGAAGCGCTTCTCGCTTTTCGCAACAAGGCCGACAAATCTGACGAAATTATATTGAAAAGTTGCTGTTTTACTAAATCGCAATCCGCCAAACGGTTCCGTCCGGCTCTCCCCAAAAATCCTGTTTTCATGCTCCCCTCACCCCGCAAGCATATACTGCTTCCCGTAGGTGCGGTACAAATACAGGGCGACGAAAACGGTCACGATTTCCGAAAGGGGCATGGTCAGCCAGATGCCGGCGGTGACGCCGATGATCCGTGGAAGGACCAGGATAAAGACCACCACCAGGATCAGGGACCGCAGCGAGGAGATCAGCGCCGAGACCGGGCCGTTCCCCAGTGCGGTAAAATAGCCGGAGAGGAACACGTTCCAGCCGATGAACAGGAACACGGGGCTGAACAGCTTGAGCGCCTCCCAGGTCAGGTCAAATACATGGCCGTCCTCCACAAACAGGTGGATGATCGGCTGCCCCAGAAGCAGCGAAACGGCTGTAATCAGGATGGAGCTGATGCCGATGGTCAGGAAGCTGTAACGGGTGGTCTCCCTGATCTTTTCATGATCCCCGGAGCCCACATTGTAGCTGACGATGGGGGCGGTGGCCACGGCGATGCCCATATAAAAGGCGATGAAGAAATAGTAGATATACATAATGATGGTGACAGCCGCCACCCCGTCCTCGCCGAAGTGCTTGAGCACGATCACGTTAAAGAGGAAGGTGGTAATGCCGGTGGACATCTCCGTCAGCATCTCGCTGCTGCCGTTGGTGCAGGACTTAAACAACACCCGCCCGCTCGCCTTCGGCCGGCAGAAGCGGATATGGCTGAACTTCAGGAAATACACCAGCCCGATGAGCATACTCACGGTGATGGACAAAAACGTTCCCCATGCGGCGCCGAAGGTGCCCATATCCAGTACGGCCACAAAAATATAGTCGAAAATGACGTTGCAGACCAGCCCCGCCATAGACATCGCCATGCCCACGCCGGGCTTGCCGTCGGTACGCACCATGTATTCAAAAAACAGCTTGAAGGACATGGGGATGCTGCCCAGAAAGATGACAAAGGCATAGGGCAGCACATGGGGAAGCAGTCGGTCGCTGCTGCCCAGCAATATGCAGATGGGCTTCAGAAAGACGATGCCGAACACCGTAAAGAACAGCGAAAGCCCCAGCAGCACCAGCGTGATAAAGGTAAAGATCTCGCTGGCCTCACGGCCCTTTTTCTGCCCCATTTTCTCCCCGATGATCGCCCCGGCGCCGGTGGCCAGCATGACCGAGGTACCGAAGATGACGCAGGTAACGGGGATGACGATGTTGATGCCCCCCAGCGCATCGGAGCCGGCGTACTTGGATACGAAAAAGCCGTCGATGGTGGTGTAAAAGGACAAAAAGATCATGGTGAGCACCGAGGGCACCAGATACTTTAAGAACTGCGGATAGGTGATCCTGCCTTCAAAATACTTCATGGTTCATTCTCCTGCTTGCGAAGTTACGATAATGACACTATAATAAAGGATATAGTAACTATATTGTCAAGAGGGATTTTATGAAGGATTTTTTCACCATCGGAGAGCTTGCAAAATATCAGAATATCTCCAAGCAGACGCTCATCTATTACGATAAGATCGGGCTGTTCCTCCCCGCCTATGTCGATCCCGAAAACGGCTACCGCTACTATACCGCCAAGCAGATCGACTATCTGGATACCATTCTCATCATGAAGGAAATGGGCTTTTCGCTGAATGAGATCCAGCAGCACATGAAAAACTATACCATCGATACCTCTCTCATCGCCCTTCGCAGGCAGCTCACCGTGCTGGAGCAGCAGATCGCCCATCTGCGGCTGGTGCGCAACCGGCTGGCGGACCGCTGCGCCCAGATGGAAAGCGTAAAGGCCTTTCAGGAGCGCAATCAGCAGCCCGCCGTCAAGGAGGTCAGCCCCCGGTACCTGCTCTACGCCCCGGTGGAAAAGCCCTATTCCTTCCGGGAGATCAGCATCGCCACCAAAAAGTGCTTTTCCCAGGCCTTAAAGGATGAGCTGCCCATCTACTTTCAAACCGGCGTCATCGTCCCCTACGAAAACATTTTGCAGGAACGCTATACCGAAGCGAGCATCGCCTTCCTGCCCATCGAAAAAACAAAAAAGGCCGGGAACATCCGCCTTCTGCCCAGGGGACGGGTCGCCTGCATCTACCACTACGGCACCTATGAATCGGTGGAGCTCTCCTACCGCAAGCTGCTCGGGTTCTGTCGGGAGCAGGGCTTCGAGATCATCTCGGATTCCCACGAATTCTGCATCAACGACTACATCTCCTCCGGCGATGAAACCGAGTTCATTACCGAAATCTTCTTCTATATCCAAACACCCAAAGCCCCGGACCCTCGTTGACCGGACGGCAAGGCGCAAAAACGAGCCGGAAAGATGACCCGTCTGCGGTATGGGAGCAGTCCCATACCGCAGACACATACTGCGAACTTGACGGTAGAAAAAGTCAAAATATCGTAGTATAATATTCTTAAATCAGAATGACAAAGCTGAATTTTAGGAGCAAAGATATGAAGACTATTGTACAGCTGCTTCCTCTTGAATGCAGTGATAGAGAACAGTTTATTTCGGATAATCAGGAAGCCTTTAATTATGGCGCATTGGAAGAATTTGGTATTAGAGATGACCACTTCGAGGAAGATGGACAAATCATTTCTCGGGATACGATTGGGCAGTCCATTGACAGCGGCGAAGCCTACCGCATCATATTGGACGGGCAAAAAGTCGGCGGGATAGTAATCAAAGTTGACGGTGAAAAAGGCGACCTTGATCTTCTTTTTGTTTCTCCGACTGTCCATAGCAAAGGCATCGGATATGCCGCTTGGTGTGCTGTCGAAAAACTGCATCCGGAAGTGAAAGTGTGGGAAACGGTCACACCGTATTTTGAGCAGCGCAATATCCATTTCTATGTTAATCGTTGCGGCTTCCACATCGTGGAGTTTTTTAACAAATATCATCCGGATCCAAATGATCCGAAAATGTGCGCCGAAGAACTGGACAAGCAGTTCCCGGACGGAATGTTCCGGTTTGAAAAGGTCATTAGGTAACTTTCAGTTTGTCGAATTGAATACAGCTTACACAGCCGCTTGGTTTTCAAAAGAAATCAGGCGGCTATTTCTATTTTGAGAATCTGATAAGATAATCCAGAATAAATCGCACCGGGGAGAGACAGTGCGCAGCCGGTAGTATACGGGCTATGCCCGAAACTGAAATATCCCCCGGATTAACCGGGGGATATTTATTCATCTCTCTGTTATACCGCCGCCTCACTTCGCCTCGTTGATCGGCTCGGTATCGTTCACGGTGCCGGCAAGGTGGTTGACCCGCACCAGCCAATCGCTGAACGACGGGCTGATGGCATCGGCCCATGTCAGCAGGTGGCAGGAGAAGGACGGCACCATCAGCTCCTTCTTCTTTTTCACCACCGACCGGATAACTGCCTTTGCAACCATATCGGGGTCGCCCTTCGGGGTCAGCCTTGGGCAGTCCACGTGTGCGATCTGCGGGGTATCCATGCGGCTCGGGTAGATGATCCCGACATGGACACCGCTTCCGCGCAGCTCCTGCCGCAGCACATGGAAAAAGCCGTTCATCGCAAACTTGGTCCCGACATAGGCCGCATCCGGCGGCACGCCCTTTTTGCCGTCCATCGAGCAGGTGGTGATGATCGACCCGCTTTTCTTTTGGAGGAAATAGGGCAGAACGGCATAGACGCAGTTGAGACACCCGAAATAGTTGACCTCCATCAGCTTGCGGATCTGATCCATCCGCAGGTCCTTTGCCGGGCAGCGCAGATAGATCCCGGCGTTGCAGTGGAACACATCCAGCCCGCCCAGCGCCTCAATGGCGGTGTCGACCGCCCGCTTGATCACCTCGGCGTCGGTCACATCGGCTTCCATGACAACCGCCTTTCGGCCGAGCGCGCGTACCGCATCGGCCACCTCGTCCAGCCGTTCCCGGTTCCGGGCGATGAGTGCCACATCTGCGCCCTCCATCGCCATGCGCAGCGCCGTCGCCCTGCCTATTCCGCTGGAGGCGCCCGTGATGGCGACCTTTTTATCGAGCAGTTTCATTTTTCCCATATGCGTTCTCCGTTCTGTTATAAAATGTTACTTCAGCAGCGGGATCCTGCACTTGCGGCAGCGGCCCTCGCTCAAATCGTTCTTGGCATGGCAGATGGCAATACACCGCCCCCAAATGGCCGTGCCCCGGGGGAAAGATCCCCTCCATAGTAGTCGATGAGCCCCGTTCTGTCAAGCGCCGCTATACCCCCCACATCACCCGGTAAAAGGTCTGCGGCACAAGGTGCAGATATTGCGCCATCCGCAGGTACTGCAGCTCCCACCAGCAGCCCGGCGCCCGCCCGGAAAGATAAACGATATGTGCGCACTGCCAAAGGAGCTTTTGAGGCAGACATTGCGCCCGCTGCTCCGGGTCGAAGCACCACAGCCCCCTACGGATGCTCTCCGTGAGCTCAAAGGCCCTCTCCCGGCAGCACCCCTCCCGCCGCAGCAGGGCATACAGCGCCTCACGGGAATAAACGGGGTACTCCGCAAAGCTCCTTGCAAACCGTTCGTCCCACCGCAGCTTCCGGTACAGACTATCATAGCTTGTGCTGTCCCCGCCGGGCCTTTCGTAGAGATTGCAGCAGGCGGTCAGGCAGTCCATGATCGCCCCGATGGTAGTCGGCTTTTGGCGGCGCAGCAGCGCCCGTTGCTCTTTGTCGGGGATGTCGGTCACTAACATATCCTGCAGCAGTGTCCGGGTCGGCAGGATGACCGGCAGCTCGGAAAATAAAATCCCGCTTTCCCGCTGCAGCGCCTCCATCCGGTCCAAAAGCTCCGTCCGGCGCAGCTCAAGCGGGACCGGCACCTTATCCAGGTCGGTCACATCAATGCAAAGCACTCCGAATTCGTCACGGATTTTCAGCGACTCCGGCATGGTGTCCATCGTCTTGCCCCGGGGCAGCACCACCATCCCAAAGGACTCGTACCTGTCGGCGGAATCCCACCAACAGGCGGCGGGTACCGCACACCTGCCCCGTTTGCGGTAGTGCTGTTCGATCACCCTGCACCCGGTGGGGTAAAAGCCGTTGGAAAACCAGTAGGAAAAAGCCCCCATCTCCACCGCGGAGTCGCTCCACTGCCGCCGTAGTGAAAACCCGTCCCGCCGCAGGGGTTTGCCGCAATGGGGGCAGTCTGCCGGGGGCAGGTCCAATCCCACCACCACCCCCTTCGGCTCGGTGTAATAGCCGCAGGCGGTGCAGTAATAGTGTGTAGAAAGCGGGTTTAAGTCATGGTCACCCAGCAAATAGACAAGCATAGTGCCCTGAACAGAATTGGGCACATATATTTTGCTGAACGTCCTCTCCGCCGCCTTGCTGATCTCCCGAAACAGCAGATATTCCTCCGCCGTTCCGGCACGCTCCACCAGCTCCAGCTCATGGCGGTAGCGCCACATGGCCGCAGGCGGCACCCCGGCGGGGTAAAGCCGTTCCAGCCCCCTCCGGCAGCAGCTTTTCAGCATCTCCAGCATATCCTCCATCGGCATATCGCTCCCCTCTTCTTCGTTGATGGCCCCAGTATACCAAACGCCCCTGTACATTCTCCTGCACACCCTCCCGTGCTATCCTCTATACAAGCACAGGATAATGTGCTACAATTTGGAAAGGAGAATCTCCATGAGCAGCTATTCGAAAGCAAATAAAGTATGCGCCACCTGCGCCCATTGGGGCGGCAACCGGAATTCCATTGCAGGAGGCTTTCAGGTATCGCCGACCAGCAGCAGCGGCCGATGCGGCAGCACCCGAAGCCCCCATCGGGGAAGTCAGTGCCCCCAAAGCTCCGGTTGTCCCGGTTGGGAGAAATGGCCCGGACTAAAGTAAAGGAGTACGCCATGTTGAGTGAAAAAGCCTATGCCCTCTGCCTGCTGGAAATTTTGCAGGAGCATTCCGACGCCGAACACATCCTGCCCATGCGGGAAATCATCGCCAAAATGCAGGTCATCTACGGCATCCGGCCCGACCGCCGAACCATCTATGCTGCGGCGGCGCTGCTCATCGGGCTGGGCTACGATCTCTCCGTCTATGAGGAAAACGGCGTGGGCTACTATCTGCGCAGCCGCCCGCTGGAGCAGTCGGAGGTCCTGCTGCTGACCGACGCCGTCTATGCGTTCCCCTTCATTTCCGCCCGGCAGACGGAGCAGCTGGTGCAAAAGCTGCAAAAGCAGTTAAGCTGCCACCAGCGCAAAAAATACCGCCACTTGACCATCGCCCGGCAGCAGCGCAAAACCGATAACCGGCAGGTCTTTTGGAACATCGAGCAGCTGGATGAGGCTATCACCCGAAAGAAAAAAGTGCAGATGGATTACCTGCACTACGGGTTGGATAAAAAGCAGCACATCACCAACAGCCACACCGTCAGCCCCTACGAAATGACCTACCTCAACGAGCATTACTACCTCATCTGCGTCCCGGATGATGTCCCGAAGACCCGCCTGTTCCGCATCGACCGCATGGCAAATATCCGCCTGCTGGAGGCGCCCCGCAGTGAGCAGCCGGCCATCCGGCAGGAGGCGCAGGACGCCGTTTATGCCTATGTCGGCGCCCCGGAGCAGATTGTCATGCGCTGCGACCGCTGGATTTTGGATGATGTCATCGACCGCTTCGGCAGCGATGTCCGCATAACCGGGGACGGGGAGGAGCACTTCACCGCCGCCTTCACCGCCCCGCCCCGCGGCATCAAGTTCTGGGCGCTGCAATACCTGCCCTACGTGGAGCTCCTGCAGCCCCTCTGGCTCCGCAATGAGATCATCGAAAGCATCGGCAAAAATAAATACCTGAAATAGGAGGAACGCAGCATGGAAGTATTATTATTGAACGATCTTTTAAGGCTTTCCCCGGAGGAGTCGGCGTGTGCCAAGGTCAGGTTTAATCAGCACAACGGCACTGATGACCCCATGGAGCTTTACAAAAGCAACCCGGATAAAGTCAATGTCGAGTGGTTGTTCTGGAAAACAAAGCAACGGTATTTCAGCGTGGGACAAATTGCGATCTGCCTTCTCAAGCTCTCCCAAGACCAATGGCTTTTGACGACCATCAAGCGGGTCACGGAGGACTTGAATGTCAGTAACGGCATCTGCTATCACGGCGAGGAGCTCGAACAATACCGCCCACTGTTCGGCCGGGTCATTATTCGCTATCATAAGGACACCCAGTCGCAGGGGCGCATGTTTAAGCACATACAGGATGACCTTATCGTAAGCCAAATCCTGCCCGCCCCGTTTGACGGGGAGGACTTCCCCGGCTACGATAATGTGCGTCTTTCGTTCCCGCAGCTAAAAACCATTATCGACTGCGGAAAAAGGGATTGGGAAGCCGCCTTGAAAAATCAGAAAGCAGTCTATCTCATTACCGATAAGCACACCGGAAAGCTCTATGTCGGCTCCGCCACCGGCAAAAACGGCATGCTATGGAAACGATGGAGCGACTATGTTACTACCGGCCACGGCGGAAATGTCAGGCTCGAAGAGCTTATCCGGCAAAACGGAAAGGACTATGCAGAAAAGTATTTTCAGTATTCCATTCTGGAAAACTATAATTTCAAGGTCGATGACAGCTTCATCATAGAAAGAGAGTCCTGGTGGAAGGAAACCCTGCAAAGCCGTAAGTGGGGCTACAACGATAATTAACCGAAAGCAGGCGCCGCCCCGGCTATCCAATGGACAGCCGGGGCGGTTTTCTCGTGATGCAGCTTATGCGGTTTATGCGGCGGCCTTCGCTTCGGCAGCGCCGACGGAATTCGCAACCAGAGCGTTATAGGCCTCATCGGTCAGGTCGGTGTGATAGAACAGCTTGAAGTACTCGGTCACCTCGGCCTGCAGATCATAATCGGCAGTCTCCGGATACAGCAGCTTGGCCATCCACATCATGCCCAGCATCCGCTGAACGCTGGGGGGGAAGCCCATCCAGTTGTAGGGGCCGTTGGGAACCTCATAGTAGCGGCCTTCCTTGATGGCGGTCACGCCCTGCCAGGCGCTGTCCTCACCGACGGTGGCATAAACGCTGCCGGGGGCAAACAGGATCACATCGGGGTTCCACTTGAGGATCTGCTCCATGTCCACCTCGTTGCCGGTGCCCTTGGAGGAGGGGGACTCTACGACTGCCAGGTTGTTGGCAAGCAGGTCGATGACCTCGGCATGGTAGCTGCCCTGCGCAATGACGTTCTGGCCCTTATCGCCCAGGCAGTACAGCAGGTTGGCCTTCTCTACGCTTTCGGCAATCTTATTGGTGCGGGAATAAACCATATCGCAGTATTCGCCCAGGGCGTTGCCCTCGGTCTCCTTGCCCAGCAGGGTGCCCAGGGTGCGGTAGGTGTCGCCCATATGGCCGGTGTAGCAGTCAATGTGAACAAAGGGGATACCGGTCTGCTCCTGCAGAGCGTTCAGGTCATCAACCATGCTGCCCTTCTGCTCGCCCACGTCAATGACGACCTCGGCGCCGGACTGCAGCAGCGTCTCCAGGTTCAGCTCGCCCTTGCCGCCATACAGCTGGCCCAGCTTGGGCAGGGTGTAGTACTCATCGGGGATGAGCCCCTTGGCTTCCTCGCCCCAGTCGTTGGCAACGCCCACCATCATCTCGGGGGCAATGGCAAAGACCACGATCTGTGCCAGAGGGCCGGAGATGGCGATCTTGGAAAGCTTGCTCGGCAGGGTCACTTCACGGCCCAGAGAGTCGGTGAAGGTACGGGTGGTCGGCTCGGGATCGGGGGTCGGTTCATTGGGCTGGCCGCAGCCGGTCAGCGCCAGCATGGCGATCATCATGACCGCCAGCAGGATAGAAAGCAGTTT
Organism: Oscillospiraceae bacterium; assembly: GCA_004557855.1. GTDB lineage: Bacteria > Bacillota > Clostridia > Oscillospirales > Ruminococcaceae > Angelakisella. The sequence goes on from SFFJ01000005.1 coordinate 22,618, forward strand.
TTTCATCTTCTGTGCTCCTTTTGTGTTAAATATATTCTGATGCAGGGATATCCCTGCTGTCGAACTGTATGATCCCCATTTGCTTGGGCTGGGGCAGGTAAAAGGGGAAATCCTCCCTCCCGGTGGCAATCAGCCGCCGCCGCACCGCATCCTCGGTGATGGCCTCGCCGCTTTTATCGTAGATCTCAAAAAACCGGCAGGCATCCCCGATGGTACGAAAGGGCTGCCCCATTTCCAGCGCCAGCATCTCGCCGGTATGGGGGATGTGCAGTTCATCCAAGAGCGCGCACATATCGGCATAGCTTTCGTGGTTCAGCTTTTGCTTCCCGATGGAAAACCGGTGATCCTGCCACGCCTTTTTGATGAGGATAACAGGTCCCCGGCATTGGGCACGGGCCAGCCGCAGCACCTCCCGGCCGATGCCGAAAAAGCAGAATACCATGGCGTCGTAGGGGGTGTCGGGGGGCAGCTCGGCTATTTCGCCGCACTGCGGCGTGATATTGGTGATGCCCTCTTTTGCGCAGTTTTCCCGCAGCACGGCCAGCGTCTCCTCGCATACATCCACCGCCGTCACCCGGCGGCAGTAGGGGGCCAGCCGCAGCGAAAGATACCCCAGCCCGCACCCGGCGTCGCACACATGGGCGTTTTGGGGCAGCCGCCCGGCCAGATACTCCGCCAGCAGGCGGTGGTAGTCGCTCTGCTCGCTGGCATCCCGCAAAAACCGGATCATATCCTCATTCCAACGGAACATCGGCATCCTCCTTCAGCATCGGGACGATCAACCGTCCCTCCTCGGCCTCGGCCAGCCGCGTTTTAATGTGATACAGCTTTTCCAATAGGGCAGGGGAGATGACCTCCTCCGGGGTGCCGTCGGCGCAGATGACCCCGTCATGCAGCGCCAGAATACGGTCGGCAAACAGCAGCGCCTGCTGCGGGTTGTGGCTGGAAAGCAGAATGGTATATCCCTGCCGTGCCAGTGTCTTGACCCGCTGCATCACCCGCAGCTGGTTCCCGTAGTCCAGGCTGCTGGTCGGCTCGTCCATGATCAGCAGGCGGGTCTGCTGCGCCAGCGCCCGGGCGATCAGCACCAGCTGCTGCTCCCCGCCGGAAAGCTGCCCGTAGCTGCGGCGCTCCATCCCGGCAATGCCCACCTGGGCCAGCGCCTCCCGCGCAATGCCGAGCTCCCGTTCTCCGGGGCTTTGCAGTCCCCGCACCTGATGGGTAGTGCCCATCAGCACCATCTCCAGTACGGTATAGTGGAAGGTCGGGGTGTGGGTCTGCGGGATATAGGCCACCAGGGCGGCCATTTCCCGCGGGGAAAGGCTTTTACCCTCCCGCCCGGCGATGGTAATACTGCCCCGGTAGCTGCGGTACAGCCCCAGCAGGCAGCGGAACAGGGTGCTTTTCCCGGCGCCGTTGGGGCCCAGCACGGCAATCAGCTGGCCCTCTCCGGCGGTAAAATCCACCCCGTGCAGCACTTCATTTTTCCCGTAGGAAAAGCGCACGTTTTTCGCTTCGATCATAGGGTTCATACGCCGCCTCCTTTTTGGTTCATCAGGTAGATGAAGAACGGCGCCCCGATAAAGGCGGTCAGAATACCAATGGGGATCTCCACCGCCAGCAGGTTCCGGCTGATGTTATCCACCAGCAGCAGGAAGGCCGCCCCGAACAGCATCGAGGCCGGCAGCAGCTTGCGGTAGTCGTTGCCGACATACCGGCGGCACAGGTGGGGGATGACCAGACCCACCCAGCCGATCAGACCGCTGACCGAAACGGCGGCAGCGGTGATAAGGGTGGAGCAAACCACCACGATAAGCCGCAGCAGGGCGGTATTGACGCCCAGGGCACGTGCCTCCTCCTCCCCCAGGGTCAGCAGGTTCAGCCGCCAGCGAATCAGCATCATGGGGATCAGCCCCAGCGCCATCGGCAGCAGCGCAAAGCGCAGATCCACCCCACGGGTGCCGGAAAGGCTGCCCATCAGCCAGTAGGTGATCTCCGGCAGCTTACTGCCGGGGTCGGCCACCAGCTTGATATAGGAGGTCCCGGCCGAAAACAGCGAGCTGACCATGATCCCCGCCAAGATCAGGTTGACGGTTTTGCGCCCCGGCGCCCGCTGCCCGATGACAAACACCAGCAGCACCGTCAGCAGGCTGAAGAAAAAGGCATACAGCGTGATGGCAAAGGAGGAGCGCCCCTGCAAAATGGCCAGCGCCGCCCCGAAGCACGCCCCGGTGGAGGCGCCCAGCAGGTCGGGGGCGGCCATGGGGTTCTGGAAGACCCCCTGATAGCACGCCCCGGCGGAGGCAAGACAGCACCCCACCAGGCACGCCATAATAATACGGGGCATCCGGATATTAAAGACGATGGTCTCCATCACGGGGAACCAGGTGACCGGCACCGTAAACAGCCGGTCGGTGGCAAAGCCGAACGGCCGCCCCACCAGGTTCACAAGGGCGGTCAGCGCCCGTTGCAGCCCCTCGGCCATCAGCCCCAGGAACTGCCCCGGGGACAGCGAGACCCCGTATCGTCCCAAAAAGAAGGACGCCAAAAAGACTGCCAGCAGCAGTGCGGCCAGCGCCCACAGGCGGCCGTACCCGGCAGTCCGGTTCACAGCGGTTCGGTTCACAGCTTTGCTCATAGGGAAGGGTTCTCCTGTCGCGGGGGTTCTGCCGGGCGTATCACCCGGCCATTTATCTTATAAAAGAATAAGGCTATCGATAATTATAGCCCCCACACGGGGTGGGGGCAATGCTGATTGTTCGTCATTATAGAAATGTTATTCGGCATTACGGAATATTCATGCCGGCCGTTCACTTCACATCGGAATGGAATTCCCGCTTTCCGCAGAAGAACAGCGCCAGCGCCCCCGGTCCCACATGGGCGCCGGTCATCGGCTCATAGCAGGCGGTGATGATATTCTTCGGCGGGTGGTTGCGGTTCAGCAGCTCGATGAGCGCTTCGGCGTCCTCGGGGCAGTCGGCGTGGGCGATGCCGATGGTCTGCTCCCCGGCCTGCTCCACATAGCGGTTGTACTGCTCCGCTATCATCTCAATGGATTTTCTCCGGCCCCGCACCTGCCCAAAGCAGACGATCTTCCCCTCGGTATCGCCCTTTAATAGCGGCTTGATCTGCAAAACGGTACCGACGGCGGCCTTCAGGTTGCTGATGCGCCCGCCCTTTTTCAGATACTTCAGGTTATCCACCGTAAACACCTGGCACATCGCATGGCGGCTCTCCAGCAGCCGGTCGGCGGCGGTATCGATATCCACCCCTTCGGCACGGTATTCCACCGCCTTCAGCACCTGCAGCCCCTCTCCCAGCGAAGCCGAAAGGGTATCCACCAGCCGGATCTTGCGTTCGGGGAACTGCTCTCCCAGCGTGACCGCTGCGATGCAGGCGGAGGTATAGCTGCCGCTGATGCCCCCGGACATCCCCACGAACAGGATATCCCGGCCTTCGGCCAGCAGCGGGGTAAAGCCGTCAATGTACCGCTGCGGCTGCACCAATGAGGTCGTCACATCGGTGCCGGCACGCATCATATCGTAGTAGGCGTGCCCATCAAATTCCTGCAGGCTGGTCACACGGTGCTCCTCACCGTTATAATAAAAGGAAAAGGGGATCAGCCCCACACCCAGCTCCTCCAGCAGCGAGCAGTCCAGGTTGGCGGCGGTATCGGTAAAGATCTCGTACATGGTATTGACCTTCTTTCATCTAATGTGCTATATTAGATTACACTACTTTATACATCAAGTCAAGCAATTCAAGCAATATTGTCACATTGTTAACAGTTTGTTCTTGAAGGCGGATACCGCCTATGCTATAATACCCCGCAGAGAGAGGTGCGTTCGTATGAGCTACGATAAGGAACTGGTTGCCGGCAAGCTGCGCCGTTGGGATCGCTACCTGAACCGTTACCGTCTGCCCGCCTGGGAGGAAATCCCGGATATCGGGCTTTACATGGAACAGGTCATCACGCTGCTGCGCCGTTATCTCGATTACCTGCCGCCCGAACTCAAGGACGAGGAAGCGATTACGGCGGCAGCGGTCAATAACTATGTGCGGAACCGTGTTATGCCCGGCCCCGTCAAAAAGCGTTACTACCGCATCCACCTTGCCTATCTCATTATGATATGCACCCTCAAGCAGGGCATCAGTCTTTCGCTGGTGCAGCGCCTGCTCCCGGCCGAGCTCACCGAGGAGCAGCTGCGCCCCATATACAGCGAATATGTGGAGCGCCACAGCCTGACAGCCCGTTATTTCACGCAGGAGGTCCGTGCCGCCTGCGCCACCATACTGGAGCACGAGGGCGAAGCCCCGGCCATGCTGCAAACCGACCGCATCGAGGATCTGATCGCGTCGGCGGCGGTCATCGGCGGTTTTTCCCGGCTCCTGGCGGAAAAGCTCCTGCTTTTGCAGGGCCACACGGTAGAGGACGGCGGAAGCCTTGAGCTTTTGCCGTAACATTTTGCAGATACGGGGCATACTGTCCATGACGGTATCCGCGCATCCCTAAAAAACAATAACCGTAAAGGAGTACTGTATCATGAAAAAGTTTGTTTCCATTCTGCTGGCCGCCCTGTTTGTGCTGGCCTTCGCCGCCTGCGGCAATAACGGCGGCACCCCCGCCGGCGATAAGGTCACCGACCCGCTGGAGGTTCTGAACAAGACCTGGAGCAGCCTTCCCGAGGATTACAAATTCCCCGCAGCGGGCGGCGATAACAACCACCCCGCAGAGGACAAGCCCGGCAAGTTCGATATCTCCGATGCCGACAGCCTGGACTATATGCTGTCCTTCCCGGCCGATAGCGCCTCCCTCATCGACAGCGCCGCCTCCATTTCCCACATGATGAACATGAACACCTTCACCTGCGGCGCCTACCATGTAAAAAATGCCGCCGATGCCAAGACGCTGGCCCAGTCCCTGCGTGACAGCATCCAGTCCCGCCAGTGGATGTGCGGCTTCCCCGATAAGGTCGTCGTTCTCACCGTGGATGAGGTCGTTGTGGCCATGTACGGTGATGAGGAGCTCATCAACAGCTTCCGCGATGCCCTCACCTCCTCTTATTCCGGTGCCGTCATCAATTTCGACGAAGCCATTCAGTAATCATTCGGGAGGATAGCGAATGCTGTTTTCGAGTATTCCGTTTCTCTATTACTTTCTGCCGCTTACGCTGCTGTGCTATTTTTTAGCGCCCCGGCGGGCAAAAAATGCCGTCCTGCTGTTCTTCTCCCTCATCTTTTATGCGTGGGGGGAACCCAAATACGTCCTGTTCATGGTGGCCTCCATCCTGCAGGGGTATCTGTTCGGGCGGCTGGTGGAAAAATATCGTACCAAAAATCCCCGGCGGTCAAAGCTTTTTTTGACCGCCTCGGTCTTGTTCAGCCTTTTGCTGCTGGGCTACTGTAAATACACCGATTTCTTCATCTCCAGCGTCAATGCCGTCACCGGGCTTTCCATCCCGCTTTTGCGCATTGCGCTGCCCATCGGCATCAGCTTTTACACCTTCCAGATTTTAAGCTACGTGGTGGATGTTTCCCGGGGTACGGTGGCCGCCCAGCGCAATCTCATTGATCTCGGTACCTATATCGCCATGTTCCCGCAGCTCATCGCCGGGCCCATCGTGCGCTACGCCGATATCGAACCGCAGCTGCGGGAGCGCCGTTCCACCCCGGAGATGATCGCGGCGGGGACGCAGCGCTTTGTGCTGGGCCTTGCCAAAAAGGTGCTCATCGCCAATGTGCTGTATCAGCTCATCACCACCTACAAGGCCACAACCGAGCCGTCGGTGCTGTTCGGATGGATGTACGCCGTTGCCTATCTTCTCCACATCTACTTCGATTTCTCCGGTTACAGCGATATGGCCATCGGTCTGGGTAAGATTTTCGGCTTCACCTTTGCCGAAAACTTCAATTACCCCTATATCTCCCGCAGCATCACCGAATTCTGGCGGCGCTGGCACATGAGTCTCGGCTCATGGTTCCGGGATTACGTCTATATCCCCATGGGCGGCAACCGGGTCCCGCCGCTTCGCCGGTACCTCAATATCCTCGTCGTGTGGATGCTCACCGGGCTGTGGCACGGCGCGGACTGGAACTTTGTGCTGTGGGGGCTGTTCTTCGCCGTATTCCTCATGCTGGAAAAGGCGTTCCTGTTAAAGCCCCTGCAAAAGCTCCCCGTCATCAGCCACATCTACACCCTGCTGCTGGTCACCGTCAGCTTTGTCCTGTTCGATAGCAGCAGGCTCTCGGAGGCATTTCTCCAGCTCGGCCGGATGTTCGGGGCGGGCGGTGTGCCGCTTTACACCGGGGAGGCGCTCTACTACCTCGGCAGCTATGCCGTCACCTTTATCATCGCCATCATCGGCGCCACGCCCTATCCCACCCGCTGGATGCAAAAGCTTTCCGCAGGGGAGAGGACCGGCCGTGTTATGGCGGTAGCGGCGCCGGTGGTGCTGCTTCTGCTGCTGGCGGTCGTCACCGCCTACCTTGTGGATGGCTCGTTCAATCCGTTCCTGTATTTCCGCTTTTAAGGGGGGTGCCGTATGCAAAAGAATAGTATAAGAATTGTTTTGACCACGGTGCTGCTGGGCATTTTTCTGGTCGGCTTTTCCCTCTGGGCGGCCCTCAAGCCCGCCGATGCCGCCTCCGATGCGGAACGGCGGACCCTCGCACAGATGCCCGCCCTTACCGGGCAGTCGCTGCTCTCCGGCACCTTCGCCGACCGCTTCGAGGACTACGCCACCGACCAGTTCCCCCTGCGGGATGAATTCCGTACCCTCAAGGCGCTTACCGCCACGGGGCTTTTGCGCCAGCGGGATAATAACGGCCTGTACCGGGTGGGAGAGCATCTGGCCAAGCTCGAATACCCCATGAGCCTCCAGTCCATCGACCACGCCGCCGACCGCTTTGAAGCTCTCTATGACACCTACCTGAAGGACAGCGGCAGCCGGGTGTATTTTTCCCTCATTCCGGATAAAAACTACTTTATGGCGGCGTCGAACGGCTACCCCTCCATCGATTACGAGGCCTTTGCCGGGGCGCTTAAAGCCCGCCTTACCAACATGCAGTATATCGATATTTTCGACCTGCTGGAGCTGGAGGACTACTACCGCACCGACGCCCATTGGCGGCAGGAAAGAATTCAGGATGTCGCCGCACGTCTGGCCGATGCCATGGGGGTGACCCTTACCGGCAGCTACACCCAAAAGACGCTGGAAAAACCGTTCTACGGCGTCTACTACGGGCAGGCGGCGCTGCCCATCGCCCCGGAGCCGATGAGTTACCTCACCGGCGGCGCCATTGATACCGCCACCGTCTACAATTACGAAACCGATACCACCGGCAGCATCTACAATGCGGAAAAGGCCGCAGGCCGTGACCCCTACGAGATGTTCCTTTCCGGCTCGGTGTCGCTCCTTCGCATCGATAATCCGCAGAACACCTCCGGCCGCAGGCTGGTGGTGTTCCGGGATAGCTTCGGCAGCAGTATCGCCCCGCTGTTGGTGGAGGGCTACTCCACGGTCACGCTGGTGGATATCCGTTATCTCGCCTCCAACCGCCTGGGGAATTATATCGACTTCACCGATTGCGACGTCCTGTTCCTTTACAGCACCGGCGTCCTCAATCACAGCGATACCCTCAAATAATCCCAAAAGCCGCCCCCACCGGGCGGCTCTTTTCTACCCTTGTTTCACTTTTCCGGTATGCGGGACCTCCCGCTGCTCCTCCGCCACCCCCCAGCGCAGCCCAAATACGCCCGCAGGGCGCTTCGGCTCCGCCGAAGCCGGCGCTCCGCGCCGAAGCCGCCTGCGGCGGCTTGCCCTGCGGGCGTCCGCCCCCTCCCCAAACTCTCCCTCCAAAAAGAAACAGCGTGACCGAAGCCACGCTGCTTTTATTTTTCTGTATTAGGGCGTCCATCACCACACCGTGATCACTGCTCCTGTGTGGGGGTGCTGCAATGAGGACAAACACCGTTTTCCAGCTTGGTGCCGCAATCCGAGCAGAACTGGGCAGGACGAACATTCTCCTCCCGAGCTTCCTGCGCCGCTGCCTGTGCCGCCGCCTTTGCCTGCGCTGCGGCCTGTGCCGCTGCCTTACGCTGCCGGGCAGCATCCTTCAGCTCCTGCATATCGGGAACGCCGAACACATCCCCGTCCGCACTGCCGGATTGGCTGGCGAGCTTGTGGTTGATGGAGATAACATTCTTCACCAGCAGAATGACCATCATCATCATTTCAAAAGAAAGACGAACGACAATGGGGCCGAGGATGATGTACAGCAGCCCGACGCCGCCCATCCAGGTATTGCCGCCGGTCCAGTAGTTCGGCTGGACATTAAACAGCTGCAGCACACCGTAAAGGATAACGAAGGCCGTGGAGAAAATGTAGAGCGCCTGCAGCACCTTTTCCACCACAAGGAACCTGAAGTTGCAAAGGTCATGCAGGAATTTGCAGAAGGCACCCTGGTTCTCACGCCGTTTTTCCGGCACGATGAGGATGAATGCCAGCACCGTTGCGGCAATACCGAGAATTACCGCGATGATCAGGAAAATCATTTGCTTCATGGGATCCTCTCCTTTTTTGTGGAATGTAATTCCATAATAACAGCAAATAGGGTCATTGTCAACAAAAAAGCCCACCGAACCATCACCCCTTTGCACCCCGCAGCGCAGCCCAAATACGCCCGCAGGGCGCTTCGGCTCCGCCGAAGCCGGCGCTCCGCGCCGAAGCCGCCTGCGGCGGCTTGCCCTGCGGGCGCCCTCCCCTCGCAAACTCTCACCCAAACCATCCTCACTACCGGCCCTCCGCCCCCTCCGCAAATCTCCCCCCCAAAAAAGCCGCCCCCATCGGGACGGCTTTTCCTCTCCTTATTTCGCTTTTCCGGCCCGGATGATTTCCCGCACCGTCAGCAGCACCACAGCCGCCGCCAGCAGGTTGATGACCGCCGAAGCCACCGGGTAGTACCAGTGGGCAGCCTCCGCGCCGCCCAGCACCCGCCACAGCGGCGCCAGCCACCCGCTCAGCCCAAGGACAACGGTCCATCCCAGTGCCAAGGGGGTGTATCTTTGCCAACGGGTGTGCCGCAGCGCCAGCACCACATACAGCACCAGCACCGCCCACAGCCCCCAGGTCACCCACACCCCAATGCCGTAAAATTCCGACTGATAAACAACGGGGTTGATGATACTTCCCAGCCCGGGCATCCCGGTCCATCGCTGACAGGTCAGCAGCACCGCATACAGCGTCCCGCCCAAAATGACCCGCCCGGCATACCGCCGCAGGGTAAGGCACAGCACCGCGCAAATCAGCAGGTAGCCCGCCGGGATCAGCAGCGCCCAGTTCAAAAACAGCGCCAGTACCGCACACAGCAGCCCCACCCCCAGCAGGATATATCCCACCGTTTTCTGCCCGCCGGATGCCGGCTTTTCCGCTGCCGCAGGGGACGCCTCCGGCGGGAATGCCGCAGCCTGTGCCCCATCGGCAGGGGCAGGGGAGGGGGCAGCCCCCTTTACCAGCTCATCCAGCGTAATGTTATATAGCCCGGAAAGAGCGATGAGCCGATCCAGATCCGGTAGCCCGGCGTCGGTTTCCCATTTGCTCACCGCCTGACGGCTCACGCCCAGCTTTTCCGCCAGCTCCCCCTGGGAAAGCCCCAGCGCGCCCCTGTAATATGCGATCCTCTCGCCCAATGTCATATCAGCATCCGCCTTTCGTGTTTTGGTACTGCAAGACTATCACAGGGACCGCCCGCCCGGCAACCAATCCGCCGTGGATTTTTAGCAACTCCCGGTTGCACGGCCCTCACACCGGGAACACCCCGCAGGTCACCGCCGCCTTTACCAGGCAGTAGCACAGCGGCGTGGAAATAACGCAGAACAGGGTGGAAAGCAGGCACACCCGGGCGGCCATATCGGCCTCCTCCCGGTAGGTGATGAAGAAGGTGCACAGCACAGCGGAAAGCGGCGCCGCAAAGCACATCACCACCGTCATCAGCGTCACCTCGGTAAAATGGATCCACCCCAGCCGCTGGCACAGGCACAGCAGTGCCAGCGTATACAGCGGCGCAATAAACATCCGCAGGAAGGAGATAAACCACGCCTTGCCGTCCCGCAGCGCATCGCCTATCCGGGCCTCGCCCAGCGTCGTACCGATGAGCAGCATCGCCAGCGGGTTCACCAGCGATGCCATCTGCGGCACCACGGCGTAAAGGGCGGGCAGACGCAGGTCGGGGCGCAGCAGCGGGATACCGCCGGGGCAGGGGAGAACCCCCTGCGTCAGCCAGAGTAAAAACCCCGCAAACATCGCCAGCATCACCGGCGTCAGGAAAGCCTTTTTCAAATTCTGCCGCAGGCTGCCGCCGGTCACCGCCGCCCCGCTGATGGAATAAAATGCATAAAGGTACAGCATCACCCGGAAGGCGATGGCCACCATGCTGGCGGAAAGCATCGACTCCGCCGGGTCGTCCCGGTAGATGGCCCGCAGAATGGGCATGGCATACAGCGTCTGCTGCCCTATGGCAAAGCAGATGCCGTAAAGATTGGCCCGCCGCCGGCCGTATTTTATAAAAATCAGCTGCGCCAGCGCAATCATCGAAAGGTACAGAATAAAGGAGATCAGCAAGATCTGCACATTCCGCCGCAGCTCGTTCCGGTTAAAATCGGTCATAAAGGCGTCAAACGCCAGGCACGGCACCGCGATCTTCAGCAGCAGGCTGTTCAGCACCGGGCGGCTCTCCGCCTTCAGTATATTCTTTTTCCGCAGCCCCCAGCCGATGCCGATGGTCAGCATGGCGGCACAAAATACGCTCAAAAAGCCCTGATCGGCCAGCAGCCCCGCCGCAGAGGATAACATCGCATTCCCACTCTCCCGTCATCATATTACTCCATTATAATAGGGCCCCCCGCCCCCCGTGTCAATATCGCCCCCGCACATTTCTGCTTCCCACAGGAACGGGGCGCAGCCCGCCCGCCTCCGGCGGGCTCCATGCGCTTCGCGCATGGCTTTCGGCTTCGCCGAAAGGGGCTGCGCCCCACCCGCTTCCCCCCAAGCCCCCGGAACTCCCACCGCCAGCGCCGCCCCCAACCCCTCTCTCACCCTCCGCCCACCCCTGCCCGCCGCAGGAACAGGGCGCAGCCCGCCCGCCTCCGGCGGGCTCCATGCGCTTCGCGCATGGCTTTCGGCTTTGCCGAAAGGGGCTGCGCCCCGTCTTTCCCCTCCCCCTCACCGTCCCCCGCCCCTTTTCACACAAATTTCACCCCCGTCCCCTTGCATTCCGCCGCCGGAATGGGTATAATATGCTTTCAACGATGGAGCGTCCGCCCCAGTCGATGAACCTACCGAGCCTTTTGCCCGAACCGCTTCGGGCAAAGACAAGAATTGTTTTTTAGGAGGAGCATCTGACATGAAACTGGAAAAATACCTTGACATCACCCCTGCGCTGCGGGAAGCCCTCAAAAACGGCGAGCCGGTCGTCGCATTGGAAAGCACGATCTTGAGCCACGGAATGCCCTACCCCGAAAACCTCTCCTTCGCCGCCGAGGTCGAAAAGGAGATCCGGGCCTGCGGCGCCCATCCAGCCACCATGGCGCTTATCGGCGGAAAAATCAAAGTCGGCCTCTCCCCGGAGGAGCTGGAGATCATGTGCCGCGGTGAAAATGTCGGCAAGGTCTCCCGCCGCGATTTCGCCACCTATCTCGCCACCGGAAAAACCGGTGCCACCACCGTCGCCACTACCATGATGTGCGCCGACCTTGCGGGCATCCGGGTGTTTGCCACCGGCGGCATCGGCGGTGTCCACCGCCACGGCGAGGTCACCATGGATGTCTCTGCCGACCTGCAGGAGCTGGCCCGTACCCCCGTCTCGGTCGTCTGCGCCGGTGCCAAGCAGATCCTCGATATCGGCAGAACGCTGGAATACCTCGAAACAATGGGCGTCCCCGTCATCGGCAACGGCACCGAGGACTTCCCCGCCTTCTTCTGCAAGAAAAGCGGCTTCAAGGTCGATTACGCCGCCCAAAGCGAGGAGGAGATCGCCCGCATCATCAAAACCAAGCTGGAGCTCGAAATGCCCGGCGGCGTCCTCATCGGCAACCCCATCCCCGATGAATATGCCCTCGATTTCGACTATATGGAAGGCATCATCAATCAGGCGCTGGCGCTGGCCGATGCCGCCCACATCCACGGCAAGCAGATCACCCCGTTCCTGCTCGCCAAGATCAAGGAGCTGACCGGCGGCGAGTCCTTCGCCTCCAACGTCCAGCTGGCGCTCAATAACGCCCGCTGCGCTGCCCGCATCGCCGTCGCCCTTGCAAAAATGTAATCCTACCCCCTGCAGAACCCGGGATACGGGCCGCAGGCCCGGCGCTGCTCCGCAGCGCCGAAGCGGGCTCCGCCCGCTTGCCCGCCCTTCGGGCGGGCGGCCTGCGGCCCTCCCCCTCCACTTACCATCCCATCCCCGCCAATCCCCCTCCCCGGCCTGCCGGGGAGTTTTTCTTTGCCCGTTCGCCTCCACCACCCCCTGCAAGCCCCTGGTATACGGCCCGCCGGGCGCCCCGGCTTCGCCGGAGCCGTCGGCCTGCGGCCGCCGAAACCATCCTTCGGACGGTTTGCCCTGCGGGCCGCCCCCTTGCAGCCCACCCCCGCCCCCCGCACCAACCCCCAAATTCGCACATAATATACCATGAAGAATCAACCACAATCCTCCATCTTTTATGCAAAAACAACCCCCATTTGTAAACTTTCCGTTAAAAATTGTTGTTTTTTAACCTTTTCGATGCAAAAAATCGGCCGTAGAGAGGTATTAGTGAGGGGACTTTTCCCCGGCCCCCGCCATCTCACCCCACGAAAGGAGACCCCATGACCCCTAAAATTTATCTTTCTCCGGAGCGCCGTCCGGCGCCCCACGGCCCCTACTTCGGCTATCCCAATCTCTACGAGCACGATGTGACCACAGCCATCGCCCGAAAAACCGCCGAAGCCCTGAACCGCTGCAATTTTATGGTAAAAATCGCTTCCCCCGCGGATGACCTGCGTGCCCGCGTAAGGGAAGCCATTTCCTGGCAGGCCGATTACTACCTGCCCATCCACACCAATGCCGCCACCGCCACCCCGAAGGAGGGTACCGCCCGCGGCCCCGAGGTTCTGGCCTACGGCCAAAAGGAGGGAAAAAGCTGGCGTGCCTGCCAAATGACCTACGAGGAGCTGATGAAAATCTACCCCGCCAAAACCAACCGCGGCGTCCGGCAAAACACCACATTCTACGAAATCAACAGCACCCCCATGCTGTCGGTCTACCCGGAACTGGCGTTCCACGATAACGGCGCCGATGCCCGCTGGCTGGTGGAAAATCAGCAGCCCATCGCCGAAGCCCTGACCCGCGGCGTCTGCCGGTGGTTCGGGGTAAGCTACCTCCCCCCGCAAATAGACCCATGGCAGCAAAAATACCTCTCCCTGCGGCAGTCCCTACAGGCCCTGCTGGAAGAATACTCTGCACAAATTTAGCGGGAAAACTTTATATTTCTCTCTAAAAATTCTCAAATGAATTGACTTTCAAGCAAAAAAGTGCTATTTTTTTCATGTAGAAACCCCTAGGGGTTTCATCTTTGCCGGGGGCAAAGATGATCTCTCCGTCGGGGAAAAAATGGGGCACACCCCCGAAGAAAAGAGAGGTATTAAAATGAAAAGGTTTTTAAGCATTTTGCTGGCGATCCTTATGCTAGCCGTCATGCTGCCGGTGACGGCGCTGGCGGAGGAGGGCGTCCCTACCTGTGTAAATGACGTTTGGCAGAATGTAACTCCCGCCAATGTGCAGGCACTTCTCGACGGCGAATATGGTCCTATCGATAACATGACCATCGAATTAAGTGCGGGCGACTATAGTAAGATCGAGTTTGGCCGTGCCACCAAGTATCCGGGCAGCAACACCGACTATTATATCGGCGGTGTTGCAGAGGAAAACAAGAAAACCTATGAAATGTTCGTTGAAATAAAGAAAAGCGGTCAATGGTCGGCTTCAGCTTATTATGTTCGTAATATGAGCAATGTAACCCTAAAGGCCGCACAAGGTGCTACCGTTACCGTTGCAGGACTTACCGGAGGTTCGGGTCATGTTTACGGTGAATGCCATGACTATGTGCTCGATAAGGCATATACAAGCGGCAGCGCATACTATCTGACGCAAAACTGGAGCAACATCACCATCGAAGGCATTACTTTCACCGCTCCCGTAGATATTTCGTCTTCCTTGGGAACTACGGTTATTGACGGTGTTGCTTTTAAAAACTGCGCTTTCAATATCAACAACACCGCATCGGGAAATCAGGCGTTGCGCTATTACAACGAAAACAACGACGGTAATGTTAAGAATCTGACCGTTGAGAGTTGTTCATTCAAAAATTGCTTCCAGGGTGTTTACACCCAGAAAATCAACGGTGTCACTGTAATAAACAGTTCTTTTGACACAACCGCACACAACGCCATTGCCGTACAGTCGGGCAGTGAGCCTGTAAATCATAAGGCTGTTGTGATTACAGGCAATACCTTTGCGAATATCGGTGACCGTATTATCCGTTTCGGTTCAGTTGGTGCAGATACGCAAATTACCATTAAAAATAATACGGCAACGAACTCCGGCGACAGCAATGGTGAGGTTATCAAAGCCCAGTCCCTTGCAGCAGGTGTAACCTACGATATCAGCGGTAATAACTGGGGCGAGAACACAAAATTTGGTAATGGGTTTGAAAACGTAGTTGACGAGCCTATTCCGGAGCCCTCCACCCCCATCATCATCTACACCCCCGTCAGCAGCTCGGTGTTCCTCTCCGGTGCCAACCAGACAGTAGCCCCCGGCTCCGCTGCCACCTTCCGCATCGATAAGGAATTCAGCGAGCTGCAGTCCGTTGCCGTTGACGGCGTAACCCTCGATAAATCCAACTATAAGGCCTGGTCCGGCAGCACCTATGTGGAGCTGACGGCATCCTACATGAAGACGCTGGCCGTCGGTACCCACACCCTGTCGGTTTACTTCACGGGCGATACCGCCACCACCACCTTCACCATCAGCAAGGACGCCACCAAGAACCCCACCACCGGTGCAAACGACTTTGTCGGCATTGCCACTGCCGCTGCTGTAATGGCCCTTCTCGGTTCCGCAGTCATCCTTCGCAAAAAATAATAACCGGTAAGCAAAGGAAAGCCCCCGTCATGGGGGCCTTTCTTTTACGCACTGTCCATTGTTTCCCCCAAAACATAACCACCCCACCGCACTCCCCGCTTTACGGCCCCCGAAAAATCTGCTACAATAAGGCGAACCACTGCGAGAGGAGAAACACGATGAAACTGGGAAGCTGGACGCTGCCGCCCTTTGCCATGCTGGCCCCCATGGCCGGGGTCTCGGACCGGGCCCTGCGGGAGCTGGCGATGCGAGAAGGGGCGGTGGCCTGCGTCGGGGAGATGGTAAGCTGCAAGGGGCTGGTGCAGGGCAGCCGCAAAAGCGCCGAATTGATGGAGATCGGGGAACGGGAAATGCCCTGTGCCATCCAGCTGTTCAGCGATGAGGCGGAGCCGATGGCCAGAGCCGCCGAGCTGGCGCAGCAGTATTCACCGGCCTGGCTGGATATCAACATGGGGTGCCCCGCCCCCAAAATAGCCGGGAACCGCAGCGGCAGCGCCCTGATGCTGGACCCGGATCGGGCCGAAAGCATCATCCGCGCGGTAAAAAAAGCCAGCAGCATCCCGGTCACCGTTAAGTTCCGTAAGGGCTGGGATGACAGCCATATCAACGCCGTAGAATTTGCAAAAATGGCCGAGGCGGCCGGTGCCGATGCGGTGACGGTCCACGGCAGGACACGGCAGCAAATGTATGCCCCGCCGGTGGATTGGGAGATCATACGGCAGGTAAAAAATGCGGTTTCCATCCCGGTCATCGGCAACGGTGATGTGGTAAGCCCCGAAACCGCCAAGGCCCTTTATGAGACCACCGGCTGCGACCTGGTGATGGTCGGCCGGGGGGCACTGGGGGCGCCGTGGCTGTTCCGGCAGATCCGGCAATACCTGGAAACCGGGGAATACGACCCGACCCCTTCCCTGGAGCAGCGGATGGAAACGATGGTGGAGCAGATGACTTTGGCCATCGGCTACAAGGGGGAACGGGTGGCCAGCCACGAGGCCAGAAAGCACTGCGGCTGGTACATCAGCGGGGTGCGGGGGGCAGCGCAGCTGCGCCGCCGTGCCGGAGAGCTGGAAACCCTGGATGACATCAAGCGGCTGGCGGAGGACGTAATAAAGGCCGCCGGCAAGGACGAATAGAGTAGAATTTTAACGGAATAATACAGTTTGTATTACATTTCCGCGGATTTGTGCGAAAAAGCCGCAGGCCGGGGCAGCAGAAAACAGCCTTTCCCCGAACGGGAGGGTCAGCGGGGAGACGGGCCGCAGGCCGCCCGCCGCCCCCGGCGGCGGGCAAGCGGGCTTCGCCCGCTTCGGCGATGCTTCGCATCGCCGGGCCTGCGGCCCGAGCCCTGCCCCCTGCAGGAACCCTCCCCCCTGCGGCGTTCATACAAAGTTCATTTGAAATGCGGCCCGAAAGCGGGTACAATAAAGAGAGAAACCAGGAGAGGATGTGCCATGATGAAAAAACTGTTGGCAATCGCTGCGGCAGCGATGCTGCTGCTGACCGCCGCCTGCAACCGGCCCCCCGAGGACCCGCAGCCGAAACCCGACCCGGAATACCCGGTAACGGTGGGCAGCGTGACCCTGACCGAAGCCCCCGCTGCGGTGGTCTCCCTTTCGCCGGGAACGACCGAAATGGTGTATGACTTGGGCTATGGCGACCTGCTGGCCGGGGTGAGCGAATACTGCGCCAACCCGTCATCGGCTGCGGCAAAGCCCCGGATGGGCAGCGTCTACCAGCCGGAGATGGACAAGATAAAGGCAAGCGGCGCCACGCTGGTGCTTTGCACCGTGCAGCCCACCGAAAGCACCCTGACCGGGCTGCAGCAGATGGGGGCGCAGGTGCTGGTCCTGCCCCGGGCCGATACGGTGGAGGGCATCAAGCAGAACTACCGGGCGCTGGGCAGCCTGCTGGCCGGCAACGTGACCGGCATGGCAGCGGCGGAAGCCGTCGGGCAGGCGATAGACCAAAAGCTGGCGGCGGCAAAAACGGCGCTTTCCGGGCTGGCGGCCGCCCCCGATGCGACCCTGCTCATTTCCTACCCCTACCGCATGGCGACCGGTGATACCATCGAGGGCAAGCTGCTGGCGGAGGTCGGGTTCCATTGCAGCGGGGCGGAGTACACCAACTGGCTGTACCCCGAAAGTGAATTGAAGGCGCTGGAGCCGGACGTCATTTTTTGCGCCGATGCAGACGAGGTGGACACCGTAAAGCAGAGCTATGAATACAGCGTGGTGGCCGCCGTGAAGAACGGCAAGGTAAAGGCCATCGACTTTACGGCGTTCCAAAGCCAAAGCCTGCGGATGTTTGACATGCTGGCGGAGATGGCGGAATTTGCAGCGGCCATGCCCGCAGAATAACAAACCGGCCGCCGGGGAGGGTGATAACCTGACCGGCGGTACCTTTTGCGAAAAAGGGTGAATATGGAAGCTGTGTGTGTTATAATGACGGCAACGCAAAAAATACATATCCGTTTATAAACTACGCAGAGAGGAGTTTATAAAGTGAAACAGGAAAAGGAAAACAAGGCGGCAGAATACGCCAGAATGGTGGGGAAAACGGTTTCCTCGGTGGCGGGAAAGACGAAGAGCACCATAGAAAAAGCCGGGCAGGCGGCTGTAACGGCGCTGGATGCTACCGGGGACGGCACGGTCGGGATCGATGACCTGATTATTTTGGGGATGAACACACCGGGGGTGAAGATCGATCGGGAAAAATTTTTGCGCAGCGAGCTGCAAAAATCCTATCCGAAAAGCATCATTGATGATGCAGTGCAGCGCACGCCGGCCCTGGCGGGAATCCCGAGGGAAATGACAGACCGCATTGCAGATGATGTGATCCAGAACGAACGGATAAAGGTTTCCGGCATTTCGGCGGTATTGGGTGCCCCCGGCGGTGCTGCCATGGCGGCAACGATCCCGGCGGATATTATCCAATATTACGGCTACACACTGCGGGCGGCGCAGAAGCTGCTGTATTTATACGGCTTTCCCCAAATTGATACAAGCGAGAACGAACTTGCTTTGGATACCGGGACAATGAACACACTGATTTTGTGTCTGGGCGTGATGTACGGGGTGGGTGGTGCAAATAAGGCCCTGCTGGCGATGACGCAGGCGCTGGGACGCGGGGTGGAAAGAAAACTGATGAACACCGCAGTGACCAAGGGCGCCATCTATCCCATTGTGAAGAAAACGGCGCAGTGGTTTGGCGTAAGGATGACCAAAGATGTGTTTGCCGGATTTTTCAAAAAGGCGATCCCCGTGGTGGGAGGACTTGTAGGGGGCGGGCTGACCTATGCTGCCTTTAAGCCCTGCTGCGAGAAACTGAAAAATACGCTGAAGGACACGATATTAAGCAACCCCGATGCCCACAAAAATGATGAGGCTATCATCATTGAGGCAGAGGAAGTAAAAAACGCAGAGGAAATTTAAGCGACAGCGCACAAAACGACACGGCCGCCGGGGACCTTTCCCGGGCGGCCTTTGGAGAGCGAAGATGAACATTTACAAGGTGACGGCAGCAGAGGAGAAGAAAACCATTGCGCGGCAGGTGCTGGAGGCGCTGCTGGAATGGTTCGGCATCCCCGAGGCGCGGGAGGAATATATAGCGGCCGGTGCAGAGCAGACCTTCTTTGCCGCCGAGGAGGCAGGGCGTGTCATCGGCTTTCTTTGCCTGAAGGAAACGGGGCGGGATACGATGGAGCTGGCGGTCATGGGCGTTTGCCGGGAGTACCACCGCAAGGGCTGCGGGCGGGCGCTTTTTGCAGCGGCGAAAAGAGAAGCTGCGGCGGCGGGATATTCCTTTTTGCAGGTGAAAACGGTGCAGATGGGACGATACAAAGAGTACGATGACACCAACCGCTTTTACCAAAGCCTCGGCTTTAAGGAGCTGGAGGTGTTCCCGACCCTGTGGGACGAGTGGAACCCCTGCCAGATTTATGTGATGGCGATACAATGAAAAACGATCCGGTGGGATAGCCCATCGGATCATTTTGTTGATGCGGTGATTTGCAGTTATTGCTCCAGCGAGGCGATGTAATTGCGCCAACCGCCGAAGGAGGAGATCTCCTTCATGCCGTGCAGCAGCTCCGGCTCCCCGATGACGCCGAGGACGACCTCACCGTCGGAGAGGGTGACCTTGCCGACCGAGAGCCCTTCCGGCTCCTTTACCAGCACCGAGGCCAACCCGGCGGCGGGCACCTGCCACACCTCCACTGCAACGCTGACGGCTGCGGGGTCCTCGGGGCTGACCCGCAGCATGGCGGGGTTGTTGTCATTGATGCTCCACAGGCGGTAGCAGGGGGCGGTGGCGGCTTCCCGCAGGAAGAAGGCGCCGGCATCGAGGAGGTTTTTTTCCAGCGGGAGCCCCCGCATGAGGGTGCCGTTGACGGCGAGTTTGACGTGATCCATGGTGTTCTCCTTTTGATTTATGGTGGTTAGTTTAATTCCCAAAATTTTCTTTGCACGCCATAGGTTCCCTTATCATTTGCAGTGAAACCCAGCAGTTCACAATACCGTTTATATTCCTGCTCCAAACGGGGGCTGACGGTCAGCGGCTGCCCCAGCACTTTAGTGATGGCGGGCGTGGTGACCCGACCGTCCTTTTTGGAATTATTCAAGTGGTGATCCATGCAATTACCGGCGTAGCCGATAAACCGGCTGGGATAGAACCGGTAGCCGTTTTCCGCTTTTACGGCAATAAAACAAATGCCTTTTTTGATTAGATCCAGCGCAAAGGAATACTCACTATCGCATTTTTCCTCCAGATAACGGTCGAGGGTGAGCATGTTCTGCCGGATTTCCGCCAAGGTCTGTACACAGCGCATTTTACCCCTCCTATCCTTATTTTTTCTCCAAACGGCAGTGCGTGGTGCGGCCGGGCGAGGCGCTTTTGCGCGCCGACAATATTAAGACCCGCTGGCGGTTGTACCGCTGCATCATCACAAACAGCAGGTCATAGCCGGCGGCCAGAACGGAGGTTATGATAAATACCGGATAGGCGCCGAACCAAATCCCCCCGGCGATAGGCAGAAAGCTCAATACCACAATCGTTTCGTGAACCAGCTCCGCCTGACACATGGCCTGTGCGATCTCATCCCATGAGTGCAGCTGCGGATTGAACAGCGCATTGTCATAGGTGGGCATACGGCGCTTCCAACGCTTTATCTTCAGCGCCTCATATACCGCCATTTCCCGTTTGCCGACCCGGTACCATCGCCTGCCGTAATCCGCCCGGTTCTGCATCACGGCCTGAAACGAAAGTCCGACCAGCAGACGCATGACGAAATGGTAAGAAACCGTCCCGAAGGTAATGGCAAGGGAAAGCAGCAGCCCGCCGGCGGTTTTCATATATAAAACGGTAAAAACGGCTGTCCCCGCCAGAGAGAGCACGGCAGCCGGTATCATTTTCTTTGCCATATCCGGTCACCTCGATGAGAGGGTATATGCGGCGCCGCACGGCAGGGCAGCAGACAGCCGCTTCCGGTAATGCGCCATCGGCAGGCGCCTGCAAAGGAAACCTGCCCTGCCCTTCATTCTACCACACATTTCATGCCGTGGCAACGGGGAGAGGGGCAGGAGCAGGGGGCAGGGGAGGGCGCAGCCCCGCCCGCCGCAGGCGGGCGCCACGAGCTTCGCTCGTGGGTTCCGGCGAAGCCGGAACGGGCTGCGCCCTTGCTTGCGGCTTGCAGGGGGCGGGCGTTAGGGGCAGGAAACAAAGGGCGGGCGTGCGGGAAAGCGGCGGCTTGTGGAACGGCCACAAGGGGGCAAAAAGCCGTTGACGGGGGCATTTGGGAGGCTTATAATGGAGGTAACAAAATGGGTGAGCAGGAGAAATACTCACCGTGGGAAAAAGGAAGGAGTTGCCCCATGAGCAAATTTAACATTATGGAGACCACCGTGGCGAAGGTCCACGCCGCCTACCTGGACGGAACGCTGACCTGCCGCGAGCTGTGCGAGGATTATCTCGCACGCATCAAGGCGTATGACCACGAGGGCCCCGCCATCAATTCCATCATCTATGTCAATCCCAAGGCGCTGGAGGAGGCGGATGCCTTTGATGCCTATGTGAAAGAGCACCACGCCCTGTGCGGCCCCCTGCACGGCATCCCCGTGATGCTGAAGGATAACTTCAATACCACCGATATGCCCACCACCGCCGGCAGCATTGCGCTGGAGGGCTGGGTACCGGATAAGGACGCCTTTGTGACCAAAAAGCTGCGGGAGTCCGGCGCGCTGATTTTGGCCAAGACCAACCTGCACGAATTCGCCATCTGGGGCGAGACCATCAGCTCGGTAATGGGGCAGTCGGTAAACCCCTATGACCCCACCCGCACCCCCGGCGGCTCCTCCGGCGGCACCGGCGCTTCCATCGCCTGCAATATCGGTATCATCGGGCTGGGCACCGATACCATCAATTCCGTCCGTTCCCCCTCCTCCGCCAACAGCCTGGTCGGGATCCGTCCCACCATCGGCCTGGTCTCCCGTGCGGGCATCGTGCCCTATTCCCTGACGCAGGATACCGCAGGTCCCATCTGCCGCACCGTGGAGGACGCCGTCCGCTGCCTCGATGTCATCAAGGGATATGACCCCGATGACGCCGAGACCGCATGGAGCGTCGGCCATGAGGAATGCTATATGGATCACCTGAAGGCGGACGGCATGAAGGGACGCCGCATCGGCGTGCTGGAAAGCCTGTTCGGCAAGGAGGAGATCAACGCTTCCACCAATGCGGTGGTGCGCAATGCCCTGAAGGTCTTTGAGGAGAACGGTGCCACGCTGGTTCCCGTCACCGATAACATCGACCAGCCGTGGCTGACCAGCGAGGTTTCGGTGCATCTGGATGACTTCCAGCATGACCTGGACGGCTACCTGGCCACCCTGCCCGCCGATTGGAAGATCCACAGCATGGCGGAGATTCTGGAGCAGGGCCTGTTCCATCCCTTCAGCGAAAGCAATATGCGGGACGCCATGACCCGTGAGGTCGGCTCTCCCCGTTATCTGGAGAAGATGTATAACAAGATCGGCGTGCGCACCCACGTGCTGAAGATCATGGCCGACCTGAACCTTGATGCGATGGTTTACCCCCATCAGCAGCAGCTCGTCTGCAAGATCGGTGAAAACCAGCAGCAGCGCAACGGCGTGCTGTGCTCCTCCACCGGGTTCCCCTCCATTGCGGTGCCCGCCGGCTTTGCCCCCGATGAGAACGCCCCCATCGGCGTGCCGGTCGGCATGGAGATCATCGGCCGTCCGTGGAGCGAGGCGAAGCTCATCGAGATCGCCTATGCCTTCGAGCAGCACTCCCACTTCCGCCGCCCGCCCGTTTCCGCCCCTGACCTTAACAAGTAAGGATAGATAAAAAGCCCCCATCGGTTCATCCAAGGTGATGCCGGTGGGGGATTTTATACAAATTGAAATATATGACGAAAATGTACGAATCGTAATATATTATGCGTATATTTGACAGACATATAATTTTTATGTTATGATAAATATACAGAAAATGGAGCACAACAAGAAGGAGGGATTAGATTGAAAGAATAGATAAGATATAAAAGGATAGTATTATGGCGGTTTTTGCTCAAAAGACGAGGGAAATCAAACAAAAAATGATAAGAAATAGAAAGGAGGAAAGTGGAGAAAAGCAAGCGTGCCTTGACAAAGCATAGATAAAATGTTATAATAAAATTACAAAATTTGGCTACAAAAGCCGGAAAGAGGTAAAAAATGAGCAATCATCAGAAAAAATATCCGTTCAATTTAATGGAAGAAGCATTTGGCGAAGAACAGCATATCTATAATAGAATAAATGAGAAAACGGGTGTAGTCTGTCAAGAAGTATTATATGGAAGCAAAATATACAAATGGTGCCATGGAGGCTGGGACATAACGGAGACACACTATTCAGACGGCTGGATTACACGGACATTAAGAGAAGAGATGATGGGTGAAACCAGAAATATCAGTGGACTTTTGCGAGAAACAATAGTCCAGAGACGAATGGAGAAATTCATAGAGGAGAATATGAATGAAACAGAAAAAGAGATAATAAAAATGAGATTGTGCCGGGGAAGATACCCAGTATCATGGTTGGAGATTTCCAAGAAGTTTAATATGGGTTCACTACATTCGGCTCAAGACATCTATAATTTGGCAGTAAAGCGCATAAAGGACGCCGAAAACATAATTTTATCACCGAAGCTATCTGAAGAAGAAGTAGAGTTTATGAAGGGGAGTTTTGAAACGGCTATAGATGATGAATGCGATGGGATAACAGTAGCTACTACTGATGCTTATTATTTTAGAATCTAATCTTTTATATCCTTATCCACAGCAAAATACAGCGAATACCCGCCCAGCTGCATGACCAAGG
This sequence comes from Oscillospiraceae bacterium, assembly GCA_004557855.1. Lineage (GTDB taxonomy): Bacteria > Bacillota > Clostridia > Oscillospirales > Ruminococcaceae > Angelakisella. The sequence continues at coordinate 46,159 of SFFJ01000005.1, forward strand.
TCTGCTCTGCCCGACCGTCCCCATAGGTGGTGATAGAAACAGCGGCAGGGCCGGTTTCCTCCCCGACGGTGACGGTATAAATGGCGGCGTTTTCGTCGCTTTGCTGCAGGGCGTAGCTGCCCTCGTGGGTCTGGTCTGCCGTGGTAAAGGTCAGCCGGCCGCCCTCTGCCTTGCAGGAGAGCGCGATCACCTCGGCATCGGGGTAGGCGTCCTGCCGCCCCTCCCCGATAAAAAGCACCCGGCCGTCCTCGACGGACTGCACCGTGACGACCTGCCAGTCCTTTTCCTCAATGAAATACTTCCGGGCGGCGGGGGTGCCGCAGCCGGGCAGCAGCAGTACGACTGCCAAAATCAGCGCAAACAGTTTTTTCATGGGTTCCTCCTTATTCCGGCCGGCGGCTCATTATGATGCCCAGCACGACCAATGCAATGCAGCCGCAAAGCCCCATCAGCAGCCCCCACGGGAAGCTGCCGGTCACGAAAATCGCGGTAGGGCCATCCGCCCCGCCGATGGTACCGATGCTTGTGCCGGAGGGCAGCCCGACCCCAAGCATCCACAGGGAGAGAAACAGCGGCGGCAGCATCAGCAGGGCGGCCACCCCGGCGGCAATGGCCACCCATTTACAAAAACGGCGGCGGCGGTTATTCTGCTCCGCCAGCTGGCCGGTCAGCGCCCCCAGCTTATCCGCCAGTACCGCCTGCGGCGCCTTGGGGGTGATACTTTCCGGGGCAGGGGTGCCCAGCAGCTCCTCCACCGGCACACCCAGGCAGTCCGCCAGCTGCACCAGCAGGTCGGCGTCCGGGACGGAAAGCCCCTGCTCCCATTTGCTCACCGTCTGCCGCACCACGTGCAGCCGCCCGGCCAGCTCCTGCTGGGAAAGCCCCCGGGCCTTCCGCAGCGCCTTGATATTTTCACCTAACACGGGTCTCCCTCCTTCGGGGTTCTCCTGCTATTATGGCACAGCCGGGGAAAGGGTGCAAGCAACAAATTTTAACACGGCGGTGGGACGTAAAAAACCCCTGCCGGAGCAGGGGCGGGGGTCATGTGTTATTGATCTCCTCGAAGATATTGCCGGGGGTGAGGACCACCGTTGCGCCGTTGCCCTCATTGGCGGGGTAGTAGTAGCCGATGTAGCACTCCTCGCCATCCGGGGTGATGAAAAACTCCGCGACGGTGGAAAGGTACTGCGACTGGGTATCATAGTCGGTGATGGTGCGGTGCCACACCCCGTAGTAATACTCCCGGCCGTCCACCGTTACCGGGTCGTTCAGGGTAAAGCTGTAATTCTCCATCGGCTCCGCCGCACAAAAAATATCCTCCATCTTTTTGATAAGACGGGCGCGGCGCGCGGACTCGGTCTCCGCCGGCTCGGGGTCGGGGGTCGGGTCGGGCTCGGGGTCGGGGGTCGGGGTGATGACAGGGTCTTTCCCGATGACGACATCCCGGATGGGATTGCCGCAGGCGGCAAGGGAAACAGCCAGCAGCAGCGCAAGGAACAGGGCGGTCAGCTTGACAGAAGTCATACGGTCGGCACTCCCTCCATTAGGCCGCGCAGTCGGCGGCGCTTGACGATGAAATAACAGACGGCGTGGGTCAGCGAGGTCAGAATCCAGCTGATGGGATAGGAAATATACAGCACCCGCAGGTCGTGGTTGGCGGCAAAAACGGTGTAGATCCACACCACACGGAAGCCGCACGCCCCGATCAGGGTGACGATCATGGGCAGGATGGAGCTGCCCATCCCGCGGATGATATCCGCCAGAACATCCATAATGGCATCCAGTCCGTAGGTGGTGCCCACAAGCATCAAACGGATCATGCCCATCGAGATGACCTCGGCATCCTTATTATAGAAGGAAAGCAGCGGGTTGCCGAAGCCGTAGGCCAAAAAGCCGGTCAGCTCCGCCAGCAGCACGCCCAGCACCAGGCACCAGATGGTGATGCCCCGCAGCCGCTTATATAGCCCGGCGCCAAGGTTCTGACTGGTGAAGGTGAGGGAGGCCTGCGCCACCGAATTGCAGCTGGTAAAGACAAAGCCCTCGATATTGACGGCGGCGGCATTGCCTGCCATGACGTTGCTGCCGAAGGAATTGATGGAGGACTGGATCAACACATTGGAGATGGAGAAGATGGCCCCCTGCAGGCCGGCCGGTACGCCGATCTGCAGGATACGGATGAGCTTATCCCGGTGGAGCTTGAGCTGCCGGGGGATGACGTGGTAGCAGCCGTCGGTTTTCAGCATGCACCACAGCACCAGCCCGGCGGAGATATACTGCGAGGCCACCGTAGCGATGCCGACACCGGCGACGCTTAAATTAAACTGAATGACCAGCAGCAGGTTCAGGGCGACATTGACGATGCCGGAAATAAACAGGAACACCAGCGGCCGGCGGGTATCGCCGATGCCGCGCAGCACCGCCGCACCGAAATTATACACCATGCTGCCGGGCATCCCCAAAAAGTAGATGCGCAGGTACAGAACCGCCAGCGGCAGCACGTCCTCGGGGGTGTCCATCAGCCGCAGGATGGCCGGGGTAAAGACAACGCCGATGACCATGACCACAAACCCGCTGATGAGCCCCACCAGCATACAGGTGTGGGTCGCCTCGGAAACGTCCTCGTACTGGCCGGCGCCGTAGTGCTGGGCGATGACGGCGCTGCCGCCGATGGAAATGCCCATGAACAGGTTGACGATCAGATTGATGATGGAGCCGTTGGAGCCGACGGCGGCCAGCGCATGGCTGCCTACATACCGCCCCACCACGATGATGTCGGCGGCATTGAACAGCAGCTGCAAAATGCCGGTGGCCATCAGCGGCAGAGAGAACAGCAGGATCTTCTGCGGCAGGCTGCCGGTACACATATCTATTTCATATTTATGGCGTGCAGTAGCCAAGGGCGCAACAGCTCCTTTTCCGGCGAAATATCATTCTACAAAGTATAGGTATTATAGTCCTTTTGGCCGGGAATGCAAGATATCCTGCACGAAATCTCCCTATCGCACAAAATAAGGGCAAAACGGGGAGAAAAGTGCATCAAAACCACTTATTATCCAAGGACGGGCAGCGCCGCAGCCAGCAGCTCGGCGGCCTCCTCCGGGCGGGAGCGCAGCCGGCGGCGGCGGGGCTCCTCCGGCAGCAGGGGGGATTGCTCGGCGATGATGGTTTGCAGCTCGGCGGGGGTGTACCACCGGAACCGCCCTACCCCTAACTGCTCGGCACGGTGCTCCAGCAGGGCCAGCAGCAGGTCGTCGTAGCCGGCGTCCTTGGGCAGGCGCAGCTCGGCGGCAATATCGGGCAGGATATGCTCGAACAGCGCACGGCGGGGCGGCAGCTCCTCCGGCACCCGCAGCGGCCCCGCAACGGTGCGGATGGCGTCATCGGGCAGGGCAGCAAAGACGGCAAAGCCGTCGGCCTTTTGCGAGAAGTAGTACATCCGCCCGGGCAGCCCCTGCAGCTGCCGCAGGGTATCGTAGTAGCCCATCTGGATATTGCGGCGGCTGTTGGCGGGATCGAACCGCATGACGGGACCCAGCTGCTCGCTGGGGAAGATCTGACGGATCTTACTGCGGTCCCGGACGGGATGGATGATGCCGAAGCCGTTTAACCGGATGGCGATGACCTCATCGCAGCCGTAGTCCAGCAGCTCATTGTAGGGGCAGGCGTCATACAGGCCGCCGTCCAGGTATTTTTTATCCCCGATGACGGTAGGCTGGAACCCCGGGAAGGAGGCGGAGGCCAGCACGTGGTCGATGACCGTTTCGGGGGTCATCTCCTTTTTATAGGCGATAAGCGGCTGCAGCTCCGGGAACGCCACGGCGATCATGCCATAATCGACGGGGCTGTCCAGCAGGCGCCGGGGGTCGATGTTCTGTTCCAGAAACGCCCGGATGCGGGAGGTATCGATGCCGCCGTTTTCCAGCGCCGTTTTGATATTGGCCTTCAGTGCCGATAGGGTATTGAGATTGACCTGACGGTTGATGACCTCCAGAAAGCCCCTGTCCTTTTCGGAAAAGAGGTCGTCATTGGACATGGTCTCCCAGAATTCCGCCGCACGCTCGCAATCCCCCTGCGCCAGCAGCGCCGCATTGATGGCGCCGATGGACACGCCGCAGATGACATCAAAGCGGTATCCCAGCTCGGTAAGGGCGCGGTACGCGCCGATCTCATAGGCGCCTTTGGCGCCGCCGCCCTCCAGTGCTAAACCCAGCATAATATATCTCCTTTCGCCGCCCGCCGTCGGGCTTTTATTCCATTTTTATCATACCCGAAAGGGCGGTGGAAAAGCAATGCTCCCGCCGTCCTTTTTACAAATCGTTCACGCTTTTTCGGCGGGGGTGATGCCGCAGACGGTCAGCGTTTCGCCATCCACCGTAAAGCGCACCTCCATCCCCGCAAAGGGAAAGCCGTACACCCGGCCGCTATCCTGCTGGTAGGCGGGACGGGGGTCCTGCGCCAGCACTGCCCGCAGCGCCGCCCGGTGCTCCGCCGGGACCTGCGCCTCCCATTCGGGGGGCAGCACCACCGTCAGGGCGTGGGCCAGCCCCTCGGCGGAATAGCCCCCGGTGGCCTCCGGGTGGCAGTCGGCATGGGGCAGGTAGGGCTTTACATCATAAATGGGGGTGCCGTCCATGAGGTCGGCGCCGGCGACCCGCAGCACCGTGCCCCATTCGGGGTGGTGCTCCACGGCAAGCAGCCGCACGCAGGAAAGCCCGATGGCATTGGGACGAAAGGGCGACCGGCTGGCAAAGACTCCCACCCGGCGGTTGCCGCCCAGCCGCGGCGGGCGCACGGTGGGGCGCCAGCCCTCCCGCCTTGTCTCGGAAAATTCCCACAGCAGCCACAGGTGGCTGTACCCCTCGATGCCCCGCAGCGCCTCCGGGATGCGGTATTCCGGCCGGAACACCACCAGCGCCTCCAGCTCCGGCACCAGTCCGCTTTGCCGCGGGATGCCGAATTTAGTGGGAAAGTCGCTGCGTATCTCCGCAATGATTTTGATGGCAGTGGTCTGTTCCATAGGCCCTCCCCCGAAAGTTTGTGCAGGCCCCCGGCAGGGCGCCCGCAGGGCGTTCCGGCTGCGCCGGAACCGGCGGCCGGGGGCCGCCGAGCCCGCCTTCGACGGGCTGCCCTGCGGGCGCCCCTCCCCGGGGCTATGCTCCTGCCGCTATTTTACCACAGCCGCGCCCAAAAGGAAAGTAGTCGCCGGGCGGGGATGGGTGGTGCGGCGCAATCCGCCCGTTGCCTTTGCGGGGAAACATGGTATAATAAAGTATCGGGAACCACCGAAAATCCCCCCAAGGAGGCCGCTATGAAAGTCCTTGCCTTTGATGCCAACAGTATCGTCAACCGAGCCTTTTACGGGGTGCGGCTGCTCTCCACGCAGGATGGCACCTACACCAACGCCGTCTACGGCTTTTTCAATATCATCTATAAGCTCATCGAGGAGCAGAAGCCGGACGCCGTTGCCTTTGCCTTCGACCTGCACGCGCCCACCTTCCGCCACAAAATGTACGAGCCGTACAAGGGCACCCGCAAGGGAATGCCGGAGGAGCTGCGCCGGCAGATGCCCTTGGTAAAGGAAATGCTGCGGCTTTTGGGCTACCCCATTCTGGAAACCGAGGGCTACGAGGCGGACGATATCCTGGGCAGCCTGGCCCGGCAGGGGGAGAAAAACGGCGACACCGTGCTGCTTTGCACCGGCGACCGGGACTCCTTGCAGCTCATCACCGACTGCGTCAGCGTAATTCTGGCCAAAACCGCCCCGCAGGGCGCCGTCTACGAAACGATGACCCCCGCCGCCATCCGGGAAAAATACGGCGTCGAGCCGAAGGAACTCATCGAGGTCAAGGCGCTGATGGGCGACACCTCCGATAACATCCCCGGCGTGCCGGGCATCGGGGAAAAGAGCGCCCTTTCCCTCATCGTCAAATACCACACCGTCGAATATATCTACGCCCATTTGGACGAGTTGGAGCTGACCCCCTCCCTACGCAAAAAGCTGACCGAGGGCAGAATAACCGCCGCCATCAGCCGGGAGTTGGGAACCATCTGCTGCGAGGTGCCGGTGCCGGCGTGGAGCGAGCTGACCCCCGCCCCCCGGCAGGAGGAGGCACTTTATGCCTTCCTTTCCCGGCTGGAGCTCAACCGGCTCATCACCCGACTGGGCCTGACCGCCCCTGCTGCCATGCCGCAGCCGCCCGCCGCCGGGCTGGAGCCGCCGACCGTCACCTTTACCCCGCTGACCGGCGAGACCGACTGCGCCGCATGGGGGAAGGATACCCCCCTGAACCTTTCCATTGCGTGGAATGAGGACGGCACCCCCGCCGCATTGTGCCTGCTGTGCGGAGAAACGCTGACCGGCTGCGCCGACCCCGCCGCCGACCTGTGGCAAAGGATTTTTTCGCTGCCCAATCCCAAGATCATCGCCGACGCCAAGCCCTGCTATAAGGCTGCATTGAAGTCGGGGAGCGACCTTGCCGCCCTGTGGATGGATACGGGACTGGCGGGCTACCTGCTCAATCCCAATGCGGGCAGCTACGCCGTGGAACGCCAGCTGGCGCAGCACGGGCTTTCCCTGCCTGCGGCAAAGGCGCCGGAGGCGCTGGTGCCCCTTGCACGGGAATGTCTGGGGCTCATGCTGCTTTCCCCCATACTGGAACGGGAGCTGGAGGCCAACCGTCAGCAAAAGCTGCTGCGGGAAATGGAGCAGCCCCTTTGCGAGGTGCTGGCCTCGATGGAGCTGACCGGCTTTCGGATCGACCGCAAGGGCCTTGCGGAATTCGGGGTCTATCTGGACGGGCTGACCGCCGCACTGGAGCAGGAGATCTACACCCTTGCCGGCGGGGAGTTCAACATCAATTCCCCCAAGCAGCTGGGCGACGTGCTGTTCGGCAAGCTGGAGCTCCCCGCAAAGAAAAAGACCAAAAGCGGCTATTCCACCAATGCCGAGGTGCTGGAGGAGCTGATCCCCTATCACCCCATCGTCAGCAAGATACTGGAGTACCGCAAATATAAAAAGCTTTCCTCCACCTATGTGGAGGGCCTCAAGGACACCATCGGCCCCGACAGCCGCATCCGTTCGGTGTTCCGCCAGACCGATACCCGTACCGGCCGCATCAGCAGTGCCGAGCCGAATATGCAGAACATCCCCATCCGCACCGAGCCGGGCAGCCGGATGCGGGACTTCTTCGAGGCGGAGGAGGGCAACCTGCTGGTGGACGCCGACTATTCCCAGATCGAGCTGCGGGTGCTGGCGGCGCTGGCAAACGATACCGCAATGATCGCCGCCTTCCGGGAGGGGGTGGATATCCACACCCGTACCGCCGCACAGGTCTTTGATCTGCCGGAGGCCTTTGTCACCCCGCAGATGCGCTCCCGCGCCAAGGCCGTCAATTTCGGTATCGTCTACGGCATCGGCGCCTTCTCCCTCTCCCGGGATATCGGCGTTTCGATGCAGGAGGCCAATACCTATATCAAAAACTACAAGGAAACGTACAGCGGAATCGCCGCCTATCTGGATCGCTCCATTGAGGACGCAAGGGAAAAGGGCTACGCCGAAACGCTGTTCGGCCGCCGCCGCCCCCTGCCGGAATTAAAGGCCTCCAACCGGGTGCAGCGTGCCTTCGGGGAACGGGTGGCCATGAACGCCCCCATCCAGGGCACCGCCGCCGATATCATCAAGATCGCCATGGTGCGGGTGTACCGCCGCCTGAAAAAGGAGGTCCCCGCCGCCCGCCTGATTTTGCAGGTGCATGATGAGCTGATCGTCGAGACCCCGCAGGAAACCGCCGAAGCGGTGCGGGAGCTGGTACGGCAGGAGATGGAATCCGCCGTGCAGCTGGCCGTCCCGCTGCTGGTGGATGCCAAGGTGGGCAAAACGTGGGGCGAGGCGCATTGACGCTTTTCCCTGTTTGTGCAGCAACCGGGGCACAGGGCGGCGCAGCCGCCCAAGCCTCCGGCTTGGGCGCCATCCCCCCTGCGGGGGGACGGCAGGCGCGCTCCGCGCGCCGGCTGCGCCGCCGGGCCCCGCCCCCTCCGCAGCCCCCTGCATTTTTCCGCATAACTCTTCCCCCCGCCCCCTCCGCAGCCCCCTGCAAGCCGCAGGCATACGGGCCGCAGGCCAAGCCGCCCCGCAGGGGCGGCTTTCGGCGGGCTTCGCCCGCCGCGGCGGCTGCGCCGCCGACCCTGCGGCCCTCCCCGCCGACCCACACACATCCCCCGCCCACCCCCGCAAATTCCCCTAAAATATCCCATGAAACAATCCCTACAAAAATCCAAATACTATACAAATCCGTCCCGCAATCTCCGCCATTTGTAAATTTTCCGTAAAAAAATGTTGCTTTTTAACCTTCCCGATGCAAAAAACCCCCGTTTTTGCCGTATTAGTGGGAGGACTTTTCCCGAAAGGAGCCGCTATGCCGCTTACCATCCGCCCCGCCGTCCCCGCCGACCTGCCCGCCCTTGCCGCCCTGGAGCAGGCCTGCTTTTCCCACCCGTGGAGCGAAAACGGCCTTGCCGAAACGCTGCAAAACGGCCGGTCGGTGTTCCTTGCGGCGGAAAGGGAAGGGGAGGTGCTGGGCTACCTCGGTATGGAATTTGTGCTGGATGAGGGCAGCATCACCAATGTGGCGGTGTTCCCCGGCTGCCGCAGGCAGGGCGTCGCCGATGCACTGGTCACCGGGCTGCTGCATAGGGCAGCGGCCATCGGCCTTGCCACCGTAACGCTGGAGGTCCGCCAAAGCAACGCCCCGGCCATCGCCCTTTACCACAAGCACGGTTTTGTCCCGGTGGGACGCCGCAAAAACTACTATACCGCGCCCACGGAAGATGCTATACTGATGACAGCACCCGTGAAATAAAAAACCCGCGTATCGGCAAAAGGGCGGCCCGCCCCCCCGCCGACCCGCAAAAATAAGCAAAAACCGAGAAAAGGAGTGTTTCGCCATGAAGAAAAATCCCATCCACTTTTACTGGGGCCGCAAAAACGGCCTGATCGTCACCCGTGAGGAGGTCGACGGCAGCAACCCCGAGGTCGTGTTCGTCAGCAACGCCCTCTCGCTGGACCGTCTGAAAAAGGCCGGCATCGCCGCCCTCGCCGGGCTGTTCCTGTTCTGGCGCATCACCCGCCTGATCCGCCGCATCACCCGCCGCCACCGGAAAGAAGATTAAAAACGCCGCAAAATCAGCGGAGGGGAAAATCTGCCGAGAGGATAAAACCCGGAGGAAAAACCCGGAGGAAAAACCCGGAGGAAAAACCCGATGCCCGCCGAATGGCAAAAGGCAGAATAAAAATCCCGCCCGACCCGCAAAATCAACGGGAAAGATGTCATTGCCTTTGTAAAAATCAGCGGAGGGGAAAATCTGCCGAGAGAATAAAACCCGGAGGAAAAACCCGCCGCCCGCCGTTGGGCAAAAGGCCGAAAAAATCCCGCCAGACCCGCAAAAGCAGCGGGAAAAATGCCCTGCCATTTGCTAAAATCAGCGGAGGGGAAAATCTGCCGAGAGGGTAAAACCCGGAGGAAAAACCCGCCGCCCGCCGTTGGGCAAAAGGCCGAAAAAATCCCGCTTGGCCCGCAAAACCAGCAGGAAAAATGTCCTTGCTTTGCAAAAACCAGCAGAGGAAAAAATCCACCCGCAAAAACGCCGGGAGAATAATTCCCCTGCGCCCGCGCAAAAAACAGCCCCGGAGGGGAAGCCCGCCGGCTGTTCTTTGCGGGAGCGATGCCCTAAAAAACCTGAACCGGAGTTGCTATGAAGATTATCAGTATTGAAACCAGCTGTGATGAGACCGCTGCGGCGGTCATCGAGGACGGGCGCAAAATCTGTTCCTCGGTCATCCACACGCAGGTGGAGGAACACAAGCTATACGGCGGGGTCGTGCCGGAAATTGCCTCCCGCCGCCACATTGAAGCCATCTGCGGGGTGACGGCCGAAGCGCTGGAGCAGGCCGGTCTGACCGTCCGGGAGGCGGACGCCATTGCCGTTACCGCCGCCCCGGGGCTCATCGGTGCGGTGCTGGTGGGGGTGAATTTCGCCAAGGGACTGGCGCTTTCCGCCGGGAAGCCCCTCATCCCGGTCCACCATATCCGCGGCCATGTGGCGGCCAATTATCTGGCCCACCCCGATTTGGAGCCGCCCTTTCTGGCGCTCATCGTCAGCGGGGGACACAGCCACATCGTGCTGGTGAAGGATTACTGCGACTATGAGATTCTGGGCCGCACCACCGATGACGCCGCAGGCGAAGCCTTTGATAAGGCCGCCCGCTGCGTGGGGCTGCCCTACCCCGGCGGGGTGGCGCTGGATGCCATTTCCCGTGAGGGGGACCCCCATGCCTACCCGCTGCCCACCCCCCATGCCGAGGGAGAATTCAACTTCTCCTTTTCGGGGCTGAAAACGGCGGTCATCAATCTGGCGCACAACGCCGAGCAAAAGGGGCAGCCGCTGGTTCCCGCCGACCTGGCCGCCAGCTTTTGCAGCCATGTCAGTGAGATTTTGTGGCAAAAGACGGCGGCTGCCGCCGGGCGGTACGGCTGCAAAAAAATCGTGCTGGCCGGGGGCGTTTCCGCCAACAGCTGGCTGCGGCAGCGGGCGGAACGGGGCTGCGCCGAAAAGGGCTGGCAGCTTTATATGCCGCCGCTTTCCCTCACCGGGGATAACGCTGCCATGATCGGGGCGCAGGCCTACTACGAATACCGGGCGGGGCACACCGGGGACTGGTCCCTGAACGGCCTGCCCACTATGGAGATCACCGAGCAGTTCTGATGCTGCAGAGGGCAGGGACGGGCCGCAGGCCCGGCGGTGCCCTGCACCGCCGCGGGCGGGCGGAGCCCGCCCGAAACCGCCCGAAGGACGGTTTGGCCTGCGGCCCGGTGGCCCTGCCGGCTTGCCCCCTGCCAAAAAGTTGACAAAAATTTAACAAATTTTTGGGTAGAAATTCCCGCGGGGATAGGGTATAATAGAGGCGTAAAATAGGCCGGTTTTCCGGCATTATCAGAAGGGAGATATAAAAATGGCACTTACTTCCAACAAGTCCGTTCTCAAGTGGGTCGACGAGATGGTCGCCCTCACCAAGCCGGAAAAGGTCGTCTGGATCGACGGCAGCGAGGAACAGCTTGAAGCGCTGCGCGCCGAGAGCTGCTCCACCGGCGAAATGATCAAGCTGAACGAGGAAAAGCTGCCCGGCTGCTACCTGCACCGTTCCGCAGTCAATGATGTCGCCCGTGTAGAGGGCCGTACCTTCATCTGCACCCGCAAAAAAGAGGATGCAGGCCCCACCAACAACTGGATGGACCCCAAGGAGACCTACGAAAAGCTGGGTAAGCTCTTTGACGGCTCCATGAAGGGCCGCACCATGTATGTCATCCCCTACTGCATGGCGCACGTCGGCTCCCCCTTTGCCAAGGTGGGCATCGAGCTGACCGACTCCATCTATGTCGTTCTTTCCATGGCCATCATGACCCGCATCGGGCAGAAGGTAATGGACTTCCTGGGCGACAGCGAGGATTTCGTAAAGGGTCTGCACTCCAAGAAGGACCTGGATGAGTCCGAGCGCTATATCGTCCACTTCCCGGAGGACAATACCATCTGGAGCATCAACTCCGGCTACGGCGGCAACGTGCTGCTGGGCAAAAAGTGCTTTGCCCTGCGCATCGCTTCCTTCCAGGCCAGAAAAGAGGGCTGGATGGCCGAGCATATGCTCATCCTCGGCATCGAGAACCCCGAGGGCGAGACCAAGTATGTCACCGCCGCCTTCCCCTCCGCCTGCGGCAAGACCAACCTTGCCATGCTCATCCCCCCCAAGAAATATGCCGATATGGGCTACAAGGCCTGGTGCGTCGGTGATGATATCGCCTGGCTGCGCATCGGCCCCGACGGCCGCCTGTGGGCTGTAAACCCCGAATACGGCTTCTTCGGTGTGGCGCCCGGCACCAACGCCAAGAGCAACCCCAACGCCCTGGAGACCACCCGCAAGAACACCATCTTCACCAACGTGGTGCAGAACCTGGACGACAATACCGTTTGGTGGGAGAAGCTGGACAAGAACCCGCCCAAGCACGCTCTGAACTGGAAGGGCGAGCCGTGGGACGGCAGCGACGGTACCCCCGGCGCTCATCCCAACAGCCGCTTTACCGCACCCAGCCTGAACTGCCCCTGCCTTTCCCCCGAATATGAGAACCCCAACGGCGTTCCGGTTTCCGCTATCATCTTCGGCGGCCGCCGCGCCAAGACCGCTCCGCTGGTTTACCAGTCCCGTGACTGGGCCCACGGCGTCTTTGTAGGCTCCGCGATGGCCAGCGAGACCACCGCTGCCGCCACCGGTGCTGTCGGTGTGGTTCGCCGTGACCCCATGGCCATGCGTCCCTTCATCGGCTACCATGCCGGCGATTACTTTGCACACTGGCTGGAGATGGGCGAAAAGCTGGGCGATAAGGCCCCGAAGATCTTCCATGTCAACTGGTTCCGCACCGATGACGAGGGCAACTTCCTGTGGCCCGGCTTCGGCGAGAATATGCGTGTGCTGCTGTGGATCCTGGCCCGCTGCGAGGGCAAGGTAAGCGCCCGTGAATCCGCCATCGGCTACCTGCCCTATGTCAAGGATATTGACATCGAGGGGCTGGAGAACGAGGGCGAGGAATTCACCCACATGATGCTGGACGAACTGCTGACCGTAGACAAGAAGCTGTGGCGTGAGGACGCCGAAGGCATCGAGGAATTCTACAACATGATCGGCGACCGCGTTCCCGCCAAGCTGCGGGAGGAGCTGGCCACCCTCAAGAAGAACCTCGAATAAGAGAATCACTGTACGTCAGGCTCCCTCATCGGGTGATGGGGGAGCCTTTCCCCGATAGTTGACCCGAAACCGGAGGACGCCATGGACTGCATTTTTGAAAATACCACCACCTTAACCCGCCGCAACCTGACCGAGATGGCCCGTGCCAACGCCCCGAAATGGAGCCTGCTGACCGGGCTGCTGCCGGCGGCTGCGGCCGTTGCCGTTGCGATATGGGACCTTGCCCGGCGGGGCATCACGCTGTGGGCGGGGCTGCTGCTTTTGGCGGCCTTTGCGCTGGTGATGACCACCTACGGCGCCCCGGCCCGGGTCGCCCTGAAGATCGCGAAGCGGAACATGAAAAAATACGGAAGCGAGGTGACGGCCACCCTGACCTTTTACGAGGACGTGGTGAAGGTGCACAACCGGCAGGAGGGTACCACCGGCGACCTGCGGTATGAGCAGATCATCGCCGTGCGGGAGACGCAGCACCTGTACCTGCTGGAGCTGCCCGGCAAGGCGGCGCTGATGCTGGAGAAGACCGCCTTTTCCGCCGGCCGCCCGGAGGACTTCCTGCCCTTTATGCGGGGGAAGTGCCCGGGGAGGGTGGGGGCAAAATAAGAGACTTTCCCGTAAACCGAAAGACGGCTGCCCTTTGCGGCAGCCGTCTTTTATTGCAGCAGGGACCCTGCAAGGGGGGCAGGGGCGCCCGCAGGGCAAACCGTCCGCAGGACGGTTTCGGCGGCTGCGCCGCCGGTTCCGGCGAAGCCGGAACGCCCTGCGGGCGGCCCGCCCCCTGCACAGACCACAAAACGGCTGCCCCGGAGAGGGGCAGCCGTCTTTTTGCGTTTGCGGGGTTACAGCTCGTCACGGGCGAGGTGCTTCAGGGTGTCCGCTTCGGTGATCTTGCGGATCACACGGCAGGGATTGCCCGCCGCCAGCACGCCGTCGGGGATATCGTGGGTGACCACGCTGCCGGCGCCGATGACCACATCATTGCCGACGGTCACCCCGCCGATGATGGTCACATTGCAGCCGATCCACACATTGTTGCCGATGCGGATGGGCTCGGCGTTTTCGGCGATGGTGGGCAGACCGTCATCCCCCAGCATCAGCCCCAGCCGTTCATGCGCGATGAGGGGGTGCGAGGCCGCCATCAGCGAAACGTTGGGGGCGATCATTACATTGTCGCCGATATAAACATCGGCGTCATCCAGCACGCAGAAATTGTAGTTGGCGAAGAAATCCTCCCCGATGTAGGTGTGGATGCCGTAATTGAACTGCACCGGCGTCTGGAAGTAGAAACGCTCCCCGATCTTTCCCAAAATCGAGCGCATCAGCCCCGGAATGCGGTCATCGTATTCGTCCAGCGAGTTGACCAGACGGCAGGTTTCATGGGCTTTGTGCTTGGTGTCCCGCAGCTCCATGGAATTGGGGCGGAACAGCAGCCCGGCTTTGATCCTTTCGGTTTCTTTCATAGCGGCTTCTCCTTTTCTCCGGTGATGTAACCGGTTACATTATAATTAGAATATAGCACAAATCCGGCGGGTTGTCCAGTAGGGGGCTGGGGATTGGGGCGACTTTTTTGCGGGGGCGGGGGATGTTTTGCTGAAATCCAAAGCGGCGGACAGGGGGCGAGCGAAGCGAGCCCGCAGAGGGAGGAGGCTGGTGGGGGCGGGGTGGCCGCAGGGTAGTGCAGGGGAGTGCAGGGGGAAGGGCGCCCGCAGGGCGCCCCGGCGAAGCCGGGGCCGGCGGCCTTCGGCCGCCGAAACCGTCCGCAGGACGGTTTGCCCTGCGGGCGCGGGCCCGGTTGGCGCAGGGGGTGGGAGGAGAGAGGGCGGGCCGCAGGCCCGGCGGCACAGCCGCCGACACGGGCGGAGCCCGTGTGTTTCGACGCAGTCGAAACGGCCTACGGCCGCCTGCCCGCCCCCGCACAAAAAGCGGCGCACAGACTGCCGTTAAGCAGAGCCCGTGCGCCGCAGATGCGTTTTCAGATCACCTTTTGCTTCAGCCATTTCCCGCTGAAATACCGGGGAAGGTAAAAGCCGATGCGGATGAGCCAGTCGGCGACGATGGCCGCCCAGATGCCCATGATGCCCCACCCGAGGGACACAAACAGATGGCTGCACAGGATGCGTCCCAGCCACATCCCGGTCATGGCGCCGATGAGACAAAACCGCACGTCACCGGCCGCCCGCAGGCAGGGGGTGATGGTAAAGGCAAGCGGGTACAGCGTCACCACGATGCAGAAATAGAACCGCAGCAGCCGCAGCGCCACCGCCGCGGTTTCGGGCGTCAGCTTAAATAGGGAAAGGATGGGGCCGGCGAAAAGCAGCGTGCCGCCCGCCGTAATAAACAGGCAGAAATAGGCCAGTCCCACCAGCCACCGGGTGTAATATCTGGCGTCCCCGGTTTTGCCGGCGCCCAGGCATTGCCCCACTATGGGCACCGCCGCCAGGTGGATGGCCGAGGTGGGGATGAGGATGATGCTTTGCAGGGTGTTCATCACCGCATTGGCGGTAATGGCGGTGGTCGCCAGCGTAGAAACAAGACTGGCCACCAGCAGCTTACCGATATTAAACGCAGCGCTTTCCAGCCCGCTGGGGATGCCGATATGCAGGATGCGCCGGAACATGGATTTCCGGAAGCGCAGGTCGGCCGGGGAACGCAGCCCCACCGTGCAGTCGGGGCGCAGCAGCCGCCGGACCATAATGACCGCCCCCAGCACCCGGGCGGCCAGCGTCGCCAGTCCCGCACCCAGTACCTCCAGCCCGAAGCCGTAGATGAGCACGGCGTTGCCGATGAGATTGAGGACATTGGAGGCGGTGGAAACGGTCATGGAGAGCTTGGAATTGCCCACCGCCCGGAACACCGAGGCACCGACATTATACAGCGCCAAAAAGGGATAGCTGAAAATGGAGACGGTGAAATAGGTGCGTGCGTAGTCCATCACCTGCGGCTCGATCTGCCCGAAAAGCAGCACCAGGAACTGATCCCGCAGCAGGAGGAACAACAGCGAAACGACCAGCGAAAAGCCCACCAGCAGCAGGGTAAGCTGCCCCACGCTGCGCCGGGCGTTTTCCTCCTCTCCGTGGCCGATATACTGCGCCAGCACCACACCGCCGCCGGTGGCCAGCGCCGGGAACAGCCACAGGAATACCGCATTGACCGAATCGATGAGCGACACCCCGGAAACGGCGGCCTCGCTGCAGGAGGCCACCATGACGGTATCGGCCATGCCGATGGTCATGGCAAGCGCCTGCTCGATCATCAGCGGCACCAGCAGCCGCCGCAGGTCCTTCCGACTGAACATTCTCTCCAACCTTCGCTTCCCCTTTTCCATAAAAAATCACGAGCCCCTATTGTACCACGCCGCTGCGGGAAATGCAAATGGGGAAAATGCCCGGCCGGCCGCCGGGGGAAAGCAGTGGAGGGGGGGCGCACCGCAGCGGGGAGGGCTGCCCGGAGGGTAGCGGAGGGTCAGCATGACTCAAGCGGAGGGGCGCCCGACGAGGCGGTGCCAAGGGTTGCCCCGCCGGAGGAGATTGCAGGCTATGTTACAGTCCGGATTTGCGGAGAAACCGCAGCGGGGGAAAAAGAACGGGCGAACGAATGGTGCGAGGTTTTTTCGGGTGCCGCAAGGCGGGCGGAGCTGCGGTTGGCCGGGGGATGAACCCGCCGGAGGAGATTGCAGGCAATGTCACAGTTCGGATTTGCGGAGAAACCGCAGCAGGCGAAAAAACGGGCGAACGAATGGTGCGAGGTTTCTTTCGGGTGCCGCAAGGCGGGCGGAGCTGCGGTTGGCCGGGGGATTAGCCCGCCGGCAGGCGAGAAGAGACGGTGTCATGTCCATCTGCCGGCAGGCACCCCCGCATAAACCAAAAATGCGCCGAATATAGTAGAGTGAAACAATGGGACGGCAGCCCGCCGCCCAACTGCGGAGAGGAGAATGAAAATGGAGCTTGAACTGCGCCGGCAAACCGTCCCAAGCTGTGAAACCATACTGGAGGAAACGGCGGAGCAGCCGGTGGAATGTGATGCCCTGCTGCCCGACTACTGCCCCGATATCCGCCGGATCCTGAAATGCACCCTTACCCCGGTGCCGATGAGCAAGAGCATCACCGCCGGGCGGCTGGAGGCGGAGGGACTGGCCGCCCTCCATGTCCTGTATATTTCCGCCGGGGGCGAGCCCGCCAGATGCGAGTACAAGGTCCCCTTTACCCGGACGCTGGAGCTGCACGGCGAAGCCGAGGAGCCCATCCTGACGGTGGAAATGCGGCCGGGGCCGGTCACCTGCCGGGCGGTCAACCAGCGGCGGCTGGAGATCCGCGGGTCGGTGGTCATTTCGGCGTCGGCGGTGAGCTGCCGCAGGCAGCAGATTTTGGAGAGCAGCGGGGATAAGACCATCCAGCTGCGGATGACCGAGCAAAAGGGGACCCGGCTTTCCGGGTGCTTTGACCGGGAGCAGCGGCTGGCCGCCACCACCGTTCTGGAGGGCAGCGCCGCCCCGCTGGCCCGAGTGCTGCGGTGTGATGCCGCCGTTTCCCGCCGGGAGGAAAAATGGGCGGACGGCAAGCTGACGATAACCGGGGAGGTGCTGGCGGCCGCCTGTTGCATCGACCAGAACGGGGGCTGGCAGACCGCCGAGTGTACCTTGCCGTTCCGGCTGACGGCGGACTGCCCCGATGCCGCCGACGCCGAGTTTGACATCCGGTGTGCGGCGCTGATGCCGACCGCCGAGCCGGTGCAGGATGCCGACGGGGAGTACCGGGCATTGGAGTGGGGAGTGACGGTGGCCGCAGAGGGGAAGCTCTACCGGCCGTATGCCATGACCTGCTGCACCGATGGGTATTCCACGAGATACCGGACCGCCTGCAAGGAAAAAACGCTGCAAACCATCGAGCTGGTGAGCCTGTGCCGGGAGACCGAGACCCACCGGGAGACGCTGCCCCTGCCGGAGGCAAGCGGCGAGGTGGCGGCGCTTTGGGTCGGGGTGGAGGGCTGCACCGCTGCGCCCGACGGCGACGGCCTGCTGGCCGAGGGGCGGCTGGGGCTGACCCTGCTGACCCGGATGGGGGACGGCGAGTATTACAGCTTTGACAGGACGGTGGCGGTGCAGCACCGCATGCCCGCCGAGGGGGACTGCCGCTGGGAGGCCGGGCTGGAATGCCGCAGCTGCCGCTGGGAGCAGGTAGGAAACGAGCTGGAGCTGACCTGCGAGCTGGCGTGGCAGGGGGCGGTTTGCCGCACCGGGCGGCTGGCGGCGCTGGAGGAGCTGACGGTGGACGAAACGGCGCCCAAGGAGGACCGGCTGCCGAGAGGGCTTTATATCTACATGGCGGAGGAGGGCGAGAGCCTGTGGGAGATCGCCCGCCGGTACAATACCAGTGAAGCGAGGATCCGGGAGGACAACGGCGAAATGGGCGAGTGCTGCCCCGCCGGTCCGCTGCTGATCCCGGTGTAAGCGGCAGACCGGGCGGCGGCGCCGCGGGGCCCCCTGCGGGGGCCCCGCGAACCGCCCCGCCCCGCCTCCGGCGGGGCGGGGCGGCAGGCCGGCCGAAGGCCGGCCGCGCCGCCGCCCGGTTCCTGCCCCCTGCACCAAGCCAAAGAAGCAAACGGAGGGAATGAAAATGGCAGCACAAAGCGAGCTTTACCGGGATATAGCCGCCCGGACCGGAGGAGATATCTACATTGGGGTGGTGGGACCGGTACGCACCGGCAAATCCACCTTTATCAAGCGTTTTATGGAAACCATGGTGCTGCCCCGCATCGAAAGCGAGCCCCGCCGCAGCCGGGCCGCCGATGAGCTGCCCCAGTCGGCAGCCGGGCGCACCATTATGACCACCGAGCCGAAATTCATCCCCGAGGAGGCCGTCAGCATCACGCTGGAGGGGAACATCAGCCTGCGGGTGCGGATGATCGACTGCGTGGGGTACATTGTGCCCAGCGCACTGGGCTACATAGAAAACCAGCAGCCCCGCATGGTGATGACCCCGTGGTACGAGCAGGAGGTGCCCTTCAATATGGCGGCGGAGGTGGGCACCCGCAAGGTCATCAACGAGCATTCCACCATCGGGCTGGTGGTCACCACCGACGGCAGCATCTCCGAGATCCCGCGGGCGGAGTACGAGGAGGCCGAGGGCCGGGCCATACGGGAATTGCAGGCCATCAATAAGCCGTTTGCGGTGGTGCTGAACTGCCAAAGCCCCAAAAGCCCGGCGGCAAAGGCGCTGCGTGCCGAGCTGGAGGAGCGCTACGGGGTGCCGGTGGCGGCGGTAAACTGCATGGAGCTGGACGAGGAGGACATCGCCGGCATACTGGGGAAGGTGCTGGTGCGCTTCCCGCTGAAGGAGGCGGCGCTGGAGATCCCGGCGTGGGCGATGAACCTGCCGCCCGACCACTGGCTAAAGGAAAGCCTGTACCGGCAGATCCGGCAGGCGGCCGGGGAGCTGGGCGCCGTGGGCAGCGCCGGCTCCACCCTGAAAAAGCTGGAGGACTGCGAATTCGTCAAGGAGAGCCGGGTGCTTTCGGCGGACCTGGGCAGCGGCACGGTGCGCTGCCGGGTGGAGCTGTGCGACGGGCTGTTCTACCGGATTTTGGGGGAGGCGACGGGGTTGGAAATCACCGACGAGGAGGGGCTGCTGCCCTGCATGGTGGAGCTGGCCGCCGTCAAGAAGAAGTACGAGAAATTTGCCGGGGCGCTGGATGAGGTGGCGGCGACCGGCTACGGGATCGTCATGCCGACGATGGAGGAGCTGCACCTGGAGGAGCCGGAGATCATGAAGCAGGGCGGGCGGTACGGTATCCGGCTGCGGGCTTCGGCACCGTCCATCCATTTGATGCAGGCCAACATCACCACCGAGGTGGCGCCGATAGTGGGCAGCGAAAAGCAGAGCGAGGAGCTGGTGCACTACCTGCTGCAGGAATTCGAGGAGGACCCGGCGAAGATATGGGAGAGCAATATTTTCGGGAAGTCGCTGCACGAGCTGGTGAACGAGGGGCTGCATAACAAGCTGTACCGGATGCCGGCCGACGCCCGGATGAAGTTGCAGGAGACCATCGAACGGGTCATCAACGAGGGGTGCTCGGGTCTGATCTGTATTATACTGTGACGGGTTGTGGCGGGATGGCGCGGCTGCGCGGGCGGCTTTGCCGCCCGCCGGCGTTCCGCCGGCAGCCCGCCCCCCGCAGGGGGGCGGGCGCGCAGCCGCGCCTGATCCTGCCCCCGGTGCAGGCGTGCGGCAGGGGGACAGGCCTGCCCCCACCGGTGCGGCGATGCGGCCGGCGGCCCCCCTGCCGGGGGGCCGCCGGCCCTTGGTGCGCCCCCTGCCGGGGGCGCACCGGTTCGCCCGCCCCCCGGCAGGGGGCGGGCGGCATCGCCGCACCGTTTGGCGGGGTGTGCAAGCCGGGGACAGGGGACAGGCCCGTTACACCGCAGTCGGCGGGACGGGCGGGGGCTGCGGCTGCGGCAGGGCAGGCGCCGCATCGACCTCCGGGGTTTGCAGAGGGGCGGCCTCCGGCGCCGGGGCCTGGGTTTTCTTCTCGTCCATCGTTACCCCTCCGCCGCGATCACGCTTACCGGGCAGTTCTGCGCCGCCGCCCGGCACTTTTCCTGCTCCTCCCCGGAAACGGGTGGGTCGCTGACCTCCGCCCTGCCGTCTGCGGCCAGCCGGAATACCGCCGGGCAGACCGAAACGCACAGCCCGCAGCCGATGCATCCCTCATGGTCCAATGTTACCTTCATGCTCATGCCTCCTTTGGCTTATTATGGATTTTAATGCTGCTAAAATCCTGCTATATTTTGTGAAAAAAGCACAAGCCATATGCATTGATTTTCGCCCGAACCGCACCATTTGGGCGGGAGGGTAGAAAATGCGGAATAAAGCCGCAAATCCGCAAAAAGATTGTTGATTTTTGTCATGCGGCTTGCTAAAATGAATTGTATGCTTTTCATAAGGGGGAGTGCACGGTGCAGGAGCTTTCGCTCAATATCCTGGATATTGCCGAGAACTCGGTCAAGGCCGGCGCCGCGCTTGTCACCGTGGGGGTGTGCTACCGCCCTGCGCAGGACAGGCTCACCGTGACCATTGCCGATGACGGCTGCGGCATGGACGCCGAAACGCTGCAAAAGGTCACCGACCCCTTTTACACCACCCGCACCACCCGCCGGGTGGGGATGGGCCTGCCCCTGTGGAAAATGGCCGCCGAAATGACCGGCGGTTCGATGACGGTGCAAAGCACGCCGGGGGCCGGGACGGTGGTAACGGCCGTCTTCGGGATGGGACACATAGACCGCCTGCCGTTGGGCGACCTGCCCCAGACCCTTGTGACCCTCATCGGCGGCAGCCCGGAAATGGATTTCCGGCTGGAATTTGACTACGACGGGCGGCAGTTTGCGGTGGATACCCGCGAGGTGCGGCAGGTGCTGGGGGAGGATATCCCGCTTTCCGAGCCGGAGGTGCTGGGCTTTATAGCCGGGCAGGCGGCGGAGGGGATAGCCGAGTGCTGCCCCCGCCCCGAATTACTTTAGAATTTGTAAAAGGCGCAGGACGGCCCCGCAGTGCTGCGGCGCAGCCGCAGCGACGGGCCGCCGCAGGCGGCCCGCAGGCCACCCGGCCGCAGGCCGGGCGGCCGCTGCGGGGCCGGGTCCCCGCGGCGGGCAGGAGCCTGCAAGGAAGATGTGGCAGAAACTACGCTTTGCGGTAGTTGACGATAACGAGAATATGCCCAGACGAAGGAGGAACCATTCTCATGGCAAAAAGAAAGACCGTCGTGCCGTTCCACGGGACGGCCGAACAGGAAAAAGCGCTGCGGGAGCTCATCGCCGCCTGCAAACAGCAGCAGGGTGCGCTGATGCCGGTGCTGCAGGGTGCGCAGGAGATCTACGGCTACTTGCCCATCGAGGTGCAGACCATCATCGCCGAAGAACTGAATATACCGCTGGCGGAGGTGTACGGCGTGGTGACCTTCTACGCCCAGTTCACCCTGAACCCCCGCGGGGCTTATAATATCGGCGTGTGCATGGGTACCGCCTGCTACGTAAAGGGCTCCGGTGAGGTGCTGGACCGCATCCAGAAGAAGCTGGGCATCGAGCCCGGCGGCACCACCCCCGACGGCCGTTTTTCGCTGGAGGCGACCCGCTGCATCGGCGCCTGCGGTCTGGCCCCCGTTATGACCGTCAATGACGAGGTTTACGGCCGCCTGACCCCCGATGAGGTGGACCTCATTCTGGATAAATACCTGTGGGAATATGAGGGAGGAATAAGCAAATGAAATCTTTAGAAGAGCTGGCCGCCCTGCGGGAGCAAATGAAAAATAAAGTAGCCATGCGGCAGGATAACAGCGCCGCCACCCGTGTGGTGGTGGGCATGGCCACCTGCGGCATCGCCGCCGGGGCCCGCCCCGTCCTCTCCGCCTTTGTGGAGGAGGTAAACCGCCGCAGCCTGCAGGATGTCGTTGTGACCCAGGCCGGCTGCATCGGGATGTGCAAGCTGGAGCCCATCGTGGAGGTATTCCAGCCCGGCAAGGAAAAGGTGACCTATGTGAAGATGACCCCCGAAAAGGTCGCGCGCATCGTCACCGAGCATCTGGTAAACGGCAGCCCCGTAACGGAATACACCGTGGGCGCCTACATGGAATAAGGAGGACAATAACCAATGGCTATCGCAAGAACACACATCCTGGTGTGCGGCGGCACCGGCTGCAGCTCCTCCAATTCGCAGGCGCTGATAGACGAGCTGAATAAGGAGCTGACCGAAAAGGGCCTGGCCGGTGAGGCGCAGGTCATCAAGACCGGCTGCTTTGGACTGTGCGCCCTGGGCCCCGTGGTGGTGGTATATCCCGAGGGCTGCTTCTACAGCCGGGTCAAGCTGGAGGATATCCCCGAAATCGTGGACGAGCATATCCTCAAGGGCCGCATCGTGACCCGCCTGCTGTATCAGGAGACGGTGGTGGATGATAAGACCGTCAAGAATCTCAACCACACCAAATTCTATGAAAAACAGCAGCGTGTGGCGCTGCGCAACTGCGGCGTCATCAACCCCGAAAATATCGATGAATACATCGCCATGGACGGCTACGAGGCGCTGGGCCGCGTGCTGACCCAAATGACCCCCGATGAGGTCATTCAGGCCATCAAGGACAGCGGACTGCGCGGGCGCGGCGGCGGTGGCTTCCCCACCGGCCAGAAGTGGTTCTTTGCCCGGCAGAGTAAGGGCGATGTGAAATATGTCTGCTGCAACGCCGATGAGGGCGATCCCGGCGCCTTTATGGACCGTTCCGTGCTGGAGGGCGACCCCCACGTGGTGCTGGAGGCCATGACCATCGCCGGCTATGCCATCGGCGCACACCAGGGCTATATCTATGTCCGTGCCGAATACCCCATCGCCATCCACCGTCTGCAGATCGCCATCAAGCAGGCGAGAGAGTACGGCTTCCTCGGGGATGATATCTTCGGCACCGGCTTCTCCTTCGATATCGAGCTGCGGCTCGGCTCCGGCGCCTTTGTCTGCGGCGAGGAAACCGCCCTGATGACCTCCATCGAGGGGCACCGCGGCGAGCCCCGTCCCCGTCCGCCCTTCCCGGCGGTCAAGGGCCTGTTCGGCGTTCCCACCATCCTGAATAACGTGGAAACCTGGGCGAACATCCCCCGCATTATTCTCAATGGCGCCGAGTGGTTCTCCTCCATGGGCACCGAGCGCAGCAAGGGCACCAAGGTATTCTGCCTCGTCGGTAAGATCAACAACACCGGCCTGGTGGAGATCCCGATGGGCACCACCCTGCGGGAGATCATCGAGGATATCGGCGGCGGCATCCCCAACGGCAAAAAGTTCAAGGCGGCGCAGACCGGCGGCCCCTCCGGCGGTTGCATCCCCGCTTCCCTTATCGATACCCCCATCGACTATGATAACCTCGTCGCCATCGGCTCCATGATGGGCTCCGGCGGCCTGATCGTCATGGATGAGGACACCTGCATGGTGGATATCGCCAAGTTCTTCCTGGAATTCACCGTGGATGAAAGCTGCGGCAAATGCACCCCCTGCCGCATCGGCACCCGCCGCCTTTTGGAGATGCTGGAGCAGATCACGGCCGGAAACGGCACCCCCGAGCTGCTGAAGGAGATGGAGGAGCTGTGCTACTACATCAAGGCGAACAGCCTGTGCGCACTGGGCCAGTCCGCCCCCAACCCCGTTCTTTCCACCCTGCACTACTTCCGGGATGAATATGAGGCCCACTGCATCGATAAGCGCTGCCCCGCCGGCGTCTGCAAGCGACTGACCAGGTTCGTCATCGAGGAGAACAAGTGCAAGGGCTGCACCGCCTGCGCCCGTGCCTGCCCCGTCAATGCGATTTCCGGCGAGGTGAGAAAGCCCCACGCCATCGACGCCAAGAAGTGCATCAAGTGCGGCGCCTGCATGGAGACCTGCCG
This sequence comes from Oscillospiraceae bacterium, assembly GCA_004557855.1. GTDB lineage: Bacteria > Bacillota > Clostridia > Oscillospirales > Ruminococcaceae > Angelakisella. The sequence continues at coordinate 70,356 of SFFJ01000005.1, forward strand.
CTTCGGCGCTATTGTGAAACGATAAGAAAGGAGTGACCGAGCATGAATACCGTAAATCTCAAGATCAATAACATCCCCGTGGTCGCTCCCGAAGGCGCCACCATACTGGAGGCCGCACATCTGGCCGGCATCCGCATCCCCACCCTGTGCTACCTCAAGGAGATCAATGCCATCGGCGCCTGCCGCATCTGCGTATGCGAGGTAAAGGGCGCCCGCGGCCTGGCCGCTGCCTGCGTTATGCCGGTAAATGAGGGCATGGAGGTATTCACCAATACCCCCGCCCTGCAAAAATACCGCCGCACCACGCTGGAATTGATCCTTTCCACCCACCGTACCGACTGCCTTTCCTGCTCCCGCAGCACCGACTGCGAGCTGCAGCAGCTGTGCCGGGAATACGGCGTGGATATGAACCGCTTCGGCAGAAAGGATCAGGGCTACCACACCGATAGCTCCATGCCCCATCTGATCCGGGATAACAGTAAGTGCATCCTGTGCCGCCGCTGCGTGGCCGTCTGCCAGAAGACCCAGTATGCAGGCGTTATTGAAACCTGCGAGCGCGGCTTTGATACCCACATCGCCAGCGCCTTTGATATGCCCCTTTCCGAGACCGCCTGCGTTGCCTGCGGCCAGTGCACCGCCGTATGTCCCACCTCCGCCCTGCGGGAGCGTGACGACACCGATAAGGTATGGGCTGCGCTGAACGACCCAACCAAGACGGTGATCGTGGGGCCGGCCCCCAGCGTGCGCGCCCAGCTGGGCGAATGCTTCGGGATGCCCATCGGCACCAACGTGGAGGGCAAGATGGTAGCTGCCCTGCGCCGGCTGGGCTTCGACCGGGTATTTGACGTGGACACCGCCGCCGATGTGACCATCATGGAGGAGGGCACCGAGCTGCTGCACCGCCTGAAGGAGGGCGGCCCCCTGCCCCTCATCACCAGCTGTTCCCCCGGCTGGATCAAATTCTGCGAGCATTATTACCCCGAATTTGTGGAGAACCTTTCCTCCTGCAAGAGCCCGCAGCAGATGTTCGGCGCACTGGTAAAGACCTACTACGCCCAGAAGGAGGGCCTCGACCCCAAGAATATCGTGGTGGTAAGCGTGATGCCCTGCACCGCGAAAAAGTATGAGATCGGCCGGGACGGCCAAAGTGCCGTGGGCCTGCCCGATGTGGATATTTCCATCACCACCCGTGAGCTGGGCGATATGCTGCACCGTGCCGGTGTGATGCTGCCCGAGCTGCCCGATGAGGAGTTCGACCCCGTCTTCGGCGTAGCCTCCGGTGCGGGACATATCTTCGGTGCGACCGGCGGCGTGATGGAGGCGGCCCTGCGTACCGTTGCCGAGATTGTGACCGGCAAGGAGCTGGAGCGCCCCGAATTCCGTGAGGTCCGCGGCATCGAGGACATCAAGGAGGCCGAGTACGACCTCGCCGGCACCAAGGTGAAGGTCGCTGTGACCAGCGGCCTTGCCAATGCGGCGAAGCTTTTGGATCGCATCAAGAACGGCGAGGCGGAGTATCACTTTGTAGAGGTGATGGCCTGCCCCGGCGGGTGCGTCAACGGCGGCGGCCAGCCCCACCAGAGCGGCGACGTGCGGAATTTCACCGACCTGCGTTCCCTGCGTGCGGCGGCGCTGTACCGTGAGGACGAGGCCATGACGCTGCGCAAGAGCCACGAAAACCCCGTGGTAAAGGAGATCTATGCCGAGTACCTCGGCGAGCCGGGCAGCCACCTGGCGCACCACATCCTGCACACCCACTATGTAAAGCGCGGGCTGTACGGAAAGAACTGATCACATATGCAAAAACAGCTCCCCCTGCCGGAAGGTCGGGGGAGCTTTTGTGCGCCGAACGGGGGAATAGGGGAAAGGCTTGTAGTTTCCTGCGGCGGAGCCGCCGATGGGCGCAGCCCGTCGCCGCAAGCGCAGCTTGCGGGTTTCGCCGCAGGCGAAACGCGGCTCCGCCGTAGTTTTCCCGCTGCACAGATTCAGAGGGCGGAAGGCTCCTCTGCCGGGGGAAGCGGCGGCTGGGCGGCGAGGGCAAGACCCAGAACGAGAATGCCGAGGTTATCGGCGTAGAGTGCGTCGAACTCGGTGAGGGGCAGGGGGCTGGTGCCCTGTCCCACCTCTATGGTGTAGCCGGGGCGGTCATAGGTCTGGATGAACCAGTCCTTATACCCGGCGTAGCCGCTTACCGGGGGTGTTTCCTCCACCGAATAGCCGCTGGCCTTGGCCATGGCGTCGGCGATCTCCCGGCTGCGGGGCGGGAGGTAATCGAGGTAGCGCCAGTAGATGATATTGCCCTGGGTGTGGTAGGAAAGGGACAGGCGGAAATCGTTTTGCAGGGTGTGGCGGTATACCGCCAGCGCTTCGGGCTGGGTCAGCGGGGCCGTTCCCACATAGTCCCGCGGCGCAGGGCCGGTAAATCCCATGCTTTCCTTGATCTTTTTTGCCTCCTCCCAGCCGGCCGGGTATTGCAGGTTCAAATCCACGCCGTTGAGGTTGGCTTTCCAGCCCTCCGGGAAGGGGATGGAGGGGTAGTTTTCCGCCCATTCCCGGGCCCGTTGGTACCACGGGCCGTCGTGCAGGTAGCCGGTGACAAGATCGACGCCGTCGGGGTCCACCATGGGGACGATGGAAAGGGTGGTGCGTCGGTAAAGCTCGGCGGCATCGTAGCCGTAAAGGGTGTCGCCGTCCAGCAGGGAAAGGCAGTATTCCTCTAGAAAGGTTAGCAGCAGCGGGGTGGTGATCCACTCATTGGCGTGATGGGCGGCATTATAAAAGACCTGCGTTTCGCCTTCCCCGATGGACACAGACCAAAGGGGAAGCCCGCGTGCGCTGCTGCCGATCGCTCCGGAGCCGAGAAAGGGATAGCGCAGCAGCAGCCCGGTCAGGGTGAGCTCCAGCACCTGCGAGGTAAAGGCGATGCCGGTGGGCACCACCGGGAACCCCAGCGGAACGGCGACGGTCTGCCCCGGCCGGAGGTTCTGCGGGTCCAGCTCGGGGTTGGCGGCGGCAATGGCGGCGGCGCTGGTATCGTACTGCTGCGAAAGCCGCCAAAAGGTATCCCCCTGCCGGAGCTGCACGAAGCGGGTGCCGATAAGCCACGGCATCAGCGACTGCCGGGTGGCGGGATCGGCGATGCCGGTGGGGGGCAGCCCCTCCGTCTTTTGGAATTGGCGCAGGGCGGTTTCAGTGGCGGGGCCGAAGCGGCCGTCGGTGGGGCCGGGGAGATAGCCCGCCCGCTCCAGCCCGAGCTGCAAAAGCTGCACGACGGGGCCGCGGCTGCCGGTTTTCAGTTCATCCATAAGTAAGACCTCCTCATTTGCGGATATTTTATTGTATGACGGGCCGGGGCGGGGAAGACACAGAGGCGGGATTTTTGCAGGGGGCTGGGGGCGGCGCAGCCGCGGCCGGGCGCAGCCCGGCCCTCCCGGCGGCCCTGCGGGCCGCCGGGGTCGCCCGCCATAGCGGGCGGCGGCTGCGCCGCCCACCGGCCGGGTGCCGGGAACCCGAAATTCCCGCAAATAAAATGCGCAAAAGTCAAGAGTAAAAGCAGAAAAAACTAAAATATTTTTCAGAAGGCTTCAAGCGGCTTCGGCGACGTATCTTTCAAAGAGCGATCCGGACGTTTCAAAGCCTAAAATCTCGCGCGGGTAATTGTTGATCCAC
>SFFJ01000031.1 GCA_004557855.1 Oscillospiraceae bacterium
CCATGGTGCAAACCATGATGACAGCCAGTACCAGTGCGAGTACTTTTTTCATTGTGATTTCCTCCTATAATCACACGAAGTGCCGCAAACCCGCTTGATTAAGCGCCTTTGTCCCCAAAATCCTACACCACCGACCCCGAAATTTGTGTGTAAAAAGTGGTGTAAACGCCGCATTTTTCCCCCGCACCGCAGGGCGCCGCCCGCCACGCCCCCGCCACAAATCACAATGTTTTTGCGCCGATTTTCACCCAGTCCCATCCATTCCCACCCAGTATTTATGCCATTTGCCAAATCATACCGTTACCATTTTGTAACCTTTACACTAATTTACAAATCCGACCGAAATTTTTACACCCAAAAGTGGTGTAAACGCAAAAAAACCTCCCACTTTCCCCGCAAAATGTTGTAAAATAGGGGATACCGGCGTATTTTGTCGCCGAGAAAGGAGTTAATGTGTATGCAAGACGCACCAAAAACAGAAAAACGCAAGGACAGCCGCGGCCGGGTGCTGCGAACCGGCGAAAGCCAGCGGCCGGACGGCAGCTACCAGTTCCGCTGGAGCGAGGCCGGACAGCGCCGCACCCGCTACGCCCCCACGCTGGAGGAGCTGCGGCAGAAGGAGGACGAGATCGCCCGCCAACGGCTGCTGGGCAGGCTATCCACAGGGGGCACCGCCACCGTCGGGCAGCTGGTGGAGCGCCACATGCTGCTGCGCCCGAACCTGCGGGAGCGCACACGGCGCAGCTACCGCAATACCATCGCCCACCTGCAGCAGGATGAGCTGTGGAGCCGCAAGGCAAAGGACGTCACGGTAGGGGATTGCAAGCTGTACTTCACCCGGCTCCATCAGGGGGGACTTTCCTACGAATCCATCCGCAATGACCACTCGTTCCTGTCCTCGGTGTTCAAAAATGCCGTGGAGGAGGGCACCGCCGGCTGGAACCCCTTTTCCTTCCGGCTCAATTTTCTCCAGCGGGAGCCGAAGCCCGAACGGGAGGCGCTCACGCCGCAGCAGCAGGCCGCCCTTTTGGATTTTATGGATACCGACGCCTACTGCCGCCGCTACCGCGATCTGTTTATCGTCCTGCTGCATACCGGCCTGCGGGCGGGGGAATGTGCCGGGCTCACCATCGAGGATATCCACCTGCACGGCGGCTATTTGCAGGTCGATCACCAGGTTTACTATTCGCAGGAGCAGGGCGGAATGGTGTGGGCGCCCCCCAAAACCGAAAAAAGCTGCCGCAAAATACCGCTGCCCGCCCCGGCTATGGAGGCACTTCAGCGCCGCATCACGGCCGTACGTGCCGCAGGCCGCTGCGAGGTCATCGGCCACCGGCGGCATTTTTTATTTCCCTGCTACCACGGCTCCCGCCCGCTCCACGGCGTGGATTTCGACCGCATCTTCCGCAATGTTCACCGGCGCTACCGCCAAAGTGACGGCCCGCCCATTCCGGCGCTCACCCCGCACATCCTGCGCCACAGCTACTGCACCGGCCTGGTTCACCGCGGCCTGGATGTCAAAAGCGTGCAGTACCTCATGGGTCACGCCTCGGCAGGCATCACCCTGGATATTTACAGCCATGTAAAATACGCCGACGTCAGGGAAAAGCTGCTGGACCTCGCCTCCTGACCCCGATAAACAGAAACCCCCAAATGCAGAGGGCTGCATCCGGGGATTATTTTTTTACCGTTTTTTAGGGTTTTTCGGGGGCATAGCCCAGTACATTCCGGGGCTGCCCGTACACATCCCGCAGGATACGCACCTCCCGCAGACCGGCTTTTTGCAGCAGCGCCGCCACCGCCTCGCCCTGCTCCTCGCCTGTTTCGTACAGCAGCAGGCCGCCGGGCGCCAGCATTTTGGGGTAAATGGTATTAAACCCGCGAAAGAATTTCAGCCCGTCCCCGCCGCCGTCCAGCGCCATGGCGGGTTCTTTTTGTACCTCTTTTTGCAGATGAGCCAGCTCACCCGACGCGATATAGGGGGGATTGCTCAAAATGGCGTCATACGGCCCCGTGATCTCCGGGGGAGGGCAGAGGGCGTCCCCTTGGATCGCCGTCACATTTTTCACCCCGTGCCGGGCAATATTTTCCCGCAGGTACCGCATCGCATCGGGGGAAAGCTCCAGCACCGTGATATCGGCCGCAGGCAGGGCCTTTGCCACACTTACGGCAATACACCCGCTGCCGCCGCAAAGCTCCAGCACACGGCATTTTGGCCGCCCTCGCAGGTACTCGATCGCCTGCTCCGCCAGCTGTTCCGTTTCGGGTCTGGGGATCAGCACCCCCGGCCCCACCTTAAATTCCAGCCCCATGAACTCCCATTCGCCCAGGATATACTGTACCGGCTCCCCGGCGGCTCTCCGCCGCAGCAGGGCAAGGTATTTTTCCCGCAGGGCAGGGGGGCAGGGGTCATTTTTTTGCAGGGGATAATGGCTCCGGTCGGGGCCGCCCGCCGCCTGCATCAGCAAAAAAGCGTCGGTTCCGGCATCCTCGCAGGGGTCGGGTCTTGCCCGCCGCCGCAGCAGATGTTCCCCCTGCCGCAGCAGCTCCCGCCAGCTTGCTTTACCAGCGGTCGGCATTTTCGTCCTCCGGGATCACCGCCGTCAGGGCGGCAATGGCACATTCTATCTGGCTGTCGTCCGGCTCGCAGGTGGTGATATGCTGCAGCCACATGCCGGGCGCCGAAATGATCCGGGTAAAGATGCCGTCGGAGCGCCCCGCCAGCTTGATCAGCTCATAGCTGATGCCCACCACCACGGGGATGAGCAGCAGCTTCAGCAGCATCCGGATGGCAGGGTTATCCCAGCTGATGAACGACCCGATGATGATGGAGATAAACACCACCAGGAATAAAAAGCTGGTGCCGCAGCGGGGGTGGAGCCGCCGCTGGGGACGCACATTTTCCACCGTCAGGGGCAGCCCGGCCTCATAGCAGGCGATGGACTTATGCTCCGCCCCGTGGTACTCAAATACCCGGCGAATGTCCTTCATCCGGCTGCACAGCCACATATACCCCACCAGAATGATGACCTTGATCAGGCCCTCGATGAGCGAAAGCCCCACCCCGGTGCCGATCAGCGGCTTTAAGAGGGAGGAAAGCCCGGTGGGGATAAAGATAAACAGCACCGCCGCCAGCGCCACACCCAGCACCGCCGCAAAGCCGCCCAGCACCTTCATCATGTTGTCGCCCAGCTTTTTCTCCAGCCATTTATCGAATTTGCTGGGTTCCTCCTCCACGCCGGCTTTTTCGGCGCTTTTCATCAGGCAGTGGTAGCCCACCACCATCGAATCCACCATATTGAAGATGCCCCGGATAAACGGCGCCCTGCGGGTCCACGGGGTCTTGCTGCCCTTGTGGGTGTTCCATGTCTCCACATCGATGCTGCCGTCCGGTATCCGGGTGGCCATAGAGGTCAGCACCGGCCCCCGCATCATAATGCCCTCAATGAGAGCCTGTCCGCCGATTGAAGTTTTTTTCTTATTTGCCATAGTGTTCGGTTTGTTTCCTTTCTTATCTTGCCGTAGGGTAGGGAAGCGGCCGCAGCCGCCTCATTTACTTTTGCCGTGACGGGAACAGCTCCCCGCCTTTTATCTTGCCAGCGGCAGGGTGATGGTCACAGTCGTGCCCTCTCCCTTCCGGGAGGTCAGCTTGAGGCTCCCGCCGTGCATCTTGATGATCTCATCCGCCACCGCCAGCCCGATACCGGAGCCGCGGCGGGTGGATTTTCCTTTGTAGAAGCGGTCCTTTACCCGGGGCAGGTCCTCCGGCGCAATGCCGATGCCGGTATCGGAAACGGTGATAACGGCAATGCCCGCCTCGGTGTGCAGGTCAGCCGTTACGGTGTCTCCGTTGTCGGAATATTTGATGGCATTATCCAGAACATTGATAAACACCTGCCGCAGCCGGTTGCGGTCGGCATAAACGATGATGACGCCCTCCGGCTCCTCGTAAAGCAGCGTTTTGTTCTCCCGCCGGGCCCGTTCGGTGTACATCAGCACCACGTCGGAAAGCTCTGCGGCCAGGTCCACATTTTCCCGGGAAAGCACCATTCTTCCGCCCTGAATACGGGAAAAGTCCAAAAGCTCCTCCACCATCTGCGAAAGCCGTTCCGTCTCTCCCATGATGACCTGCATCCCCTTTCGCCGTGTTTCGGGGTCCAGGTCGTCATCGCTCAAAAGCGTTTCTCCCCAGCCCCTTATGGCGGTCAGCGGGGTGCGCAGCTCGTGGGAAACCGAGGAGATGAAGTCATTTTTCACCTGCTCGGCGTTGGAAAGCTCCTCCGCCATATTATTGATGGAGGCGCACAGCTGCCCGATCTCATCATCATTGTGGGTATCCAGCCGCACCGCAAAATCACCCTGTGCGATCTGCCGGGCGGTACGGCTCACCTCGCCCACCGGCACGATGATGGAATTCATGAAATAGCTGCTGGTATACAGCACAAACAGCAAAATAGCCAGCGCCACCAGCGCCGCAAAAACGGTGATCAGGGTCAGCTGCCGGTCAATGGCCTGCATCGAGACCACATACCGCAGCCCCAAAAGGTCCTCGCCCGAAAGGGAGGAAAGTACGGTGACCGCCATAATTTTTTGGCCCTCCCACCGCCCGGTAAAGGAGCCACTTTCGCCGTTTTCCCTTGCCATGGCCAGGTCCGGCATGGTGGTATCCTGCGGCATAAACCCGCTGGAGGTAAGGAACACCTGCCCCTCGGCATCCAGCGCCATCAGCTCTATCCGGTCCTTGTATTCAAAATCCTGCACAAGCTGGTACAGCCGGCTGTTAAAGTCGCTGCCCGCATCGGCGGCGGCAGCCTCCAGCTGGGTGCTGATGGCGGCGGCCCGGGTGCGGATATACTGCGAAGCACTGTTGTAGTAGAAGGAATGCATGGCGGCGGAAACACCGATGACCATTGCCACCATGATGACCACAATAATGCCGAAGCTGTTAAACAGCCACCGCTTGGTGATGCTGCTGCTGCGTGGCGCCAATGCTGCCGCCCCCTTTCTTCCGGTTTGGTTTTGCGGGCTTTTTCGGGAATTATTCCACCCACTTGTAGCCAAAGCCCCAAACGGTGGTGAGATATTTGGGATTACTGGGCTCCGGCTCGATCTTCATCCGCAGGCGGCGCACGTTCACATCCACTATTTTGTCATCGCCGAAGTAGCTGTCCCCCCAAACGGTGGTCAGCAGAGTGCTGCGGTCAAGGGCAACATTGGGGTTGCGCATAAAATGCTCCATCAGCTGGAATTCCACCTGCGTCAGGTCTATTTTCTGGCCGTCGCGGGTCAGGCTGCGGCTGCGGATATTAAGCACAAACGGCCCGGAGCAAAGCTCATTTTCCGGCTCCTGTTTGGCGCTGCTCATGCTCACCCGGCGGTAAACGGCGTCCACTCTGGCCACCAGCTCGCTGGGGCTGAAGGGCTTGGTGATATAATCATCGGCGCCCAGCATCAGGCCGTTCACCTTGTCCATCTCCTGGCTTTTGGCGGAAAGCATAATGATGCCGAGGGTGTTGTTTTTCTCCCGGATATGCTTGCAGACGGCAAAGCCGTCGATGCCGGGCATCATGATATCCAGAATGGCGACCGAAAAGCTGTCGCCCTCCTCATCAAAGACCCGGATGGCGTCCTCGCCGCAGCTGACGTCTACGACCTCGTAGCCGCTGCGCTGCAAATTGATGACCTCGAATTCACGGATGGCGTCTTCGTCCTCACAGACAAGGATCTTGCGGGGTGCTGCCATATTGTTTACCTCCAGTCGATTGGATTTACCATGCAAGGGGCGGTTGACTTTGAAAAAACGGGGTTCCCACAAACGGGAAAAGTGCTGCCCGGCTTCTGCCCGAAAAGCGGCGGCGGGGCAGGGGACAAGCCCCATGATAATACTTCGTGGCAGGGGGATTTTTTATCCCAGGAGGGAGAAATTCTGCTCCACCTCCGCCATGGAAAGGGGGCTGCCGAGGGGAACCGAAGCATAGTAGGAGAACTGGCCGCGGCTGTTCAGCAGGGTGTAGCCCTCCGGGGCGGTCTCATTGCCGGCCGTGACCCGCAGCCGCAGATATTCCCGGCCGTTTTCATTCAGGCGGCCGGTGTACTGCCGGAAAACGACCTCTCTGGTCTCGGCCTGCCGGGTAAGGGTAAGGCCGTTCTGCCAGTACAGCTCATACAGGCCCTCCGGCAGGATCAGCCGCCAGCCGTCGGCGGTATTCTGGTAGCAGGCGGCAATGGTGGTATAGCTGCCGTTTTGCAGCGCCCGGTATTCGGTAAAATAGCGGGTGTCCTCGCGGCTGCCGGCGGAAATACCGGGAACGGCATTGCTCCACGGGACCTCCACGATGCCGTCATTGTTGATATCGGCCGGGGACGCCCCGGAATAGCAGTAGGTCTCGGAATAGCCGGTAAAGGTGTCCTCCTGTGGAAGCACCAAACGGCCGCTTTGCACCCCGACCAGCAGAGAAGCGCTCATTTCGGCGTTTATCCTGCCGGAAAAAGCAGCGCCGGACAGGGCTTCCTCTATGCGGCCGGTGACGGAACCGGTGATGGTTTGCAGCCGCAGGGAGCTGTAAGCGGAATCCAGCACCGAAATGCCGGTGCCGCCCCAGCCGATCAATTGCAGGGTCACGCCGCCATCCAGGGTGGCGCAAATCAGCTCCTCGGCGCCGTCCCCGGTAAAGTCACCGATGGCGACCCCGTCGCAGCTGACATGGAATTCCTCGGTCAGTGAGCCTTCCCGGTAGCGGTAGAGATACAGGGTATCAAAATCACGGTCGGGCTCCCGCCAGCCCACCAGCAGGTCGGTGGCGTCGTCCCCGGAAAGGTGCCTGAAATCCACAAAAAGGACCTCGCCCTCGGTGCCGGGCAGGGCATTGTGGGCCCGCCAGCGGCCCTCGGTGTGATCCAGAATTTGCAGGTAAACCAGCGGCTCATTTTCCACCGTGTAAAAAACCACGGCCTCCGCTTCCTCGTCCCCGTCCAGATCGGTGAAAATGTAGGGGGAACGGTAGCTGCCGCCCGACGGGTAGCAGAGCCGCAAATCCTGGCCGACCACATCCCGTAGGGCCTCATCCACCTCGGTTTGCAGCGCCGAAAGAACGGGGGGCGTCAGCAGGGAGTCAACATCGGGTTGGTAAAGATCACAGCCGGAAAGCACCAGCAGACCGGCGGTCAGCGCCAGCACACCGAACAGTTTTTTCATGGCGGCCCCTCCTTTCTTTGCAAATCGATTGGGCATACTCACCCAATCTACCATCCTCTATTGTAGTCTTTTTCCAGTGGGCTGTCAATGAACGGGGTGTAAAATCGGCGGTGCAAACGGGGGAAATTTTCTGCGAAATGCAAACAGGAAAAAAGAAAACCCTCCGCCGGGGAAGGCGGAGGGGGATAGACAGATGGGGTCATTTGCGGGGGGCAGGGGGGTGGCCGGTCAGCACACGCTTTTCGGCATTGGTGACCAGATTGAGCAGCGAGGTGGCAAACAGCGGGTAGTCCCGGCTGAGCGACTCGGTGGAGACGGACAGCGCCTCCGGGTGGGCGATGGGGTCCATGCCATCGGCGGGCTTGCCGGCTGCGATCTGCTCGGCATTGGCCTGGCACACCTGCATCATTGCGGCGGAATAGGGGTGCGCCGTGAGCTTATTCAGCTTGAACATGGCAGGCTGATTTTTCTCATTGGCGCCGTGCAGGATGCGGAAGGCCCGGTATACCGAAAGGATAAGGAAGTCGCTCACCTCGGTGACGAGGGAACGGCTGCCGCTGCGGTTCAGCAGGTCGAAAATGATATTAAGGCTATTGGTGATAAGCTTTTTATTGAGGGTACACTGCACCCCGTTCTGGAAGGAATTTTCCTTCCCGGCGGCGTCGCTTTCCGGCAGCTCCTCAATGGTAAGGGTGAGACCGTTGCGGTCCGGGGTGCGGCCCAGAATATAATCGCAGGAAACGCCGTAGAAATCGGCGGCGCGCACCAGAAAATCAAGACCGCATTCCCGGATGCCGTTTTCGTAATGGGAAAGCAAAGCCTGGGAGACCCCAAGCTGCTGTGCGGCACTCTTTTGGCTGATGCCTTTTTCTTTTCTCAACAGGGTGAGTAATCGGGAAAACTCCGCGGCCACAGGACACACCTCAAATCTTACTCTTATTACAGACAGTATAAATTATTATAGTAGAGATGAGACCATTTGTAAACCAAAAATGTCGAAGAAATGAAATATTCTTTAAAGTTTGTAGAATACCATCATAAATACCATAAAAATTTGTACGATTAAATAATGGGTAGTTCCTTTTACGGCAAAACTGTGTTATAATACCAACGGAAAAAATGCAGGAAACGCAGGAAGGAGAGCAGGCATGAAGAATTATGTTCTGCACTTTATACGGCACGGCGCCACCGAGCACCAGCAGAAGGGCGTGTATATGGGGCGGCGTACCGGCTCCGAGCTTTCTGCCGAGGGGATAGGGGAGCTGCTGGCCCTGCGGCGGGAATATGACTATCCCCCGGTGGAGGTGGTATTCAGCAGCCCGCTGCCGCACTGCCTGCAAACGGCGGACTTTTTATACCCGGAAAGCCGGCTGATGGTGGTGGACGAGCTGGCGGAAATGGACTTCGGCAGCTACGAGGGCAAAACGCTGGAGCAGCTGAAGGACGACCCGGTGTTCTGCCGGTGGCTGGCGAATTCCCACACGCAGAAGCCCCCGGAGGGGGAAAGCGGGGAGGAATTCCTGATAAGAGTACAGGCAGCGGTGGCCGCTATGCTGGACTACATGGCACAAAATGAGATCTTCGAGGCGGCGGTAGTGACCCACGGCGGCGTCATCGCCACGCTGATGTCCACACTGGGGCTGCCCAGACAACCGCTGCAATTCTGGAAAACCGGCGGCGGGCGGGGCTTTACCTGCTTTGTGAACCCGCAGATCTGGCAAAACGACCACCTGATGGAGGTGGCGGGAATTGTGCCGCACGGGGCGGCGACCGCCTGCCCGGCCGAAAAGAAAGGATGAGAGCGATGACATTGAGGAAAGCCATAAAATTTAATGCGAAAAAGTGCCTGAAGAATAACTGGGGCCGCGCCATTTTGATCCTTGTGATCCTGACGGCGGTGAACCTTGTGCTGGGCGCTTTGGATAACGCGATCTTTTCCGCCATGGGCTTTGAACGGGTGAAGATCGACTGGGATATCCTGCGGGAAACGATCTACCGGTTCGATGCGCAGGAGATCAGCCCTGCAGCGGTGGCCTTGAGCCTGCTGCTTTCGCTCATTCGGCTGTGCATTATGGCGCCGCTGGCGCTGGGTGCCGTCAACTGGGCGCTGGAGCTTTCCGACGGCCGCAGCAATTCCATAGGGGAGTTGTTCTGGGCATTTGATAACGCCGCATGGTACCGCAGCGTATGGATGCGTATCACCGTGGCGGTAAAGACCGGGCTGTTCTCCTTTGCGCTGGAGGCGATCCCGACGGTGATGGTGACGGTGGGCAGTATCAATCTCATGGAAAACCGCCCGGCCGGTGTTACGCTGATCCTCATCGGCGGGGTGCTGGCGGTGGCGGCGGCGCCCGTTACCATGTGGTTCGGGGCACGGTATTTTGCGGTAGACCTGCTGCTGTGCGACCGGTATTACTACACCGTAAGAGAGGCGACAAAGCTCTCGGTGGAGATGACAAAAGGGCACCGCTGGCAGATCGTCGGGTTCTATCTTTCCTTTATCCCGTGGTATCTGCTGTGCTGCCTGATCGTTCCGCTGTTCTATGTGGTTCCCTATGTGGCGGTGGCTTCCACCATGCTGGCACGGTATTATTTCGAGGACTACCTGCTGGGACAGAATAAGCTGGATGTTTCCGACCCGGATAAGCTGATCATTGATGATGTGGCGCCGGAGGACTACCGCAGGGCCTGCGAGGAGCAGGGCATGGATATGCCGCCCGTGGCGGAGGAACCTGCGCCTGCAACGGAGCCGGAGCAGGAGGATAACGGCGGGATAGCGGAGCTGTAAAAAAGCATACACACGAAAAAAGAGCCCCCGGGGGCTCTTTTTTGATGGGGGCTTGCAAAAGGGGGCGGGGCGGGCCGCAGGCCCGGCGGCGGAGCCGCCGATGCGGGCGAAGCCCGCATACCCGCCGGAACGGCGGGTGGCCTGCGGCCCGGTTCCCCGGGCGGTGCTACATAATGGGGGCAAGCAGCTTGAGCAGGGCGCACAGCACGCTGGTGCCGCGCAGCTTGCTGCGTAGCTCCTCTATGGTGATGAGGCGGCTCTTTTCCAGCGTCATTTCGATATCCCGGTGGATATCGGTAATGGCGGGGGTCTGGTACAGCAGCACGCCGTTTTCGTAGTGGAGATACAGGCTGCGGTAGTCAAGATTGGCGGTGCCGACCATGGCGGCGTCGTCATCGCAAAGGCACATTTTGGCGTGGATGAAGCCGGGCTGGTATTCGTAAACCTTAACGCCGCTTTCGATTAGGGTCTGATAATAGGAACGGCTCACCATGTGGACATACCACTTATCCGGGTGCGCGGGGGTAATGATGCGGACATCCACCCCGCTTTCCGCAGTGGTTTTCAGCGTGGTGACGAATTCGTTATCCAGAATAAGATAGGGGGTGGTGATGTAAACGAAGCGGTTGGCACGCTGGATCAGGTGCTGGTAGGCATTTTCGGCTACGTTAAAATGGTCAAGGGGGGTATCGGGGAAGGGCTGCACATAGCCCGTCGCCGGCTGCGGCGGGGAGAGCAGGTATTCCTCATAGGGATGGTTCAGGGTATCGCTGCCGCACTGGAACAGCCACTGCTGCAGGAACATACGGGTCATACTGCGGACGGCGGAGCCGCGCATGAGAATGGCGGTATCCTTCCAGTGGCCGAACCGTTCGACCCGGTTGATATATTCATCCGCCAGATTGACACCGCCGGTCATACCCACCTTGCCGTCGATAACACAGACCTTGCGGTGGTCACGGTAGTTGAGGGTGGGGTCCAGGGAGGGGCGCATGGCATTAAAGGGAAAGGCTTTGATATTATAGGCGGCCAGCTCCTTGGGGTAGGAGGCCGGCAGGCGCTGGATGCACCCGAAGTCATCATAGATCAGGCAGACCTCCACGCCGGCTGCGGCACGCTCCTTCAGGATCTCCAGAACGGTATCCCACATCAGCCCCTTTTCAAGGATGAAGTATTCGAGGAAGATAAACCTTTCGGCACGGGGCAGCTCCTCCTGCAGCGCCCGGAAAAAATCCTCACCGAGGGGGAGGTATTCCACTGCGGTACCGCCGTAGACCGGATAGCCGGAGACCCGGCGCACATAGCCGGTCTGCACACCGAAGCGGGGATACTCGGCCAGCAGCGCCGCCGTATCACCGGGTTCCTGCTCATACAGGGCGGGGAACTGCCGGCGGTGCGCCGCCATCCTTTCCCCGTAGTGGCGGGGCAGCGTCTTATTGCCGAATTTAAGGTAGAAAACACCGCCTAAAACCGGCAGGGTCATGATAAGGATGATCCATGTGATTTTATAGGAGGGGTTATCATCCTTGGCGACAAGCCAGATAACAATGGCAAGGCTCAACAGCACAAAGGCAAGGTACAGGTAGTTGGAAAATCTGCTGATATTGAGCAGGATCATGGCGAAAATGCCAAGCTGCACGACGATCAGCAGCGAGAGCCAGAAGGTCCGGCTGATCAAAAAACGCAGGATCTTTTTCATCTTTGCACCGCCTTTGTGGGAGAATTTCAATATTATTTTACAACATCGGCGAAAGGGTGTCAAACCCCGGATTTGGGGGTGGCGAAGCGACCGAAAGGGGAGTATAATGGGGGAGAAAAAAGGAGGACTGTGCCATGTGGAGCGAATGGACAAGGCAGCCGGGATTCTGGCCGGTGTGCTATTTTATCATCATAAATATTGCGGGCTTTGCGATGATGGGGATCGATAAATATAAGGCAAAGCACGAGCGCTGGCGCATCCGGGAACGGACGCTGATGCTGACGGCGGCGCTGGGCGGCTCGGTGGGGGTGTTCTGCGGGATGCGGGTATTCCACCACAAGACGCTGCACAATTTATTCCGTTGGGGCGTGCCGGCCATCATGGCGGTACAGGCAGCACTGGCGGCGTACCTTACTTGGATAAGATAGCGGCAATGCGGGCGCCCCTTCGCTATCTGTCGGGCCGCCCCATGCGGGGCCGGCCCTCCCCCACTGCGGTGCGCCCGCCCAACAGAAAAACCGCCGCATCACTGCGACGGTCTTTCTGTGCTTGTGACAAATTGTGTGATAGAGGTAAGAGAGAGGTTAATGTGTTGACTGTAATTTGAGGTTTGAGGAGGTTTACAGCGGGGCTTTTGTTCCCTTGCTGTGATTTTATTATAGAGCATCCCGCGGGAAAAGTTGTAAAGGGAATATGAACAATAAGTGAAACTTTTGCAGAAAATTGCCAATAAACTGTGAACAGGCGGCGGGAAATTTTTTTTGCAAAAAGCAAAACAAATGTTTGCATTTTAAGAACATATGTGCTATACTGCAAATAGGAATAAAAAAGGGAGGTCATGCTATGCCGGAAATCAGCCAAAAAGCCCGCCAGGTACTGGAATATCTGACCCAGAGAGAGAGCAGCATTCCGCCCACGGTGCGGGAGATCGGCGCTGCGCTGCAAATCAAATCCACTTCCACCGTTCACAAATATCTGACCGAGTTGGCCGCCGCCGGTTACATTGAAAAAGGCGACAAGATGAACCGTGCGATCTCGCTGCCGCAGCAGCAAAGCGCCCGTGTGCCGCTGCTGGGCGTCGTCACCGCCGGTCAGCCCATTCTGGCGGTAGAGGACATCGAGGGGTATGTGCCCTACCAGGGCGGCCACTACCCGGCCGGTGAGCTGTTTGCGCTGCGGGTTCGCGGTGAGTCGATGATCGACGCCGGTATTCTCAATGGGGATATCATCATCGTGCACCGCACGCCGGCCGCCCGCAACGGCGAGATCGTGGTGGCGCTGGTGGACGATGAAGCCACCGTGAAGCGCTTTTACAAGGAAAACGGGCACTACCGCCTGCAGCCGGAAAACCGCACCATGGAGCCCATCATCGTGGACTCGGTGCTGATCTTGGGCAAGGTGGTCGCGCTGCTGCGGGAATATTGAACCGGAAAACCGCAGAACAGGGCGGCGCAGCGCAGCGTGCGAGGGGCGACCGGAGGGAGCCCCGAGGGGAGCGCAGATGTGCCGCCCGACGGGGCGTTGCGCCATTTTGCAAAAGTGAATAAAAAAGAGCCTCCTGCCAAAGATGAGAGTATCTTACGGCAGGAGGTATTTTTATATGGAAAACAGACCGGAGCAGCTGCGGGGCACCCGCACCGAAGAGAACCTGCGGACGGCGTTTGCGGGGGAGTCGCAGGCGAGGAACAAGTACAGCTACTATGCCGACAGGGCACAGCAGGATGGGTACAATCAAATTGCGGAGGTATTCCGCATTACGGCACTCAATGAGGAGCAGCATGCAAAGATATGGTTCGAGCTGCTGAATGACGGCATCCATGCGACTGCGGAAAACCTGAAAAATGCCGCCGACGGGGAGCATTTCGAGTGGGCGGAGATGTACGAGGGCTTTGCGAAGACTGCCGATGAGGAGGGTTTTGCTAACATCGCAAAGCTGTTTCGCGGGGTGGCGGCTATTGAACAGAGCCACGAGCAGCGGTACCGGACGCTGGAGCGTGCGGTGCGGGAGGGCAAGGTATTCCAAAGCGGGGACGACACAACGGTATGGGTCTGCCGGAACTGCGGGCACATCACCGTGGGGCGGCAGGCGCCGCAGGTTTGCCCGGTTTGCAGCCACCCGCAGGCGTATTTCCAGCGGCGTGCGGAAAACTACTGACGGGCAGGCGGGCAGGGCGGCGCAGCACAGCGGGGGAGGGCCGGCCCCGCAGGGGCGGCCCGACAAACAGCGGAGCTGTGCCGCCCGATTGTGCGGGGGGCAGCCTTCGGGCAGAGGAAAAGCCGCCCCCTTGCAGGGGCGGCTTTTGAAGTATGCTTATTGCAGAAATCAGGCCTTGAACATCAGCAGCAGGAAACCGGCAGCAACAGCAGAACCGATAACACCGGCTACGTTGGGGCCCATGGCGTGCATCAGCAGGAAGTTAGTGGGATTGTACTTACGGCCCTCAACCTGGGATACACGGGCAGCCATAGGAACGGCGGAAACGCCGGCAGATCCGATCAGAGGATTGATCTTGCCGCCGGTAATGACGCACAGCAGCTTGCCCAGCAGAACACCACCGGCGGTGGAGAAGCAGAAGGCAGCCAGACCCATTACGACGATACCAATGGTCTGCAGGGAAAGGAAGGTCTGTCCATCGGCGGTAGCGCCAACGGTGGTACCCAGCATGATGGTAACGATGTTGCACAGGGCATTCTGGGCGGTGTCGGAAAGACGCTCGACGCAGCCGGCCTCACGGAACAGGTTACCCAGCATCAGCATACCGATCAAAGCAGCGGTATCGGGGATGAGCATGATAACTACGCAGGAAACGATGATGGGGAAGATGACCTTCTCCGCCTTGGAGACCTTGCGCAGCTGGCCCATCTTGATGACGCGCTCTTTCTTGGTGGTCAGAGCCTTCATGATGGGGGGCTGGATCAGCGGGATCAGTGCCATGTAGGAGTAGGCAGCTACTGCGATGGCAGAGAGCAGCTCGGGAGCCAGCTTGTTGGTAACAAAGATAGCGGTAGGACCATCGGCGCCGCCGATGATACCGATAGCCGCAGCCTGGGCGGCGGTGAACAGGTGCTCGCCGCCGACGGTAATGGCATTGGCAAAGATAAAGGCTACATAGATACCCATCTGGGCGGCAGCGCCGAGCAGCAGGGAAACGGGGTTCGCCAGCAGGGGTCCGAAGTCAGTCATCGCGCCTACGCCCATGAAGATGAGGCAGGGGAAGATGGAGGACTTAACACCGCGGTGAATGATCTTGAGCACGCCGGAATCATACCAATGTACGCTTGCCAGGTCGGACTGGGCTTTCGCCAGCGCCGTGACAAGCTCCGGATTGGACGGATCGGCGGCAAGTGCGGCCGAAGCATTGCGGACCGCAAGGGTGGCAGCTTCGGTGGCATCATGCATAATGCCGGTATCGGGCAGGTTGGCCAGCATCATACCAAAAGCGATGGGCAGCAGCAGCAGCGGCTCAAAGCCCTTTACGATGGCGCAATACAGCAGCACAAAGGAAATGAGCAGCATGACACCCTGCTGCCAGCTCAAATTAGCAAAGCCGGAGCGAGCAAAGGTCTCGCCAATAATTCCAAAAAAGTCCATTTAGTTTGTCCTCCCTCTATCAAGAAAGAGTAGCCAGAACATCATCGGTATTTACAGAAGTGCCCTTGGCAGCAACGGAAGCAACGGTACCGTCGCAGGGAGCAACGATATCATTTTCCATCTTCATGGCTTCCAGAATCAGAATAACGTCGCCGGCCTTAACAGCGGTGCCAACGGGGGCAACAACATTAAGTACGGTGCCGGGCATGGGGGCAATAACATTGGCGCCGCCGGCAGGAGCAGCTGCTACGGGAGCAGGAGCGGGAGCGGGGGCGGGGGCAGCTGCGGGTGCGGGAGCAGGAGCAGCCTTGGGGGCGGGAGCAGCAGCGGGTGCGGCAGCCGCGGAAGTATTGGTGATCTTCGCAGTATTCTTCTCAACTTCAACTTCGTAGTTTTTCCCGTTGAGAGTAACAACATACTTGGCCATTTTGGTTTTCCTCCTCTAAAAAATTAGCAAGCTTTGATGGATTTGATGGTGACGGTATCCAGGGTGAAGCCGTTATCGGCAGCACACTTGGAAACCAGCTCGGCAGCCTCCTCGGGCTTCAGGCCGCCCAGATCTTCGGGCAGCTCGATGGCGCGGATCGCACGGAAAGACAGCTCGGAAGGCTGGGTCCCCAGCTTATCGGCAGTAATTGCCATGACCATCGCAGCGGTGGGCTCATCCACGCCGCACAGGGCCAGAACGGGCTTCAGAACATTGTAGCCGGCAACGAGAGTACGCACGGCAGCCGCCGGTGCAGCAGCCTTGGCAGGCGCAGCAGCGGGAGCGGCTTTAGCAGCGGGTGCCGCGTTACCTTTTTTTCCGGTCAGTTTGGGAATGATCTTACCCATCAGCATAACGATGAGCGCCAGGATGATCAGCTCCATAAACACAACCAGAATACCGATCCCGGACATGACAAGGGATTCACCAAAGGTCAGGTTGTAGCTGCCGCCCTGTGCAACACGATCAGTCAGCATTTGTACTAACATCAGTCTTTACCTCCTTCTTCTTTTATTTTACCTCACGGATAGAAAAGTGAATTTCGTTATCGTCCTCTTTGCGGTCGCGCTTCTCAAAGAAAGCCTCCGCCTGCGCGGGGAACGCAATGTAGGAGAGAACATCCTCATCGCTGTGGGCACGCTCGCCCAGCTCCCGCTTGGCTTTCTCAAAGCCGGGCTCCAGCAGGTCGGCGTAGCGCTGGGTAATGGGTTTTTCGTCACCCAGCACCAGCTTCTGTACTTCGGGGTCTATCTTGCCCGGAGCGCGGCCATACTCGCCTTTGACGTAGGCTTTGATCTCTTTGGAAACATTCTTATAGCGTCCGCCGGTCAGCACATTTACCGTGGCCTGAACACCGACCATCTGGCTCATGGGCGTAACGAGCGGAGGATAACCAAGATCTTTACGAACCTTCGGGACCTCCAGCAGCACGGCATCCAGCTTATCCAAAGCCTTCTGCGCGGTGAGCTGGGCAACCAGGTTGGAGAGCATGCCGCCCGGCACCTGATAGATGAGTGCATCGGTGGCGTTGCCCATTACAACGGGGTTCAGCAGGCCGTTAGCAAGGTATTTTGCCCGGACGGGCTTAAAGAAATCGTTGATCTTCTTTGCAGCGTCCTCCTTGACGGAGATCTCGTAGCCCATTTCACGCAGGGCATAAACAAGGGTCTCCGTGGGGGGCTGGCTGGTGCCGCCGGAGAAGCAGGAGATGGCGGTATCGATGACGTCGGCGCCGGCCTCTACGGCCTTCAGCAGCGTCATGGGGCCCAGGCCCGTGGTATTGTGGGTGTGGATGACAATGGGAACCTTGACCTCCTTCTTGAGGGCGGTAACAAGGTCGAAGGCCTCCTTGGGGCTCATGATGCCGGCCATATCCTTGACGCAGATGGACTGAACGCCCAGCGCCTCGATCTCCTTGGCCAGCTTGACATAGCTTTCA
The DNA here is from genome assembly GCA_004557855.1 of Oscillospiraceae bacterium. Classification (GTDB taxonomy): domain Bacteria; phylum Bacillota; class Clostridia; order Oscillospirales; family Ruminococcaceae; genus Angelakisella. Next base: position 17,200 of record SFFJ01000031.1, read on the forward strand.
AGATTGTGGATGGGGCTGATGGTATAGCAGATGCAGCCGGAGGCGATGGCACCGCACTTGAGGGTCTCATCGACGGCTACTTCGATATTGCGGATATCATTGAGGGCATCGAAGATACGGATGATATCAATGCCGTTTTCCACCGATTTGCGGACGAACATACGCACCACATCATCGGGATAATGCTTATAGCCCAGCAGGTTCTGGCCGCGCAGCAGCATCTGCAGCGGGGTCTTGGGGCAGGCCTTTTTGATCTTGCGAAGGCGCTCCCACGGATCCTCGTTGAGGTAGCGCAGGCAGCTGTCAAAGGTGGCGCCGCCCCAGCACTCCAGCGAATAGTACCCGGCGTTATCCAATTCAGTCAGAATCGGCTCGAACTCATCGAACGCCATACGGGTGGCGATGAGCGACTGGTTGGCATCACGCAACACGGTCTCGGTGAACTTTACGGTTTTTTTCATGGCAATCCCTCCTGCGGTTTTGTATTCCATTTGATCTGATGCAAAACAGGAACGCTGCAGATGGCGGCATAACGGGAATGACCCGGCAGGGCCTATTATGCCCCCATTAAAACGCTTACCTTGGTATTATAGTACATTTTCGACCGAAAGTGCAATACCTTATCGATTTAATTTAGGGAATTTTTCATAGCAAAATCATTATAAGAATTGCAAGAGATCAAAAGGAAGCATACTATTTTATATAGGTTAACAGATTTTTAGCGAAAAACCCGTCAAAACAACAAGAACGGGGAGGACGCATTCCTCCCCACTTGTGGGTTTTTTACATATCGCGGCTGGCAACAAAATTGACGCCGGTCCCGCCGATATCGGGCAGGATCACATCGCCGCAGCACACCGGGGACGAAATTTCCACCGCATCCAGCATCCGGACAGCTTCCCGCACCAGCGAACGGGGCAGGGGGCCGTCGGTTTTGACCGGCAGGCGGGGGTGAACGCCGCCGGTGATCCGGACGGTAGAGGTGACCACACGGGTGGGGTTGGTCATCTCGGCAATACCGTACTGCTGCCCGCGGGGACAGCCAAAGCCGGTGATCTGCCAGCCCTCGGCGGTCTGCTCGGCGGTCAGGTGGCAGCCCTTGGGACAAACGATACAGATAAGCTGCTGTTTCATTGGGTAAGCTCCTCCTTTGCGATGACCGAAACGGTGACGCTGCCGACCGCCTTTTCCAAAAGGGGACGGGGCAGGGCGATCTTTTCCATTTCGCCGGGGGCCATATGCTCCCGCGGGAAGCGGCACAGCAGATTGCCGGCTTCATCGGTCACGGTGATGATGCGGTCCCGGTAGACATTATTGACCCGGAAGAAGACCTCGCACAGCTTTTCCACGCCCTCCAAACGGATGTGCTGGGGGACGGTGTAGTTGACGGCGTTGCCGTTTTTCAGCTCGATGCACCGGCCGGAGATTTCCTCGCCCAGTGCATAGCGGGCAGCGGCGGCGCCGGCCTTTTCGCTTTCGGCGGAAACAAAATCCACCAGATCATGGACGTGAACCACATTGCCGCAGGCAAAGATGCCGGGTGCCATGGTCTCCATGTTTTCATATACGATAGCACCGTTGGTGCGGCGATCCATGGGGATGCCTGCGCCGCGGGTCAGCTCGTTTTCGGGGATCAGGCCGACCGAAAGCAGAACGGTATCGCAGTCGAAGGTCTGCTCGGTGCCGGGGATGGGACGACGGTTTTCATCCACCCGGCTGATGACCACCTGCTCCACACGCTCCCGGCCGATGATATCGGTGATGGTGTGGGAGAGGTACAGCGGGATATCGTAGTCATTGAGGCACTGGACGATATTGCGGTTCAGGCCGTTGGAATAGGGGCAAAGCTCCACGCAGGCCAGCACCTTGGCACCCTCCAGCGTCATGCGGCGCGCCATGATAAGACCGATATCACCGGAGCCGAGGATGACCACCCGGCGGCCGACCATATAGCCCTCCATATTGACATAACGCTGCGCGGCCCCTGCGGTAAAGATACCGGCAGGACGATCGCCCGGAATGGCGATGGCGCCGCGGGTACGCTCCCGGCAGCCCATGGCCAGCACTACGGCGCCGGCCTTCAGCTCCCGGTAGCCGTCCACGGTATTGATGCAGCAGACCCGGCGGTCGGCAGTGATCTCCACCACCATGGTGTCAAGAAGCACCTCGGCCTTTGTTTCCTGCAGCAGCTTAATGAAGCGCCCGGCGTATTCGGGGCCGGTCAGCTCCTCCTTGAAGCGGTGCAGGCCGAAGCCGTTGTGGATGCACTGATTGAGGATGCCGCCCAGCTCCTTGTCACGCTCGATGACCAGAACCTTTTTGGCACCCTTTTCGCAGGCGGAGCAGGCAGCGGCCAATCCGGCCGGCCCGCCGCCGATGACGATCACATCATAATTTTTCATTGGAGGTCTCCTCCTTTGCCGGTTTTGGTCTGCCCGCACAGCAGCCAGCTGCCTTCCTCATCCATCAGCACCTGCTCCTTGGGCACGCCCAACTCCCGCGCGATGATCTCATGCACACGGGGGCCGCAGAAGCCACCCTGACACCGGCCCATACCGGCGTTGCAGCGGCGCTTGATGGCATCGATGGAGGTGGGGACGATGGGGCGGTGCAGCGCATCGACGATCTCCCCCTCGGTGACGGTCTCGCACCGGCAGATGACCCGTCCGTACAGCGGGTTTTCCTTAATAAGCGCCGCTTTTTCCTTGGCCGAAAGCCGATGGAATACGGTGCGGCGGCGGGTATCGATAAAGTCCTTCTTCGCTTCGGTTTGCAGCCCGCAGCCCCGCAGCAGCTCTACGGCCATTTCCGCAATGGCGGGGGCGGCGGAAAGCCCGGGGGAACGGATGCCCGCCAGGTTGATAAAGCCGGGCGCCTGCCGGGACTCCTCGATGATGAAGTCCTCCTGCTGGGTGTAGCAGCGCACCCCGGAGAAATTGCGGATGCTTTCCCGGTAGTTGAGGTCGGGAATGCTCTTGGCGGCGGCGGTACGTACTTCCTCCAGCCCGAAGGCGGTATTGGCCACGCTTTCCACGTCATCCACGGCGTCGGCGCTCGGCCCGACGATCAGATTGCCGTGAACGGTGGGAGCCACCAGAACGCCCTTGCCTTTTTCATTGGGACACTGGAAGATAACGTGGCTTACCACATTACCCTGCGATTTATCCATAATATAGTATTCGCCCCGCACACCGTGCACGGTAAAGCCGGTGCCGCCCACCATCTCGTGGACCTTATCACAGTGCAGCCCGGCGGCATTTATAATGTAGCGGGCCTCAAAATCCCCCTTGGGGGTGTGCAGGCGGTAGCCGCCATCTATGCGGTCAATGCCGGTGACGGGGGCGGAAAGCTGCACCTCGCAGCCGTTCACCACCGCGGTTTCGGCCAGCGCCAGGGCAAATTCCCACGGGCTGACAATGGCAGCGGAGGGCGCATAAAGCGCAGCGGTCACCTTTTCGCTCACATTCGGCTCCAATGCACGTACCTCATCGGCGGTCAGCAGCTCTACACCGGGAACGCCGTTTTCCAGCCCCTGCCGGTACAGCATCTCCAGGTGGCGTTCATCCTCCTCATTGAAGGCCAGCACAAGGGAACCGATCTCATCCCGTTCGACATCCAGCTTTTCACAAATCTCCTTGGCCAACTTTACGCCGCGTACATTGGTTTTGGCCATCAGGCTGCCGGGTGCGGGGTCGTAACCGGCGTGAAGAATGGCGCTGTTGGCTTTGGTGGTCACATTGGCCACATCGTTTTTCGCCTCCAGCACCAGTACACGGCAGTTATACCGGCTCAATTCATAGGCGGCAGCAGCGCCCACAACTCCGCAGCCGATAACGGCAACATCATACATGTTTCGTTCCTCCTGTATTTTATTGAAAGAAAGGAAATTGTTAAATCCAAAACAAATATACCATTTTAGTACGGGTAATTCAATAGCAAAAAAAGAAAAGAAACCCGGAAAAAACAATTGACATGGGAAGTGAGCTGTGGTATGATATAAAAGCTGTCGGAAAAACAGCGGCCGCACCTTGAAAATTGAACAGCATTCACTTGAAATTGACTGAAAAGTCAATGGAGAGTCCTTGTAAATTCTTTAAGAGAAAGTACTCTTAAAAACAC
>SFFJ01000006.1 GCA_004557855.1 Oscillospiraceae bacterium
CGCAAAAACATAGAGTTTATGCGGGTTTCCGGCGTTTTCTAATCCCTCAACCGACCTAAAATCATCTTGCGGCAGAGAGAAAAATTCTACTATTTTTTACTTATAGAAGGCGCGCATGGCACGGTAGGTCATGTAGACGTCTGCCTTGGCAACGACCTCGAAGGGGGCGTGCATGGAAAGCACCGGTACGCCCAGATCGACGGTATCGATATTGTGCTGGGAAACGTACATGGCCACGGTGCCGCCGCCGCCCTGGTCCACCTTGCCCAGCTCGCCGGTCTGCCAGCCCACGTTCTCCTCATCAAGGATGCGGCGGGCAAAGCCCATCATCTCGGCCGTGGCGTCATTGGTGCCGGCCTTGCCGCGGGCGCCGGTGTACTTGGTCACCACCACACCGTAATTGATGTAGCTGGCGTTGCGGCGCTCGTGAACCTCACCGTAGGCGGGGTCAAAGGCTGCGTTGACGTCGGCGCTGAAGCAGTGGCTGTTGGCCGCCACATGGCGCACCTTGCAGCCGGCCATATCCGCCAGGTCCTCCATAAAGTCCTTGAGGAAGTAGGAGTTCATGCCGGTGGGGCCGTTGCTGCCGGTCTCCTCTTTATCCGCCAGAATGGTGACGGAGGTATATTCGGGGGATTTCTCATCGATCTCCGCCATGAGGATGGGATAGGCGCAAACGCGGTCATCATGGCCGTAGGCGCCGATCATGGAGCGGTCGAGACCAAGGTCACGGGCCTTAAAGGCGGGAACGGCGCACAGCTCGGCGGAAAGGAAGTCCTCCTCCCGGATGCCGTACTTTTCAAACAGCAGGCGGGCGATGGCGATCTTGACCTTTTCGGCGCCGGTATCGTCCCGCAGGGCGGCGCTGCCGATGAGGATATTGAGCTTTTCGCCCTCGATGCCCTCGGCAAGGGATTTCTTCATCTGGTCGGCGGCCAGGTGGGGCAGCAGGTCGGTGACGCAGAATACCGGGTCGCCCTCCTCCTCACCGATGGCTACGGACAGGCTGGAGCCGTCCTTGCGGATGATGGTGCCGTGCAGCGCCAGCGGGATGGCGGTCCACTGGTACTTCTTGATGCCGCCGTAGTAGTGGGTCTTGAGGAAGCACTGCTCGCCCTCCTCAAACAGGGGCCGGGGCTTGAGGTCCAAACGGGGGCTGTCGATATGAGCCACACCGATGCGGACGCCCTCGGCGACGCTGCGGCGGCCGATGGTGGCGGCGATGAGCGCCTTGCCCCGGTTATTGAGGTAGACCTTATCCCCCGCCTTATACTCCGCTGCGTGGTCAAAGGGCACATAGCCGGCCTTTTCCAGCAGCGCGATGGCGGTGGTAACGGCTTCACGCTCGGTCTTGGCGGCATCCAGGAAGCTCTTGTAGCCCTCGCAGAAATCATAGGCGGCCTTCAGCTCCTCCGCGGTCATGGTTTCGGTGAGGTTTTTAGGGTTCATCAGCAGCTCTTCCCGCAGCTGCTCGCCCTTGGTTTTTTCGGACATGGGTATATTCTCCTTTCGGTGTTTTGATTCGTTTATAATACCAGAAACCGTCTGCATCGCTCCACCTCCTTTTGCAGGTGGGCAAGGTCGGACGAGTTTGTGATAACAAAATGGGAACGTGCGGTATAAAAGCCGTCCTCGTGCTGGTTCTTCATGCGGTCTGCGGCGGCCTGCGGGGTAATGCCGTCCCGCTGCAAAATGCGGCGCAGGCGCTCCTCCTTCGGGGTCACCACGCTGACGATAACATCGCAAAGGCGGTCGCCGCCCGCTTCAAACAGGGTGGGAGCGTCCAGGACGCAGGCACGGCAGCCGGCACGCTCGGCGGCATCCATGCGGGCTTTACATTCCGCCAGAATGAGGGGAAAGGTGATGCCCACCAGCCGCTGCAGCTGCTCCGGCCGGGCAAAGACCAGGGCGCCCAGCTTTCGGCGGTCGATGGTGCCGTCCAGCTTTTGCACGCCGGGAAAGGCGGCAGCGATGGCATCGGCTGCGGCGGGACTGTTATTGACCTCATGGGCGATGGCGTCGGCGTCCAGCACCTCCACCCCGCCCCATTGTCGCATCAGGGCGGTCACGGTGGATTTGCCGCTGCCGGTGGGGCCGGTCAAGCCGATACGGAGCATAAAATCACCTCGGTTTCGGGTTGCGGACGGTCTGCGGGGGGCAAGTCGCCGGGGGCCCGCAGGGTGCCGGGGCCCGCAGGGCAAACCGCCTGCGGCGGTTTCGGCGGCGGAGCCGCCGGCTCCGGCCTTCGGCCGGAGCGCCCTGCGGGCCCCTCCGACCTTGCACAAGCTTCAAAGCAGCACGCGCTTCCCTGCCTGCCGACCCTGCACAAACTTCAAATCAAAGCCGAACCACCCGGAAGGCGGCGGCACGCAGCAGCCGGTTGTAGACAGCAAGACCCATCTCCTCCGGCTCCGGGGCGTGGACGTACACCTCGGTGGCCTGCAATTTATCCAGCTGCCGCAGCACATCAAAGAGGTTCTGCGCCTGCGAGGAGTAATTATAGGCCACGCCGTAGCTGATGGTCGGTGCCTCCAGCAGGGAAACGTCCTCATCAAAACACATGGCATAAAAGCCGTCCTCCTCACCGGACTCCCGCAGCGTTTCGTAGTATTCGTTCACCCGGGCGGCGTAGTCCTCCCGACTGCCGCACAGCAGCGTCAGGGTGGCCGCCGGGGCGTAATGCTTGTATTTCATGCCGGGGCTGGGGGCGGCGGCATCCTGCGGCAGCATATGCAGTACCGCATCGGAGACCGAGACCTTCCCGCACAGCCGCCGGATCTCCTCCGGGGTGACGGCGCCGGGGCGCAAAATCTGCGGGGTCCCGTCCGGCAGGAAGGAAAGCACGGTGGACTCCACCCCGACGGTGCAGTCGTCGCTTTCCACTATGGCATCCACCAGCCCCCACAGGTCATCGATACAATGGCGGTAGCTGGTGGGACTGGGACTGCCGCTGCGGTTGGCGCTGGGGGCAGCCAGCGGCACCCCCGCCGCCCGGATCACCGCACGGGCAACCGGATGGCTCGGCATACGGACAGCGACGGTATCCATGCCGCCGGTGGTGGTAAGCGGCACCCGTTCGGAACGGGGCAGCACCATCGTCAGCGGCCCCGGCCAGAAGGCCTCCGCCAGAATTTTTGCATTTTCCGGGATGGCGGCAGCCACCTCCGGCAGGGCGGAAAGGTCGGCGATGTGGACGATCATGGGGTTATCGCCGGGGCGGCCCTTGGCGGCATACACCGCCTTTACCGCCGCCTCGTCATAGGCATTGGCGGCCAGCCCGTACACCGTTTCGGTGGGAATGGCGACCATCCCCCCGTGGGAAAGGATATCCCCTGCCCGCAGCACGCCCTCGGCGTCCTCGGCGGGGTCATATATTCGGATGAGTTCAGTTTTCATCATCATTCGGGATGCTCCCTGTTCTGCAGTTTTTCGGCCTGCTCGTGCGCCAGCAGCGGCTCGATGAGCAGGTCAAGGTCGCCGTTCATCACGGCATCCAGCCGGTACAGCGTCAGCTCGATGCGATGGTCGCTGACCCGGTTCTGGGGAAAATTATAGGTGCGGATGCGCCCGCTGCGGTCGCCGGAGCCGACCTGGCGGCGGCGGTCTGCGGCGATGGAGTCATTCTGCTCCTGCTCGGCCTGCTCCAGCAGGCGGCTGCGCAGGATCTTCATGGCGCGGTCTTTATTTTTATACTGACTTCGCTCGTCCTGGCATTCCACCACCAGCCCGGTGGGCAGGTGGGTGATGCGGATGGCGGACTCGGTTTTATTGATGTGCTGGCCGCCCGCCCCGCTGGAACGGAAGGTATCTATCTTCAGGTCCTTTGGGTCAATACGGATCTCGACCTCATCGGCCTCCGGCAGCACCGCCACGGTCACGGCGGAGGTCTGTATCTTGCCCTGGCTATCGGTGACGGGCACCCGCTGCACCCGGTGGATGCCGCTTTCAAATTTCAGGCGGGAGAAAACCTTTTCCCCCTCCACCGAAAATACGATCTCCCGGTAGCCGCCCAGCTCGGTTTCATTGGCGTTCATCAGCTCCACCTGCCAGCCCCGTGCGGCGGCGTACAGGCTGTACATCCGGTACAGGTCGGCCGCAAAAAGCGCAGCCTCCTCCCCGCCGGTGCCGGCCCGCAGCTCCATAATGACGCTGCGGTCATCCCTCGGGTCGTGGGGCAGCAGCATCAGCCGGGCTTCATCGGTCAGCCGGGCGATCTGCTCCTCGGCCTCGGTTTTCTGCTCCGCCGCCATCGCCGAAAGCTCGGCATCACGGGAATAGAGCAGCTCCTTCGCCTCCGCCAGCGCCGCTTCGGCAGCGGCAAGGGCAAGGTACTGCCGTGAAAGCGGCTCCAGCTCCTTGTATTCCTTCATCAGCGCCCGGTAGCGTCCCAGGTCGGCGGCAGCGTCGGGCTGGGAAAGCTGGGCGGAAAGTTCATCATAACGGCGGTGCGCCGCCAAAAGTCCCTCAAGCATCACAAAAACTCCTTACACAAAATTGTTTTGCGTAAGGGCCGCTACTGCTCCTCCGGGTGGGTAATTTTTTTGATATGGCGTTCCGCCTTGGCGCGGGGGATCATAATCTCCCGGCCGCAGGTACGGCAAACCAGCTTAAAATCCATGCCGCTGCGGGTGACGGTGAATTCCTCCCCGCCGCAGGGGTGCTTTTTCTTCATCAGCAGAATATCGCCGACACGGACATCCATGGGAGGCCTCCTTTGCCTTTTGGTTGAATTTATATTATAGCACGGGCCCCCGCATTTTGCAATCATTCTGCCGCCGCAGGGCCCGCAAAGCGGGCATACGGCCCGCAGGGCAAACCGTCCTGCGGACGGTTTCGGGCGGCCTGCGGCCGCCCGCGAGGGGCTTCGCCCCTCGGCCCTGCGGGCCGTCCCTCCCCCGCCGCCTGCCAAAAGGCGGCAAGGCACACCGCCCCGCCGCCCAGCTTTCGTTTTATTACGCCACCGGGCGGATAATGCCCATCGGGGTCTGCTCGTGGCTCTGTCCCAGGGGGTTATCCCGCAGGATGGCCGCCATCAGTCCACGGTCGACGGAAAGGGGCGCCTCGCCCATGATCACTCCGCCGATGTCGTTGATGTCGGTGATCAGCACCGGCCGGCCCAGCACCGAATAAATCTCCGCTGCCACCCGGTCGGGGTCGGCAGGGCCCAGCACCACATACTCATTGTAGGGGGGCAGGGTGCAGTCGCAGGGGCCGTCAATGGAGCGTGCCTTCTCGCCCGCCACCTTGTAGAACCACCCGCGGATGCCAAACAGCTTGCCCACGGCGGAAACCGCCGCCGCCAGCAGGATGCGGAACGTCCCGCACTCCCTTATCGCCATCTCCATCGTTTCCGGGATGCCCAGCCCGATGCCGTAGGGCGTTTTCAGTACGAATTTGCACAGGAATTTCGCCAGCGGCCGGGGCTTGATGTCCTTCATGGGGATGGCCCGCTTCTGGGTGCAGGCCACCGCCTTTTCGGTGATGAACAGAATATCGCCCTCCTGCATTTCGGGGGCGGCGTACTGCATCACCACGTCGGTTATTTTGTCGGCGTCGGTGATGACATGGGTCTTGATGCACAGGCGGCGGTACCGCTTCCCCTCCGCCTCTATGATCTCATTCTTTCCGGGATTTACTACCATTGGTTTTCCTGCTCCTGCCTTTCCGTGGGTTTTTCTGCGCTAAATTATATCACAGTCTGTTTCAACGTGCAATGTGTTTTTCCCCTCAATCCGCCGCCATGCGCAGCAGGGTGCCCTCCGGCAGCGGTTCGGGGTAGTCCATCATAAAGGGTGCAGCGGCGTGGGGTACACAGTCCACCGGCTCGCCGTCGGCATTATACAGCTTCTCCGGGGCAAATGACCTGACGCCCCGCAGCGGCAGCACCAGCTCCAGCGGCTGCCCCGCCGCAAACTTATTCCTCTGCACGCACAAAAGCCGGCGGTGCTCGGCGTCATAGCCGGTCACCACACCTGCCACCTCCCACCGGCGGATATACCCCCCGGTTTCGTAGCACTGGCCGTTTTCCGGCGGGCCGAATAAAAACCCCGTGGTGTAGTCGCGGTGGCTTACCTTGGTCACTTCCTCCCGCAGCCATTCGGGGCAGATATAGTGCGTCGGGTCCTGCCACATCAGGTCGGTGGCGGCACGGTAGGCCCCGGCCGTTACCGCCGTATAGTAGGCGGATTTCGCCCGTCCCTCGATCTTGAAGGAATGGACCCCCGCCTGTGCCAGCTTGTCCAGGTGCTCAATGAGGCACAGATCCTTGGCATTGAGGATATAGCTGTACCCGCCGTCCTCCTCCACCGGGTAGTACTGCCCCGGACGCTTTTCCTCCATCAGGGCATATTTCCAGCGGCAGGGCTGGGTGCAGGCGCCGCGGTTGGCGTCCCGCCCGGTAAGATACTGGGAAAGCAGGCACCGCCCGGAAACGCTCATGCACATCGCCCCGTGGACGAATACCTCTACCTCCAGCTCCTCCGGGATGCCGCGGCAGACCCCCTCGATCTCGGTCAGCGGCAGCTCCCTTGCCAGCACCACCCGTTTGGCGCCCAGACGGAACAGCTCCGTTGCGGTAAGCCGGTTGGTGACCCCTGCCTGCGTGGAGATATGCAAATCCAGCTGCGGTACCGCCCGATGGGCGGCCATCAGCACCCCCACATCACTCACGATGGCAGCATCCACCCCCATTTCCTGGGCCTCGGCAAGGTAACGGGGCAGCAGCTCCGCCTCCTCATTGGTCAGCAGGGTGTTGCAGGTCAGGTAAAGGCGCTTGCCATAGCTGTGGGTCAGCGTTACCGCCTCGGCCAGCTCCTCCTGCGTAAAGCTTTTTGTTCCCGCCCGCATATTAAACAGCTTCCCGCCCAGATACACGGCGTCTGCCCCAAAGCGCAGCGCCGCCTCCAGCCGTTCCCGGTCCCCGGCAGGGACCAGAACCTCGGGTTTTGTTTTTACCATAGTGTTTCCTTCTCCCCGTTACAGCTTCATCTGGATGGAACGACCGACCTCCAGCGCTTTTTCCTCGCCCTGCAGGGCCGCCAGAAGATACAGCGCAAAGGTCAGGGCATTGCCGGCGCCGTTCGCGGTGATGACCATGCCATCCTGCTGCAGGGGAGCCGCCGTATAGGTGCCGTGGTACTTTTCGTCATTTTCAAAGCCGGGATAGCAGGTGTACTTTTTGCCGTGCAGCAGGCCGTTTTCACCCAGCACGCTGGGGGCGGCACAGATGGCCGCGACCCACAGATTTTCCTGCACCGCATAGGCCAGTCCCTCCTGCACCGTCAGCGACTCCCCCAGATGGGTGGTACCGGGCAGGCCGCCGGGCAGCACCATCATATCGATCTCATCGGGGATGACATCCTCCTCGGCGATATCACACACCACCGGGATGCCGTGGCTGCCGGTAACGGTCCTGCCGCCGATGCCCACCGTTTTTACGGTGACGCCGCCCCGCCGCAGAATATCCACCGGGGTCAGCGCCTCCACCTCCTCAAAGCCTTCGGCCAGAAATACATAAGCTGTCATATCGTTGCCCTCCTTTATCAGTCCATTGCCAGCGGCGTATATATCGCCTCCGGCAAATCGATCTCGCCTGTTTTTCGTAACATCATCATGGGGCGGGCCGGCAGGCCCTCCACCGGGCCGGGCTGCGGCAGCGCCAGTCCCAGTTCCGGGGCTTGCAGCGTCCGGCACAGCCCCTCCAGTGCTTTTTCGGCATCGGCGGGACGGCACAGCAGCTCCCGCAAAAGGGGGCTTTCCCCCTCCCGGCTGACTGCCGCACAGCCCCACGGGCTTTCGGCATCGCCCAGCAGCCACAAATCGCCGCCGTACAGCCGCATCCATTCCTTTTGCAGGGAAAGCCCTTCCCTGCCCCATTGCAGCCCCCACGGGGCAAATTTCCGTCGCAGGCGGTCATATTCCACCGGATCGGCCGGGGTCAGCTCCGCCGCCGCACCGCCTTTTTGGCGGTAGCAGCCGGTTCCCGCCGTGCTGCAGTCGGCAAAGCCGTTTTCCCGGTAGTAGCTTCGGTTCTTTTCGCTGTCCGGCCGCAAAAGGGCAGCGGCTTCCCCCTGCCCGGTCATCCACCGGCAGCAGGCCACCAGCAGATTTTTGCACAGTCCCTGTCTTCGGGCCTCCGGGTGGGTGGCCACCCCGTAAAAATACCGGGCCTTATATTCCCCCTGCGGCAGCGCAAGGGTCACCGGCATGGCCGCCAGCATGGCCGCCGGGCGGCCCTCCGCTTTGGCGCACCACAGGGCGTCCCCGCACCGGGAAAAAACAAGCTCCATTTCGGCGGCGGCCACTTGCCCGAAGCACAGCAGGAAAATCTCCCGCAGGCGGGGCAGGTCGGCCGGTTCGGCCGGGGTATAGCACACCACGGGAAAGCCCCCTTTCACCCGACCTCGCGGGTCACGTATTTTTGCAGCAGCATCACCGGGGAATAGGATTCCTTGCTGCGGCGCAGCCCCTCGTCCCCGGTGTCCTCCTCACGGTTGATGAGCGTCAGGGCGGGATATTTTTCCCGCATCATTTTTGCCATCTCCCGGCAAACCATCGGGTAGGCGCCCGGCTCCTCACCGTCCGCCTTTTCGATATTCTCATCCATCAATGTTTCGTTTATCATGCTGGCCACCGCAAAGCCGTAAATTCTGCCCCCGGCCGTCAGCACGCCGCCGGTCATTTCCAGCTCGTCCATTTCCCGCAGGGCGCAGCGCACCACACAGCCCTCCTTATGCAGGCCCTCGCTGCTGCCCTCGTTTTCCTTCTGCCAGCGGCTGTGGAATTCCAGCACCGCCTCCCGGTTTTCCCCGGTGATGGGCTCGAATTTCCAGTCGGGGTGGGCGGCCTCGAAGCGGTTGCAGTAGTTGCGCTTGGCGTGCAGCTTTTTCCCGGCGTAGGTCGCCAGCTTCTCCGCCTCGTAGATATATTCGGCGTCATCCCGGTTGGCCTTGTAGGTGAATTCCCCGGGATAGTTTGCCTCCAGCCATGCCTTTTGCTCCTCCAGCAGCCCGAAGAACCACAGCTTTTTGCCGTTCTCTTTCGCATCCTGCCGCAGCAGGGCAATACCCTCCCGCAGGTCGCCGTCCCCGTAGGGGAAGCCGTAGCCGTCGCTGCTGCCGCTTTTGGTGAACAGCCATTCGTCGGTCATGCAGTAGCGGGTCTTATAAATGCTGCTCCAGAGGTACATGGTGGCGAAGCTCTGGTAACAGGCGCTGTGGTGTTTTTTGCCCAGAAAGGGCAGCAGGTCACGCCGGGACTCCAGCGTAATCGGTTTGAAATTCAACATAATCCTCCTTGGATATTACAGGTGCAGTACGTCCCGTATTTTTTCGGCGATGCGCTCCCGCGGGAGCATTTCGCCCTGCTCGGTGCAGTTTAAGATGATCCAGCCCTGCTTTTTTGCCCCGTAAAGGGCAGCGGTACGGCAGTGCTGCAAATAGGCAAAGTCCGCCTCGTGGATATCCCGCTTGGTTTCATCGCCGTGGTAGCGTTCGGTCAGCAGCCGCCGGGAGACCTCCGGGTCCACATCCAGGTACACCACCGCCGTGGGGCGGGGCAGCCCGGCTTTATTATATTCCACATCGCACAGCCACTCCAAAAAGCCGTCCCATTGCTCCTGCGGCAGCCGGGACATCTGGTGCGGGATATTGGAGGTGGAATAGCGGTCGGCCACCATGATCTTGCCCGCTTCCCAGTCGCTGCGCCAGTGGCGGCAGTAGCTGGCATAGCGGTCCACCGTGAAGAAAAGCGACGCCCCGTAGGGGTTCACCTCCTCCAGTGTGCCCATCTCCCCGTGGAGATACATTTTGACCAGCGTGCTGGAGGGATCGTTATAGTCGGGGAAGGACAGCTTGCGGCAGGGGGTCCCCTTGCCGATGAGGTATTCGGTGAGCAGGGCGGCCTGCGTTGCCTTGCCGCTGCCGTCCAGTCCCTCTATCACCACCAGTTGATGCTCCATGTTGTCCTCCTCATTCCCGTGTATTTTTGCTGCGGTAGATGAGATAGTACACCACCGCCGCCAGCAGCACCGCCGCCGTCACAATAAATAAGCCCATGCTTTGGGCCGCCATGCCCTGCGCCAGCCGCAAAAGGCTGACCGCCGCCAGCACCAGCGCCGCTATGCACAGCAGCAGAATCGGCAGTCTGTTATCCATGGGCTTCTTCCCTCATTTTAGCGTATTTTTCCCGCATTTCCGCAGCCATTCCGCAGGTCATTTTGCCCTCGGGGCAGCCACCGCGTACACAGCCCGGCCCCGCCTTTTGGAACAGATGGGGCGCGACCCCGAGACACAGCCGCAGCATCTGATCCGCCACCTCGCGGATCTCCCACTGGGCGCGCTGACAGCAGCGCAGCTCGAAGAAATTCATAAGGCTGCGGGCGTTCATGGTCACGATCATCTTGGTATCGCAGGCATTGGGCAGCACAAACCGGGCGTCCTCGATGGCGGTTTTTTCGGCACGGCTTGCCGCCGCCTTGGGGGAAAGCCCCTGCTCCAGCAGCTCACGCTCCCGGCGGGATTTGAGCAGCTCGGAGATTTTTTGATAGTGGGCGATGCTCTCCCTCATGGCCAGCTCAAATTCGGCCTTTGCTTCGGGCACCTCGGCGATCTGCGGCGGCACCACGACCTCGAAGTCATTTTCCCGGACGTAGCGCTGACTTTGGACGCTGAAGGAGGCGATGCGGTGCCGGGTGATCTGTGCCAGCAGCGCCCGGCTCACCCCCTCGATGCCGAAGGTGAAAACGGCGTGCTCGATGGGGCTCTGGTGGCCCAGTCCGGCCAGCATTTCCACAAATTCCCCTGCCTTTTCGGGGGTCAGCTTTTCCTGTACCTCGGCGATGGTGGCGGGGCTGTAGCAAAGCCGTGCCGCCGAAGCGATGGTCATTTCGGGGTCCGGGGTGTGGGTGATGAGAGTGACCTTTGGCATAGTATTTCCTCCTTGCGGGTGATTATTTTTTTTGCAGCCGGGCATAGGTTGCCATCAGCCGTTTGGAACCGACCTTATCGAAGTGGATGGTCAGCAGGTGGTCGTTGCCCATCGGCTCGATTTTGAGGATGCTGCCCTCCCCGAAGGTATTGTGCAGCACCCGGTCGCCGACCTTGAGGGTAAAGGGCTCCTCGGCGGGCCTGGGGCGGGAAGGCGGCGGGACGGGACGTCCGCCGGATTGCGCCGGCCGGGCCGGCTGCCGGATATAGCCGCCATCGGGTCTTTCCCCGGTAAAATAGCTGCCGAAGCGCTCGGTCTCGTCCTCGATTTTCAAAAGCTCCGCCGGTATTTCCGAAATAAAGCGGGAGGGCCGGTTCCTGGTGGTGCGGCCGAACAGCATCCGCTGGGCGGCGCCGGTGAGGTACAGCTCCTTTTTGGCACGGGTGATGCCGACATAGGCCAGCCGCCGTTCCTCCTCCAGCTCGCCCGGCTCAAACAGCGCCTGCTGGCCGGGGAAGATGCCCTCCTCCATGCCGGTGATGAAAACATAGGGGAACTCCAGTCCCTTGGCGGAATGGAGGGTCATGAGAACCACTTTGTCGTCGTCCTCCGAAAGGTTATCGAGGTCGGTGTAAAGGGCGATCTCCTCCAAAAAGCCGGAAAGGGTGGGCTGCTCGGTCTCCGCCATGTACTTGAGGACGGTGGTCTTTAATTCGCCGATATTTTCCAGCCGCCCGCGGCTTTCCATATCGTTTTTCGCTTCCAGTGCCTTGACATAACCGCTTTGCTCCAGCACCTCCTCCAGCGTTTCGATGAGGGGAACCTCATCCACCTGCTCGGCGATGCCGTCCAGCATGGCGGTAAAGGCCATCAGGGCCTTGGCCTTGGCGGAAAGAGGGGCGTATTCCTCGGCGGTTTGCAGGGTACGGTACATCGATTGACCGATGGTATCCGAAACCTGCTGGGCGGTATTCAGGGTGGCCTCCCCGATGCCCCGCTTCGGCTCATTGATGATGCGGCGCAGCCGCAGGGTGTCCTCGGGATTATTGATGACGGCGAGGTAGGCCAGAACGTCCTTGACCTCCTTGCGGTCGAAGAACTTTAACCCGCCGATGATGCGGTAGGGCAGCCCCTGCCGGATGAACATCTGCTCCAAGGTGCCGGAGAGGGCGTTCATGCGGTAAAGGATGGCGTGGTCGCTGTATCTGGCGCCTTTTTCGCGGTTTTTCCGGATGGTGGCGGCGATGAAATGGGCTTCCCGCTGCTCATCGGCGGCCTTGTGGTACAAAACCTTTTCGCCGCGGCTGTTCTCTGTCCAAAGGGTTTTGCCCTTTCGCTGGCTGTTGCGGCTGATCACGGCATTGGCGGCATCCAGTATGGTGCCGGTGCTGCGGTAGTTCTGCTCCAGCCGGATGACGGTGGTATTGCCGAACTGCTGCTCGAAGGAGAGGATATTTTCGATGGTGGCACCGCGGAATTTATAAATACTCTGGTCGTCATCGCCCACGACGCACAAATTACCGTGGCCGCCGGCCAAAAGGCTGACCAGAAGATACTGGGCGTGGTTGGTGTCCTGATATTCATCCACCATGATGTAGCGGTAGCGGCGCTGGTATTTTTGCAGCACCTCCGGGTATTCACGGAACAGCCGGACGGTAAGCAGGATGATGTCATCGAAATCGAGGGCGTTGGCGGCCTTGAGCATCTCCTGATAGCGGCGGTAGACCTTGGCGGTGACCTGCAGGGCGAAATTATCCCCGGCCGAATTTGCCAGCCCCTCGGGGGTCAGCATTCGATCCTTGGCCCGGCTGATATTGGCAAGCAGCGCCTTGGGCGCAAAGTTTTTATCACTGATGTGAAGCTCCGCCATGGCATCCTTGATGACCCGGACGGAATCATCGGTATCGTAGATGGTGAAGTTGCGGCTGTATCCCAGCACCTCTATTTCCGCCCGCAGGATGCGGGAGCAGGCCGCATGGAAGGTGGCGGCATGGACGTCCTCCCCGCAGCTGCCGAGCATCCCGGCCAGTCTTGCGCGCAGCTCCCCTGCGGCTTTATTGGTGAAGGTGATGGCCAGAATATTCCACGGGGCGGGGACATCGTGGGCGATGAGCCACGAGGCCCGTTCCATATAGCTGCCGTCGGCGGCGCAGAGCTCCAAGGTGTGCCAGTCCTCGTCGGTCAGGGGGGGCATATCATCCTGCCGGGCGGAGGCCAGGCCGAACTGCAAAAGATTGGCGATGCGGTGGATGAGGACGGTGGTTTTTCCGCTGCCGGCCCCGGCCAGAATGAGAACCGGGCCCTCCACGGCCATGACTGCCTGCCGCTGCATGGGGTTGAGGCTGGCAAAGCGGCGCTGCAATATGGCGTTTTTGAGCTGCTGGTAGGTTTGGTTATCGTGCTGCGGCATGGGGGTCTCCTTTATCGTTTCGAAATATTCGCAAATGTCCAAAGTATATTGTACCACAAACGGCGGGGAGAGGAAAGTGGGAGGGGAAGATTTTTGGGGCGGGGCGGAAAAAGTCCCCCCACTAATACGGCAAAAACGGGGGGTTTTTGCATCGGGAGGGTTAAAAAGCAACATTTATTTACGGAAGTTTTACAAACGGGGGACTGATTTGCACAGGAAATGGGAGGAACTGGGGATTTGTTGCCGGGATAATTTGGGAGAATTTGCGGTGGGGCAGATTTTCGGGAGGGCCGGTGCAGGGGCGGGGCGGTGAGGCGGGCCGCAGGCCCGGCGGCGGAGCCGTCGAAACGGGCGGAGCCCGTTTGCCCGCCCGGAGGGCGGGCGGCCTGCGGCCCGTATGCCTGCGGCTTTTGCAGAGGTGGAGAGGGGGTGCAAAAATTGCCCCCGTTTCCGGGGGCAATCTGGCAGGTATATGCGGTTATTCCAGCGTGATGACCTTGACGGGGCACTTTTCGGCGCAGGCGCCGCAGTTGGTGCACTTATCCGGGTCGATGCTCGCAAGGAAATCGGTGACGGTGATGGCGCCGGTCGGGCAGACCTTGGTGCACATCATGCAGCCGATGCAGCCGGCGGAGCAAACCTTGCGGACTACTGCGCCGCTATCGTGGCTGGAGCAGCGAACGGTGACGCTGCTGCTGACCGGGACCATGCCGATGATGAGATGCGGGCAGGCCTTGGCGCAGGCGCCGCAGCCGGTACACAGACTTTCATCCACACGGGCAACGCCATCCACGATGGAGAGGGCGCCGAATTTGCAGACCATGACGCAATCGCCGTAGCCCATGCAGCCGTAGCTGCAGGCTTTTTTGCCGCGGTACAGCGCAGCACAGGCGGCGCAGGTGGCGGGGCCGTGGTATTCCTCGGCATCGCCGCACTTTTCGCAGGTGCCGCTGCAGCGGACGACCGCCTTTTGGGGCACGGTGCTTTCGGACTGAACGCCCAGATACTCGCTGATCTGATCCGCAGCGGAAGCGCCGCCGGGGATGCAGAGATTGGGCTTGGCGGAGCCGCCCGCTACGGCCTTGGCGTAGTCATCGCAGCCGGCATAGCCGCAGGCACCGCAGTTGGCGCCGGGCAAAAACGCCCGGATGTCCTCCACACGGGTATCGGCGGGGACGGAAAGGAAGTGGGAAGCGACCACCAGCAGAACGGAACAGACAAGGCCGATGACGCCGACAATAATAACACCAGTCATTGTAATCTCCCCTCCTTACTTCAGCAGACCGTCTACCACGCCACCGAAGCCCATGAAGGACATGGACACGATGAAGGCAGCGATCAAAGTGATGGGCAGGCCCTTGAACGATTCGGGGATATCCATATTTTCCATACGGCCGCGAACGCCTGCAAACAGCACCATCGCCAGCAGGAAGCCGATACCGGCGCCCAGCGCATTGACCATGGACTGACCGAAGCCGTACTTTTCATCGATGTTCAGCACGGCGACGCCCAGCACGGCGCAGTTGGTGGTGATGAGGGGCAGGTAGATGCCGAGGGACTCATACAGCGGGGGAATGAACTTTTTGAGGATCATTTCCACCAGCTGTACCAGCGCGGCGATGACCAGAATGAAAACGATGGTCTGCATATAGCCCAGGTCGTATTGATCCAGCAGGTAGGTCTGGATGGGCCAGGTGGCGGCGGTGGCCAGCACCATGACGAAGGTCACGGCAAGGCTCATGCCGACGGCGGAATCCAGCTTTTTGGAGACGCCGAGGAACGGGCAGATGCCCAGCGATTTGGAGAGGACGAAGTTCTGCGTTAAAATAGCGGAAAGCAGAATGACGATCATTTCTTTCATGCTTCACAGCCTCCTTCCTTCTTTTCGGCCGAGGGGCAGCCGGCGCAGCCGGAGCCGCAGGCGCCGCAGGCGGCACAGTCGATGGTCTTTTTGGGTTTATGCTTGGCGAACTTGTTCATCACGGCGATGAGAACACCGTAGACGAGGAAGCCGCCGGGGGTCAGCTTCATGATCGCAATGGGATCGAACAGGTTGGCAGTCAGGGTGATGCCGCACCAGGTGCCGCTGCCCAGAATCTCACGGATGGTGGCCATGCAGAACAGGGCGAGGGTAAAGCCGAGACCCATGCCGAGACCGTCCAGGGCGGAATCGAGGACATTATTCTTACTGGCAAACATTTCGGCACGGCCGAGGATGATGCAGTTTACCACGATAAGCGGCAGGAAGATGCCGAGGCTTTGATAAAGGCTTTGTGCGTAGGCCTGCAGCAGCAGCTGCACCACCGAAACAAACCCGGCGATAACAACGATGAAGCAGGGGATGCGAACCTTATTGGGGATGATATTGCGCAGGAGAGAAATAACGATATTGGAGCCGAGCAGTACAAAGGTGGCTGCAAGGCCCATGCCCAGAGCATTGAGAACCGAGGTGGAGGTAGCGATGGCCGGGCAGGTGCCCAGCACCAGAACCAGTACGGGGTTCTCTTTGATGATACCGTTGGTAAAGGTTTTCAGCTTATTGCTCATTTGGTTCCTCACGCTCCTTTCACAGTTTCATAGGCGGCAAACGCCAGCTTGACCGCTTCCTTATAGCCATTGGAGGTAAAGGTGGCCTTGGAGACCATCGGCAGGTCGCCCTCGGGAGTCTCGGCCGTTACGCCGATCCACTTCTTGCTGTAGGAGCTCTTGGCGAGCTTGGCACCGTCGATGCCCTCGTACTCATTGGGGGTCTCGGTGTGCTGATACAGCTTGGAGGCGATGATGGCGCCGTTATTATCAATGGCAACGAGGATATGCAGCTCTCCGCTGAAGCCGGAGGCATGAACATTGAACGCATAGCCCAGCTCGGACTGATAGGCGCTGTCGGTGCCTTCGGGTGCGGTCTCCAGCTCGGTGTAGCCCTCGCCCAGCATTTCGGCGATGAGCTCGGCCTCGGGATAGACCTTTTCCTCGGTGGGGGCTTCGATGGCGATGCCCGCCAGCTCGCCGTAGGCAACAAACGCATTACCGACTGCGGTATTAAAGCCCTTGGAGGAGAAGGTGGCGCGGGAGAGGAATTCGATGTCCTTGAGCGTGAAGTCCTTGCCGATGTACTGCTGCTGGAAGTTCGGTTCGGTTTCGATGCGGTCGCCGATGCCGGGGGTCTCGCCGTGCTCCAACACCTGTGTACCGGTGACGGTGCCGTCGGCGGAGATGCCGACCATGACCGAGATCATGCCGGCGAAGCCCTTGCCCTGCGCCTGGAACACATAGCCCGCGCCGTTGCCGGCCTTGTAGGCCTTGGTAACGTTTTCGGCCGTGACGGTGACCTCCTCGAAGTCGGCGCCCTCCGGCAGAACGGCTGCGAGGGCCTCATTGGCCTGTGCTGCCTTGGCAGCGTCGATCACGGGCTTGGTGAGATTGTAGGTGCCTGCCAGCGCCGCGGAGACGACAAGGCAGATGACGGTGAGGACAACGATGGGTTTCAGATTTTCCCACTTCATTTTTCGGCACCTCCTACTCCAAACGGTTTTTTGTGGCCCAGCTTATCGATGTGCGGGCAGAGGATGTTCATCAGCAGGATGGCGAAGGATACGCCCTCCGGATAGCCGCCGGAGGAATTGCGGATGAGCATGGTGATGATGCCCGCGCCCAGTGCAAAGACGACCTTGCCCCACTCGGTGGAGGGGGAGGTGGCGTAATCGGTGAGCATGAAGATGCCGCCCAGCAGCACGCCGCCGGTCAGGATCATGGTGATGGGGTCATAACCGAGGATCAGGCTCATCACAGCGATGGTGGCCACATAGACCACGGGGATGGTGGCGCTGATGACCCGGCGGGCCAGCAGATAGATAAAGCCGATGATGAGTGCGATGGCGCAGGTCTCGCCCAGGCAGCCGCCGCGGATACCGAACAGCAGGTTGCGGACGGAGGGCAGGGCTTCCAGATTGCCCTCTTTGATGAGAGCAAGGGGGGTCGCGCCGGATACGGCATCGATGCCGTTGATGTAGGAATTGGCGGTCGGCCATGTGGTCATCTGCCCCGCAAAGGCGATGAGCAGGAAGATACGGCCGGTAATGGCGGGATTGGCAAAATTGCAGCCGATGCCGCCGAACAGCTGCTTGACGATAACAATAGCGACAAAGCAGCCGACAATGGCCATCCAGATGGGGAACCCGGCAGGCAGGTTCATGGCCAGCAGCAGGCCGGTCACGGCGGCGCTCAAATCCGAAATGGTATTGGTGCGCTTGGTGATGCGGCGGAACAGGTATTCAAACAGGATAGACGCTGCAACGCAGACGGCCTCCAACAGGAGGGCACGGGTGCCGAATACCAGAACGGACGCCACCACGGCAGGCAGCAGCGCAATGAGAACATCACGCATGACGGAGGTGGTGGAAACGCTGCTGCGGACGTGCGGCCCGACAGCAACGAGCAGTTTACGATCAGTCATTTTATCTCCCCTCCTCCTTACTTTCTGATGAGCTGCTTGCCCAGCTGGTTATAGGCGACCAGATGGCGCTTGGCAGGACAGACATAGGCGCAGCAGCCGCACTCCATGCAGAGGTTGACGTGGAGCTCCTTGAGGGCCTCGACGTTTTCGGCATGGTAGGCACGGTCCAGCCCCGCAGGGTTGAGCCCGAACGGGCAGGCGTTCAGGCACTTGCCGCAGCGGATGCAGGCGGTTTCGGCCATGGCGTTCGCTTCCTTGGCGGTGAATACCAGAAGGCCGTTATTGGTCTTGGCAAGGAACGCCTGATCGTCCTTGCAGTCGGTACCCATCATGGGGCCGCCCAGAATGATCTCGGCAGGCTCGCCCTTGTAGCCGCCGCAGAAATTGATGATGTCCTCCAGCTTGGCGCCGATGGGGACCCATACGTTCTTCGGCTCGGCTACGGCGCCGCCATCCACCGTTACCAGACGGCTGGTAAGCGGCATACCGGTTTGGGCGTACTCCGCCAGCTTGATGAGGGTACCGACATTCATGACCAGTACGCCGACATCACCGGGGAGCTTGCCCTCGGGGATCACACGGCCGGTCGCCTCATAGACGATGACCTTTTCGGCGCCCTGGGGGTAGCGGGATTTGAGCTCCAGCACCTCCAGCTTGCTGCCCTGCTCGGCAGCGGCGGCCTTGATCTTTTCGATGGCCTTGGGCTTGTTGTTTTCGATGCCGATGACCGCCCGGCCGCCATGCATATGACGCAGAACCAGCTCCGCGCCCGCCAGCAGCAGGTCGGTTTTTTCCAGCATGATGCGGTAATCGCAGGTGAGGTAGGGCTCGCACTCGGCGCCGTTGATGACAA
Source organism: Oscillospiraceae bacterium (assembly GCA_004557855.1). Taxonomy (GTDB): domain Bacteria; phylum Bacillota; class Clostridia; order Oscillospirales; family Ruminococcaceae; genus Angelakisella. The sequence goes on from SFFJ01000006.1 coordinate 18,643, forward strand.
GGGTATCGATGGTGCCGGAATGCAGTGCGGCCAGCTTTACGCCGGTGGGGAACCCTGCGCCGCCCAGACCCATCAGGCCACAGGCGCGGGCAGCCGCCAGAACGTCCTCCAGCTCCCCGCCGATCGCAGGGGGGGCAAGGGTCTCATCGACGGTTTGCAGGCCGTCGGTGGTGATGACGACGGCTTCGCTTTGGGTGCCGCGGGCACTGTAAACCGGCCCGATGGCCTTGACCGTGCCCGAAACGCTGGAATGGACCGGCGCCGAAACCGCTGCATCGCTATTGCCGATAAGCTGGCCGACCTTGACGGTATCGCCGACTTTAACGACAGGCTTGCAGGGGGCGCCGATGTGCTGAGACATGGAAATAGTGACCTCTGCCGGGACCGGCATGACCACACTTTCCAGCTCGGCTGTGTTCTTTTGGTGCTTCACATGGATGCTGGGAAGCGAATGGAACATAGCCACGGTGTATCCCTCCTAATCTTCATTTTATTTGAGCTTTAAGCGGTTCAGGTAGGGCAGGATGACACGCAGCGCCAAGCCCGTTACGGCGCCCATGAGCAGCCCTGCCGCCAGAAGAACCGGCAAGTAGTACCAAACGTAGGAATTATTGATGATGAACCGCGCCGCGATAAGCTGGCCGATATTGTGCGACGCCCCGCCGAACACCGAAAGCAGCAGATACTGCTTTTTGATGCCGGGGAGAAGCCCCAACAGCAGCATGACCGTCACCGAAAAAAGCCCGCCGGAGACGCTCATGCAGGCGGCGACCGCCCCCCTGGTGAGCAGGACGAACAGCGACTTTAACACCGCTATGGTGTAGCCGCTGACCGGCCCCAGCACAAAAAGGGCGTACATCGTGACGATATTGGAAAGCCCCAGACGGACGCCCGGCGGCAGCATGGGCAGGGCGGGCAGCAGCGATTCCAGAAAGCTTAACGCCATGGCCAGCGCAAATAAAAGCCCCATCAGGGCAAGGCGTTTTACTTTTCGGTTGCGGTTCTGTGCTGCCATCTACTTCTCCCATGGTGGTATATCGTCTATTTTAGTATATTTTTGAAGAAAATACAAGCAAAAATATAAGTCCTTCGGCCTGAAAGAAAACCGGTGAAGTACAAGGACCTCATACTTCACCGGTTGCTGTATGGTTTATCCCGGAAGATCAGTCCAGATCGCAGCCGGTGCAGCCTTCGCAGTCACCCTCGCAATCCAGATCATCCAAATCGAACTCCAGCTTTTCGCCGCAGTTGGGGCAGTCGATCTCGCCTTCGCACAGCATGCTTTCGTCCACGCAGATGGTATCGCCGCAGGTGGGGCACTTTACCTCGTACAGGGGCTCATCTTCGTCGTCGAACTCATCGTAGTCATCCAGACCGAAATCATCGTCGTCATCGAAGTCGTAGTCCTCGTCCTCGTCATCGTAAAGGGCATCCTCTACATCCTGCAGGTCATCATCGATGGCATCCACGACCTCGCCCAGCTCCTCTACCGCATCCTCCAGATCGGTAACGGAGAGCGCCAGATCATCCAGCACCTCGATGACATTCAGCAGCACCTTGCCCTCGGCAGAGGTGTCGGTCAGCTTGAGGCCGTCGGCCAGCCCGCGCAGATAAGCAACTTTTTCAATAACAGTCATTTTTGTAACCTCCCTTAATTGGTTCTGGTCTGAAATAATGACAAGCGAAAGGGCAGTTACGCTCTTTCCATGTACTCGCCGGTTCTGGTATCCACGCGGATCATATCGCCCTCATTGATGAACAGAGGAACCTTGATCTCGGCGCCGGTTTCCAGGGTGGCAGGCTTCAGGGTATTGGTGGCAGTATTGCCGGCAAAGCCGGGATCGGTCTTGGTGACCTCCAGCTCCATGAAGAAGGGAGGCTCCACGCCGAATACGCTGCCCTTGTAGGAAAGGATCTTGCAAACGGTATTCTCTTTGACAAACTTGAAGTTATCGCCGAGGATATTCTTGCTGATCGGGACGTTTTCGTAGGTTTCCTGATCCATGAAATAGTACAGGTCGCCATCGGAATACAGGTATTCCATGTCTTTTCTCTCGATGTAAGCGGTGGGATACTTATCAGAGGGGTTGAAGGTGCGCTCGGTCACGGCACCGGTGATCACGTTGCGGATCTTGGTGCGGACAAACGCAGCGCCCTTGCCGGGTTTCACGTGCTGGAACTCGATGATCTGATAGACGTTGCCGTCCATATCAAAGGTCACGCCGTTTCTAAAATCGCCTGCACTTACCATAATACATAAACCTCCAGGATATTTAATACGGGTTTTAACTACTTGATTTTAACATATATTGACCCCTGATTGCAAGGGTTTTTCACAGGATAATCAGCTCTTTGGAGCTGTTTGTCAGGTCTTTTGTGCCATCGGGGGAAAACCAGACCATATCCTCGATGCGGACGCCGAAGCGGCCCTCCAGATAAATACCGGGCTCCACGGTGATGACCATGCCCTCCCGGGCGGTGACGCCGGGGTCGGCGGAGGGAGAAAAACCGGGCAGCTCGTGGATCTCGATGCCGACGGAATGACCCAGACTGTGGCCGAAGCAGCCCTCGTACCCCGCCCCGTAGATGAGGTCACGGGCAGCGGCATCCACCGCGCGGCAGGAAACGCCCGCTACGGCCTTTTCGATGCCGGTGAGCTGGGCGGCCAGCACCGTTTCGTACACCTTGCGCATTTCGTCGGTCGGCTCCCCGATGGCCACGGTACGGGTCATATCGGAGCAGTAGCCGCCCCATGCGGCGCCGTAATCCATGGTGAAGAAATCACCCTGCTGCAGGGGACGGTCCCCGGGGACGGCGTGGGGCATGGCGGAATTGGGGCCGCCCGCGGCGATGGTTTCGAAGGCAAGGCCGTCGGCGCCCAGTCGGCGCATGCAGTATTCAAGATAGGCGGCAATTTCCTTTTCGGTCTTGCCGGGCTTGATGAAATCGAGGATCTCGAGGAAGGCGGCATCGGTGATGCTTTGCGCCTTGCGGATGGCTGCGATCTCGCTTTCGTCCTTCAGGGAGCGCATCTCCAGGATGGCGTCATTGAGGGTGGCAGCGGTGGAAAATTCGCAATCGGGCAGCTTGGTGCGGTAAAGGTCCAGCTCGCCCACCGTCAGGTAGCCGGTCTCGATGGCGACGGTGTGGGCGCCGTGCTTTTTCAGCAGCTCGCCCAGCTGCTCGTACAGCTTGTCCTGCAGGATGACCTCGGCGCCGGTAACGGTGGCCTTGGCGACCTCGATATAGCGGAAATCGATGATGAAATAGGCGGCATCCCGGAATACCAGCAGCGTGCCGGCGGAGGAGCCCAGCCCGGTGAAGTAGCGGCGGTTCACATCGGAGGTGATAATGGCGGCATCGGCATTTTCGGGCAGGGCTTTCATCAGTTTTTCAATACGGTTCATGCTTGTTTCTTCCTTTCTGCAGCTTGGTTATACAGGTCTCGCATCACGACGGCGTCCTCGGCCTGTGTTCCAGCCGACTCGCAAATGATGGTCGGTTCGCAATCGTATTTCACCAGTACCTCCGCCAGCGGGGCAAAGTAGGGGCCGTAGGTGGTATCGGCAAAGGTGAGGTGGCGTTTTTCTCCGCCGTTTTCGGTGTATTCGATCTGTGAAAAATGGGAATGGAAGCACTTCATGCGCTGCTCCCCTATCTCGTTTTTCATGGTCAGCAATATGCGCTCGTAGTCCTCCGCCCCGCGGATACTGCCCAGCGTGCGGGCATTGAGGTGGCCGAAATCGACACAGGGCAGCAGGCGGTCATCCAGCCGGCAGAGCGCCAGCACCTCCTCCAGCGTGCCCAGCTGGTTAAACTTCCCCATGACCTCCGGGCAGACGATGATATGCCCCAGATGGGCTTCATCCAGGGCCGCCAGCGCGCGCTTCATGGTGTCCTTGGCCAGCGCCAGCGCTTCCTCCCGGCTGATTTTGGCACAGGAGCCGGAATGCACGACGATGCGGGTGGCACCCATCAGGTCGGCGGCTTCGGCGCTTTCCAGGATGTATTTGATGCTGTTGAGGCGCTTTTCCTCCTCCACGCCGGAAAGGGAGATATAATACGGGGCGTGCAGCGAAAGACGGATATCCCGCTGCTCGCAGCCCTCCCGGAGCTTCAATACATTTTCCCGGTTGATGCGCACCCCCCGGCCGCACTGGTATTCGTAGGCGTTCAGCCCCATCCTTTCCAGATATTCGGGGATCTGCGGGGTGGATTTGTACCCCATGGCGGTAAAGCTTTCGGCATTACCGGCGGGACCAATTCTAATCATTCGGTCTGCCTCCTTTTGCGGCGGTGATAGCGGGCAAGAAGCGGCTTTTCCAGCGGCCGCTTGATGCGGTACAGCCCGTAGTCCTCCTCGGCATACGGCTCCACCAGAACGGTCATGCAGCCGCACAGGTTCCCGCACAGGATATCGGTGAAAAGCTGGTCGCCGATGAGGGCGGTCTGCTGCGGGCTGACGCCGAATTCCTTCATTTTGGCCAGGGCGACCTTTTTCTTCGGCTTGGCGGCATCGGCGATATAGCCCAGCCCCAGCCGCCCGGCAAAGGGCGCTACCCGTGCCTCACGGTTATTGGAGATGACAAAGAGCTGCAGGCCGGCCTGCCGCTGACGCTCCAGCCAGTCCAGCACCTCGGGCTTTATTTCCTGACTGTTATCGCCGGTCAGGGTGTTATCCACATCCAGCAGCAGCGCACGGATGCCGTGCTGCCGGAAGAAATCGTCTGGGATCTCCTCGATGCGGTGAAAATCGTACTGCGGGGTCAAAAGCGGCAAGGGCTCACGCTCCTTTCGGTGGGGTCAGTCTTTATTATAGCAACATATCCGGGGAAAAGAAAGCCCCCGGCGGGCGAAAATACAGCGGAAAGGGGGCGCACCGAAGCGGCGAGGGCTGCCCGATGGGGCCCCCGGCGGGGCGGCAGTCCCGGTGGGGAAAGGCGGGCGCACCGAAGCGGCGAGGGCTGCCCGATGGGGCCCCCGGCGGGGCGGCAGCCCCGGTGGGGAAAGGCGGGCGCACCGAAGCGGCGAGGGCTGCCCGATGGGGCCCCGGCGGGGCGGCAGACCCGGTGGGGAAAGGCGGGCGCGCCGAAGCAGCGAGGGCTGCCCGATGGGGCCCCCGGCGGGGCGGCAGCCCCGGTGGGGAAAGGCGGGCGCGCCGAAGCGGCGAGGGCTGCCCGGAGCGCAGCGGAGGGTCAGCACGAGTGGGGCGCAGGGGCGCCATCCGGGTGGGGCGCGGTGCAAATGGAAAAGGCAGACAGGATAAACCCATCTGCCTTTCTTCCGGTTGCAATAAAGATCAAGATTACTTGAACTTGCGCTTACGAGCAGCCTCGGACTTTTTCTTGCGCTTAACGGAAGGTTTCTCATAATGCTCGCGCTTACGGACTTCCGCCAGAACACCGGATCTGGCGCAGGAACGCTTAAAACGTCTGAGAGCACTATCCAGCGACTCGTTATCTTTTACTCTGATCTCTGCCATTTACTTTCCCTCCCTACGCCTACGGCTGGAGTTATATCCTAATTACAGGATAACATAGTGATTATACTATGCTTTCACGGATTCTGTCAAGAGATTTTTGCAGGAACCTTACACGGGTGCTTTATTTTGCCACGATATTATAGAGCTTACCCTTTACGTAGATTTCCTTGATGATGCTCTTGTCCGCCAGAGCCGCCTGCACATTGGCATCGGCCATCACCAGAGCCTTGACCTCCTCCTCGGCGGCGTCGCTGGGGATCGTCAGTCTGGCCTTAATCTTTCCGCTGATCTGAACGGCGATCTCCACGGCGGCATCCACGCACTTGGCGGGGTCATATTCCGGCCACTTGGCGTGGACCAGCATCTCCTTCCCGCCGATGGCCTCGTTCATCTCCTCGGTGAGGTGCGGGGCAAAGGGATTGAGCAGGGTGATGAAGGTGCGAAGCTCGCCGCGGGTCACGCTGCCCTTATCGTTGATCTCGTTGAGTACGCTCATCATGGCGGCGATGGCGGTATTGCACTTGAGGCCCTCGATGTCCTCCGAAACCTTGCGGATGAGCTTATGGAAGCTGCCCTCCAGCTCGGGGGAATAGCCCTCCTCGGGGGTCATGATATCGGTGAGGGCGGCCACACGCTCCAAAAAGCGCTTTACACCCTTGATGGAGGAGGTGTTCCACGGGGCGGTCTTTTCAAAGTCGCCGATGAACATCTCGTACATTCTCAAGGTATCGGCGCCGTACTGGGCAATGACGTCATCGGGATTGACGACGTTGCCGCGGGATTTACTCATCTTCTCGCCGTTTTCGCCCAAAATCATGCCGTGACTGGTGCGCTTGGCATAGGGCTCCTTGCAGGAAACCACGCCGATATCATAGAGGAATTTGTGCCAGAAGCGGGAATACAGAAGATGCAGCGTGGTATGCTCCATGCCGCCGTTATACCAGTCTACCGGCATCCAGTAGTCCAGCGCCTCCTTGGCGGCCAGCGCATTGGCATTGTGCGGGTCGCAGTAGCGCAGGAAGTACCACGAGGAACCCGCCCACTGGGGCATGGTATCGGTCTCACGCTCGGCGGGGCCGCCGCAGCAGGGGCAGGTGGTCTTTACCCAGTCGGTCAGCTTGGCCAGCGGGGACTCCCCGTTATCGGTCGGCTCGTAGCTTTCCACCTCGGGCAGGCGCAGCGGCAGCTCCTCTTCGGGGATAGCCACCCAGCCGCACTTGGGGCAGTTCACCAGCGGGATGGGCTCGCCCCAGTAGCGCTGGCGGGAGAATACCCAGTCACGCAGCTTGTAGTTTACCTTGGTCTCGCCCTTCTTGTGCTCCTCCAGCCACCGGATGATGGCCTTCTTGGCCTCCTCCACGGGCAGCCCGTCCAAAAAGCCGGAATTGACCATGATGCCAGTGGCGCAGTCGGTAAAGGCTTCCTTTTCCACATCGCCGCCCTTTACCACCTCGATGATGGGCAGGCCGAATTTCTTGGCAAACTCCCAGTCACGGGTATCGTGGCCGGGTACCGCCATGATGGCGCCGGTGCCGTAGCTCATCAGGACGTAATCGGAGATGAAAATGGGGGTCTCCTTGCCGTTGACGGGGTTGATGGCCGCAACACCCTCCAGCCGCACGCCGGTCTTTTCCTTGGCCATTTCGGTGCGCTCGAAGTCGGACTTACGGGCGGAAGCCTCCCGGTACGCCCGCACGGCATCCATATTGGTGATGCGGTCGGCCCACTTATCGATATAAGGGTGTTCCGGCGACATGACCATGTAGGTCGCACCGAACAGGGTATCGGGGCGGGTGGTATAGACGATCAGCTTATCGCCGCCGGTGGTATCAAATTCGACCTCGGCGCCGGTGGAACGGCCGATCCAGTTGATCTGGGAGGTCTTGACGCGCTCCAAGTAGTTCACGTCGGAAAGGTCATCGATGAGGCGCTGGGCGTAGGCGGTGATCTTGAGCATCCACTGGCTCTTTACCTTGTGGATGACCTCGCTGCCGCAGCGCTCGCAGACGCCGTTTACCACTTCCTCATTGGCCAGCACGCACTTGCAGCTGGTGCACCAGTTGACGGACATTTCCTTCTTATAGGCCAGCCCGTGCTTATATAGCTGCAGGAAGATCCACTGGGTCCACTTGTAGTAGGCGGGGTCGGTGGTGTTTATCTCCCGTTCCCAGTCGAAGGAAAGGCCCAGGCTTTGCAGCTGTGCCTTGAAGTGCGCCACGTTCTGTGCCGTGACGATCTCCGGGTGGATGTGGTTCTTGATGGCGAAGTTTTCGGTGGGCAGGCCGAAGGCATCCCAGCCCATGGGGTACAGGACGTTATAGCCCTGCATCCGGCGCTTTCTCGCTACGATATCCAAAGCGGTATAGGAACGGGGGTGCCCCACGTGCAGCCCCTGCCCGGAAGGGTAGGGGAACTCCACCAGCGCATAGTATTTGGGCTTGGTGTAGTCATTTTCGGCGTGGAACGCACGGGCCTGCTCCCATTTTTTTTGCCATTTCGGTTCGATTTCCTTAAATTCGTGTTTCAACGGTCTTCCTCCCAACCTCATTCGGCGCCGCGGCGCTTGCTTTGTTTCTGCAAAAATCAGTTTTCCCCGGTAAAATCCAGCGGCAGGCGGGGCGCATCCGCCCACACCCGGTCGATGCTGTAAAAATCGCGGGTTTCGGCATAGAAAATATGGACGATCACGTCCCGGTAGTCCATCAGGATCCACTGGGCGGAGCTGCGCCCCTCGATGCGCTTGGGCTCGATGCCCTGACGCCCCAGATATTCGTCCAGGTCCTCGCACAGCGATTTGACCAGCGTGGTATTGCCGGCGCTGGCCACCACAAAGTAATCGCCGATGGTGGTCAGCTCGCCGATCTGGATGACCTCAAGGGCGGTGGCCTTTTTGCTATCCAAAAAGCGGGCGATGGAAAGAGCAAGTTCTTTCGGGTTCATTCCTTTTCCTCCTTGCAGATTTTAACGTATTCATTGTAGGCCTGCCAGCTGTCCCGGCAGATGGTTCTTCTGCGGCGGGTCAGCTTGCCGATGGTATAGGACAGGGCATACAGCATGGCCTCATCCAGTGAGGCATCCGCCAAACGGCGCATCTCGGCCACATCGGGGTAATGCCGCCCCTCCTCGGTCAGGTCCGCCAGATAGACGATCTTTTCCAGCCGGCTCATGCCGGTCCGGCCGGTGGTGTGGTAGCGCACGGCGTCCTCGATCTCACGATCCCGTACCCCGAAGCGCCCCAGCAGCTCCGCCGCCGCATAGCCGTGGATGAGCTGCGGCTGCTCCCGAAAATCGATATCGGGTATTATAGCACTTTGCCCCACGATTTGCAATGCCTCCGGAAGGGGCATTTCCTTGCAGCAATCGTGCAGTATGCCGGCCACCGCCGCCTTTTCGGGGTCCTCCCCCCAGCGGCGTGCCAGCCGTTCGGCCTCCCGTTCCACTCCCAGGGAATGAAGGTACCGTTCTTCGCTCATCAGCGGCCGGATCGCCGCACGCATTTCCTCCCGGGTCATCGTTTTTCCCCCTTATACAGTCCGTGGGCGGCAATGTACTCCCCTACCCCGTCGGGCAGGTCATGACAGGGCAGGCCGCAGCGCAGCTTATCCCTTATCTCGGTGGAGGACACCACCCGCACCCGGTTATCCAGAAAGATGGTGAGCACGCCCTCCCGCGCCAGCAGCCTTGCCTGACGGTACAGCGACTCCTTATCATCCGGTTCCCGGCTGGCCACCGCCAGCGTGCACATTTTGGCCAGCGTGCGCCATTCCCGCCATGCGGTAAAGGTCAGGTAGTTATCCGTTCCCATGATGAGATAAAAATCATCATCGGGGTAGAGCCAGCGCATATGCTGCATCGTTTCGACGGAATAGCTGACGCCGCCCTTGGCAAGCTCGTAGTCATCCGCCACGGCGCCGCGCAGCCCCAGCAGCGCCAGACGGCACATCTCCAGCCGGTCCTCCCCCGCCGCCAGCTCCGGAGAGGCCTTATGGGGCGGGATATAGGTGGGGATAACATGAAGACTGTCCAGCCGCAGCTGCTTCATTGCATGACGGCATACCTCCACATGACCCATATGAATGGGATTGAAGGTGCCGCCGTAAAAGCCGATCCTAGCCACTTCTCTCCCCTCCGTTACTTCAGTTCAATGATGGTTTTTTCGGGGTTTTTGCGGTAGAGAGTCACCTTTCGTCCCACCACCTGCACCACCTCGGCGCCGGTCGCCTCCGCCAGCAGCGCCGCCATCTCCTTCGGGGTCTCCGGGGCGGTCTCCAGCACCGTTAATTTGATCAGCTCGCGGGCGGTCAGGGCGTCATCCACCTGCTTTTGCAGGGCGTCGCCCATGCCGTTTTTGCCCACCTGAAGGATGGCCTCTACGGTATTGGCCATGGCACGCAGCCGGGCTCTCGTTTTGGAATTCATCATTTCATTCTTCCTCTTTTCTGCTTTTCATTTTCTCATACAGCGCCGCCAGCGCCCGTCCCCGGTGGCTGATGGCGTCCTTTTCGGCTCCGTCCAGCTCTGCAAAGCTGCGCTCCCCCACCATAAAAAGCGGGTCATAGCCGAAGCCGTTTTGTCCGTGCAGGCAGCGGGCGATGGTCCCCTCGCAGGCGCCCTCGCACCGCAGGATGTCCCCCTCGCCGAACACAGCGCAGATGGCACAGACGAACCGTGCCGTGCGCTTTTCATCGGGGACGTGTTCCATCTCCCGCAGCAGCTTTTTATTGTTGTCGTCGGAATTATGCCCCTCGCCGGCATAGCGGGCGGAATACACCCCCGGCGCACCGCCGAGAGCATCCACGCAGAGGCCCGAGTCATCCGCTACGGTGGGCAGGCCGGTGGCCCGGTAGATGCCCATCGCCTTGAGGAAGGCGTTTTCCGCAAAGGTGCTGCCCGTTTCCTCGATCTCCAGATCGGGCGGGCAGACCTCATCCTGCGGGATGACCTGCCAGCCCAGCGGGGATAAAATACGGCAGAATTCCTCTGCCTTGTGTTTATTTTTGGTGGCCAGTATCAGCTTCATGCTTCTTCCTCATCCAGTAGCAGCGCACGGGCGAACTCGGCGGCGCAGAAGGGGGTCAGATCCCCGATGCTCTCGCCGGTGCCGACGAACTTGATGGGCAGCCCCAGCTGATCCCGGATGGCGATGGCCACGCCGCCCTTGGCGGTGCCGTCCAGCTTGGTAAGAATGATGCCGGTGACGCCGCAGGCCGCTGCAAATTCCCGTGCCTGATTCAAGCCGTTCTGCCCGGTGGTGGCATCCAGCACCAGCAGCGTTTCCCGGCTGCAGCCCGGCGCCTCCCGTTCCAGTACCCGGTCGATCTTCGCCAGCTCCTCCATCAGGTTTTTCTTGGTGTGCAGGCGGCCGGCCGTATCGCAGATCAATACATCGATATTCCTTGCCTTGGCGGCGGTGATGCTATCGTACACCACCGCAGCGGGGTCGGCGCCCTCGGCGTGCTTCACCATCTGGCAGCCCACACGGCCGGCCCATATGCCCAGCTGCTCCCCGGCGGCGGCCCGGAAGGTATCCGCAGCGCCCAGCAGCACCTTTTTGCCCTGCCCCTGCAGCCAGTAGGCCAGCTTGCCGATGGAGGTGGTCTTGCCCACGCCGTTGACCCCGACCACCAGCACGACGCTCGGCCGGGTCTCGGTTTGCAGCGGCTCGTCCGGCTCCATCAGCTCGGTGACGATCTCGCAGAGATTCTGCCGCAGCTCGGCGGAGTCGATGCTTTTATGCTTGATGCGCTCGCCCAGCCTGGAGCAGATCTTCCCGGCGGTGGTCACCCCCACATCGGCCAGAATGAGGATCTCCTCCAGCTCCTCCAGCGTATCGGCGGTGATCTTCCCGGAGAAATTATCCAGCTCCAAGCTCAAATTCTGCTTGGTCTTTTTTACGCTTTTGCGAAAAATATCAAAAAATCCCATGGGTACTCCTTAATTCAGGCTCTTGCCGAATTTCTTTTCCATCTCGGCCACATCCAGCCGCAGCAGCTTACTGATGCCTTCCTCCTCCATGGTGACGCCGTACAGGACGTCGCCCTGCTCCATGGTGCCGCGGCGGTGGGTGATGGAGATGAACTGGGTGTGGTCGGTCATGCGGTGCAGATAGGCGGCAAATTTACCGACATTGACATCGTCCAGTGCGGCCTCGATCTCATCGATGAGGACGAACGGGGCGGGATTGACCCGCAGGATGGCAAAGTAGATGCAGATGGCCACAAAGGCCTGCTCGCCGCCGGAAAGCGCCGACAGGTTTTTGATGATCTTGCCGGGCGGCTGCACGATGATCTCGATGCCCGTTTCCAGAGGGTCGGTGGCATCGGTCAGACGCAGCTCGGCGTGTCCGCCGCCGAACAGCTCCCGGAAGATCTCGCCGAAGTGCCGGTTAATGCCCGCAAAGCGCTCGGTAAAGATGGCGCTCATCTTGGCGGAAAGCTCGGCGATCAGCCGGGTCAATTCCTTCTTGGCGTTCTCGGCGTCGTCTATCTGCTCCTTCATAAAGCGGTAGCGGCCGCTTACCTCCTCGTATTCCTCTATGGCGGCCACATTTACGGCGCCCAGCCCCCGGATGCGTCCCCGCAGCTCGGTCAGGCGCTTCTGGGCGGCGGGCACGTCCTCCAGCGGGATGGCGGTCTCGGCGGCCTCGCTGCGGGTCAGCTCGTATTCCTCCCACATCTTGGTGCTGATGCCGTTCTGCTGCTCCTGCATTGCTTCGCTCTTTTCCTGCAGGCGCACAAGCTCGCTGGCGGCGGCCTCCCGCTTGGTGATGGCATCGCCGCTTTCCCTTGTCAGGATGCTGCGGCGGGCCTCCAGCGTGTCCTTCTGCCCGTCGGCCTCCTTGATATCCCGGCGCAGCGTTTCGATCTCGCTGCCGCCTCCTGCCGCCCCGGCGGTGATCTCCTCGATCTCGGCCCGGATGGCTTCGTTTTCCTTTTGCAGCTGCTCCTGCTTCTGTCGCAGCTCGGTCAATGCCGCTTCGCTGCCGCTTTGCTGGTTTTCCAGCTGCGCAATGACGCTTTGTGCGGCCTCGCAGTCCTTGCGGCGGGTGATGGCCTCCATTTGCAGGTCGGTCACCTGCCGTGCCGCCTCCTCGATGGCCTCGGTCAGCGCAGTATGTGCCGCCGTGCTCTCCACGTCCATGCGGTTCAGCCGTGCGACCTCCTCGGTCAGCTTTTTCACCAGCTCTCCGCCGGTGAGCTTCTGCTTTCGCAGCTCCTCCACACGGGCGGTCAGCTCGTCATATTCCCGCAGCGCCTGCTCGTTCAGCTGCTCGGCCTCCTCGGTGCTTGCGGTCAGCCGGGACACCAGCGTCTGTGCGGAGATCAGATCCTCCCGCGCGGTTTTTTCCTCGGCTGCTATGCCCTCCACCGTCGCCCGGATGGTATCCGCCTCCCGGCGCAGCTCGGTCAGCTGGGTCTCCAGCTCCTCCACCTGTGCGGCGTATTTCTTCGCCTCGGCGGTCAGGGCGTCTATCTCTCCCCGGCGGGAAAGAATGGATGCATTTTTATTGACGGAGCCGCCGGTCAGGGAGCCGCCCGCATTGACCACCTGCCCATCCAGCGTGACCACCCGGTAGCGGTAGCCGTAGGCCTTGGCAATGGCGGCCGCAGCGTCGATGTCCTCCGCCACGACGGTACGCCCCAGCAGCGAGTCCATCACCGCCCGGTAGCGTTCCTCACACTGTACCAGCTCGCTGGCCAGTCCCACATAGCCGCCCCGTGCGGCCAGGTCGCTTTCCCGGATCGGGTTCGCCCGGATATTGGTGATCGGCAGGAAGGTGGCACGTCCCGCACCCCGTTCCTTCAGCAGGGCGATGGCACGCTTGGCGGCGGTCTCATCCTGCACCACGATATTCTGAATGGCGGCGCCCAGTGCGATCTCCACGGCGGTGGAATAGCGGCTTTCGGTCCGGATCAGGGCGGAGACCGGCCCGATGACGCCCCGCAGGGCTCCGGCGCCCGCCTGCTTCATCACAAACTTGACGCTGTTATTAAAGCTTTCGTAGTTCTTTTCCAGGTCGGTGAGCACCTGCGCACGCTGCAGCTTTTCCCCGGCCAGCTTTTCGCTGTTTCTCTGCCGGCTTTCCACCTCGGCGATTTTATCGCTGCGGCTTTTCAGCTTGAAGAGGTAGCCGTTTTTGCTGTTCTGCAGGCTTTCCAAACGCTCCTGCAGCTCCTCGGCAAATGCCCGGTGCCCCGCCAGCTCCTCCCGCAGGCGGGTCAGGTTCTCATCCTTATTCTTGGCCTGTCCCCGCAGCGCCTCCAGACGGTCTACCGTCTCCTCGGCCAGCGTGCCGGCGGTCTCGGCGGAAAGCTCCGCCCGGTGGATGTTCTCCTGCAGCTCCTGCTTTTGCAGTGCTAGGGCGCTCTGCTCGGTCGCCAGCCGGCGTTCCTCCTGCCGCTTGGCCTCCAGCGCCTTTTGGCTCTCCTCCCAGCGGCGGGCGGTCTCCTCGGCCTCCTTTTGAAGCAGGGCGCAGTCCTCCCGCAGACCGGTCAGCTTTTCCTCCAGCTCCCCGGCGGAAAGCATGCTGCGCTCCCATTCGTCCTGCAGTTCCCTGATCGTGTCCTCATTGTGGGTGACGGTGTTCTGCTTGACGGCGGCGTTCACCTTGGCATCGGAAATGGCGGTTTCCCACTCCCGGATGCGGTCCCGCTTATGCTCGATGTAAAGGTTCAGCTCCTGTGTTTTCTGCTGGATCTCCTCGGTCTCCCGTTCGATCTCCTCCAGCCGCTTCTGGGCGGTGGTTCTGTCGTTGGCGGCCAGAAGGGTCTTATCCTCCAGCTCGGCCATCTGCCGTCCCAGCTTTGCCAGCTGCTCCAGCCACAGGCTGATCTCCAGCGATTTTTTCTCCTCGGCCAGCACCACGTACTGCTTGGCCTTTTCGCTTTGCGCCTTCAGGGGGCCTACCCGGTCCTCCAGCTCCTGCATGATATCCCGCAGGCGGATGAGGTTATCCTCGGCCTGGGTCAGCTTGCGCTCCGCTTCGGTTTTGCGGTAGCGGAACTTGGAGATGCCGGCGGCTTCCTCGAAGATCTCCCGCCGCTGGGTACTTTTGGCGCTCACGATCTCCGCAATTTTCCCCTGCTCGATGACCGAATAGCCATCCCGTCCCAGGCCGGTATCCATAAAGGTCTCGTTGATATCCTTGAGCCGGACGGGGTTATTATTGATGCGGTATTCGCTTTCTCCGCTGCGGTATAGGCGCCGGGTGATGACCACCTCATCGGTATCGATATCGATGCTGCGGTCGGTATTATCGATAAAAAGGCTCACCCATGCAAAGCCGGTCGGCTTTCGGGAAGCCGACCCGCCGAAGATCACATCCTCCATCTTGGCGCCTCGCAGGCTCTTCACCGATTGCTCGCCGAATACCCACTTGATGGCGTCGCTGATATTGCTTTTTCCGCTGCCGTTCGGCCCGACGATCACGGTGATCCCGTCATCAAAGGTCAGCTTTGTGCGGTCGGGGAAGGACTTAAATCCCTGCATTTCCACCGCTTTCAGCTTCATGGCATCTCCTCCTGTTTTTCCCGTTTCTATGCAAAATCACATACTGACTCATATTGAATTTTCATTATACTCCTTTTTTGCCCTTTTCACAAGAATTTATTTTTCCTCCCGTATTTGCGGCGGGGGCGGGCGGGGGCGCAGCCCGTTCCGGCAAAGCCGGAACAAAGCAGGCGGAGCCTGCTTTCGCCGCCGCAGGCGGCGGGGCTGCGCCCCCGATCCCGCCCCCTGCACCCGCCCGCCCCGCATAGACCCGACCCCCGCCGAATATAGATAGAGCAACAGCCATAACAGGAGGGTAAAGCATGGGATATTACTGGCCGGAGGGAATGCTGCTGGAAAGTGAGCAAAACCGTTATTATCTGCAAAATGAGGAGACCCTGTGCAGCGCCATGCGCATCGGGCAGATCCTGGAGGGGCGGGCGCTGCTGTGCGATTACGACCACAACCTCATCGTCGATCTGGGCTGCTGCCGGGGCGTCATCCCGCGGGAGGAGGGCGCCTTGGGCATCCGGGAGCAGACGGTGCGGGATATCGCCATCATTTCGCGGGTCAATAAGCCGGTCTGCTTTCTCATCACCGCCATCGAGCATGATGAAAACGGGGCGCTGCGGCCCATTCTGTCCCGTCGGGCGGCACAGCTGCGCTGCCGCAGGGAATACATAGAAGCCCTGACCCCCGGCGAGATCATCCCGGCACGGGTCACCCATCTGGAGAATTTCGGCTGCTTTGTGGATATCGGGTGCGGGCTGCCGTCGCTCATCAGCATCGATCAGATCTCGGTCTCCCGCATCAGCCACCCCAGGGACCGCTTTGCGGTGGGCGAAAGCATTTATGCGGTGGTAAAGGCGGTGGAGCCGGAGGGGCGGGTGCAGCTTTCCCATAAGGAGCTGCTGGGCACCTGGGAGGAAAATGCGTCGCTGTTCCTGCCGGGAGAAACGGTGGCGGGCATCATCCGCAGCGTGGAGGACTACGGCGTTTTCGTGGAGCTGACCCCCAATCTGGCGGGGCTGGCCGAGCCCTGCGAGGGGGTGCGGGCGGGGCAGCACGCCGGGGTCTACATCAAAAGCATCCTGCCGGAAAAAATGAAGGTCAAGCTCATCATCGTGGATGCCTTTGACGCCCCCTATTCCCCGCAGCCGGTGCAGTATTTCATCACCGAGGGGGTGCTGCGGCGCTGGCGGTATTCCCCTCCGGAATGCCCCCGCATCGTCGAAACGGTATTCCCGGAATAGTGCCCGGCGGCCGGTTTTTTCTTTGCTTACCCGCCGCCCGCTGCAAGCCGCGGGACCTGGGCCGCAGGCCGCCCCGGCTCCGCCGGGGCCGGCGGGCTCCGCCCGCCGAAACCGTCCGCAGGACGGTTTGGCCTGCGGCCCGCCCTACCCCTGCCGGCCTTCGGTCTGCACAAACCGCCCCCGAAAATCTCGTCACATCCGCCAAACTTTTTCCCAAATAAGAACAAAAGTTCTTGCAAAACGCAGAAAACAGCAAAAATCCCCGCCGGGTGGCAGGGATTTCGGTTTTACTTTGCGTACTTAATTTACGGAGGGGCAACAGCGGCTTTGCCCGGCGTTCATTGGGGGACGGCGCCGGTTCGGGCACTGCCGGAGGCCAGGTGGTAAGTCACATCCCGCTGCAGCCGGTCGCTGATGAGGGTCACGCTGCCCACCGGGGCTTCGGGGGTGAAGGTCAGCAGCGGGGTGCTTTCCCCTGCCGCCGTGACGGTAAAGGGGCGTCCGGCGGTCAGCCACAGCTCCACGCCTATGCGGGGCAGATTGGTCGAAAGGACAAGCTCCGCGGGCAGGTAGCCTGCCGCCAGCAGGGTACCGCCGTTGATATCGGCCGTGGGGCTGCGCAGGGGGTTCTGCTCCCGGCCGGAGCCGAGCAGCACCACGCCGTCCGACTGGAAATAGGAGCCGTTCAGGTCGGCGGCATGGGTGCCGGAACGCACCGAAAGCAGGCCACCGGTCACGGTCATGCAGCGGGTCTCATCGGGGGACTGATCCTGCCCGTAACCTCCGCCCAGCAGCAGTCCCTCCTCCGCGGTGGAAAGGGAGGTGCGGCCGCCGGAAACGGTAAGCCACCGGGAAACAATGCCCCGTCGGGCCGTCTGCACCGTCAGCTCCCCTGCGGTGAGAGTCAGCTGTTCGGCGAAAATGGCGGTATCGCCGCCGGAAAGGGTGATATGCCCCCCACTCACCACCAGATTGCCGGTGGAATACAGGGCGACATCGCTGCAGTCCAGCGTCAGGCTGCCGCCGGTAACGGCCAGCATTTTACCGGCCCACAGGCCGCGTGCCGTCGCCGAAACGATGGGGTCCCGCCGCAGGGTGGTGCTTTCCTCGGTGGGCTGCTGCTGGGGCAGGCCGCCCCAAACGCCCCATTTATCGGCGGTTTCGCCGTAGCTTTGCAGGGTGCTGCCGCCCCCCGTGGTGATGTGGCAGGTGCCGTCCGAAACGGTGATGCTGCCGGTTGCCGTTATGCCGTCGCCGCCGCAAATAAGCGCTGCCGCGCCGCCGGAAAGCAGCACATTGCCGCCGGTTTTTTTCTCATTCCCCACTGCGATGCCCACAGCGCCGCACGCCACCGAAAGCTGCCCGTTTTGCAGCTCCAGCGATGTTTTGGCGGTAAGGCCGTTGCGCCACGCGGTAACGGTGACCGTCCCGCCGGAAAGCACCAGCCGTTTTTCACTGTGCAGGGCGTCATTGTGGGAAGCACTGACCGACAGGCTGCCCCCGCCGGTCACCAGCAGGTCGCCGCCGGTACTGATCACCGATTCGATGACGGCGGAGCCGGAGTAAAAATAGTTTTTGCCGTCGGTGACGGTATTTTCGGTTCCGTCCTCCAGCAGCAGCACCACCGGGCCCGCCCCCCGGGAAAGGATGGCGGGGCCGCGCTCACACTGCATATCCACGCCGCGCAGCACCAGCCGCACCGTATCCCCGGCCGGGGCGTCGATGACCAGCTGGGCATCCTGCAGGGTGCCGCTGATGAGGTAGGTGCCCCCCTGCGAGATGATGATGCGGGAGGCCGAGGCCATGACATTGGGGGCGTTGCTGATGACCGAGTCGACATTGAACTGCAGGATGTAGTAGGGCTCCTGCTGCCACAGGGTATGGTCGGCGGTCATGGGGTCGGTCATCGATTGCGGCAGCTCATCGGGGTCGGTACGGCCGCAGGCGGCCAGCAGGATCAGCGCCAGCAGCAGCGGCAATATTCGTTTCATCGCGGCCGGCCTCCTTTCATCGGTAGTCTGTGCTTATCATACCGCAAAATGCGGCGGAGTGCAAATAGAGTTTGCAAAAGCAAAAAGTCCCCGCCGGCGGCCGCCCGGCAGGGCGGGAGGCGGCGGGGTGCAGGGCGGCGGCGCAATCCGCACGGCGCCGCCGCCCGATGGACGGGGGGGGGGAAGCAAAAACCCCCAAGGCTTGCAGAGGGCGGCGGGGGGCGGTCGGGGCGCAGCCCAAGCCGTCCTGCGGACGGCTTATGCGGGCGTTGCCCGCATCGGCGATGCGAAGCATCGCCGGGGCTGCGCCCCCTGCAAGCCCCGAAAATCACTGCAAAGCAGCAAGGTAAACCTTGCGGGTATCGGCCATGGCGGCGGCAAAGGTCTCCTGCGGCGCCTCGGAAAGGGCGCAGCGCAGCAGAATACCGCTGATGCAGCCCGCCCCGACCATCGAAAGGTACTCGGGCTCGGGCATTCGGGGGGCAAGGCCCTCCTCCACGGCGGCGGCGGTCAGGCAGGTCATGATCTCCCCGATCATCCGGCGGGTATCGGCCCGTTCCTGCGGCCCACCGCAAATATCCTGCAGGGCAGCCTGCGGGAACCCCGCAGAGGGCATCTGGGAAAAGAACACCGAGCCGCATTGCATCAGCTGGCGGGCGGTTTCCTCTATCACACGCCAACGGGCAGCAAAGCCCTCGGCGGTGGAAATGGCCTCGTAAAGCTCCGCAAAGCCCTGCGCCCGGCTGTACTGCATGGCGTCCCGCAGCAGCTCCTCCCGGGAGGGGAAATATTCATACACGGTGCCCTTGCCGATGCCCGCCGCCTCGGCGATCTCGGAGACCTTCAGGTCCCCCAGCGGGCGGCCCTGCCGCAGCAGGTGCAGTACGGCACGGAACACGGCGGCTTTTTTCTCGGGCATGCTCATTCTTCTACCTCCTCAATGACGACCTTCTTGGGATCCTTTTTCAGGAAAATATCATAGACGGCGGGGACGATGAACAGGGTCAGCAGCGTGGCATAGGCCAACCCGCCGATGGTCACAATGGCCAGCGGCTGCAGCATATCGCCGCCGGAGCCCAGCCCCAGCGCCATGGTGACAAGGCCGAAGATGGTGGTCAGTGCGGTCATCAGGATGGGGCGGATGCGGTCACGGCCGGTTTGAACCAGCGCCTCGGTGCGCTCCCTGCCCTCCAGCCGCAGCTGATTGACATAATCCACAAAGACAATGCCGTTATTGACCACCACGCCCGCCAGCATCAAAAAGCCCAGCATGGCGATGACCGAAAGCTCCTTGCCGGTGATCCACAGCCCCAGCAGGCCGCCGGTAAAGGCCAGTGGGATGGTGAACAGCACGATGAACGGCGAAAGCAGCGACTGGAACTGCGCCACCATGATGAGATAGATCAGGGCAACGGCCAGTGCGATCATCAGGGCAAGGTCGCCCATGGTGGAACGGATCATTTCGTTTTCACCCTCGAAGGCATAGCTGCAGCCCTCCGGCATTTGGTAGTCGGCCAGCAGCTTTTCCACCTCACGGCTCACCAGCCCTATGTTGTAGCCATCGGCGATTTGGGCGGTGACGGTGACGGTGCGGGACTGGTTTTCCCGGTGGATGGCGGCGGAGGACGCCGCTTCGGTAACGGCGGCGATCTCGGAAAGGCGCACCTCGCAGTCCTGCTGATTTTGGGTGCCGGTGAGCTCCAGCTCCTCCAGCGTTTCCCTTGTGGTGATGTCCCGGTCATCCGGCACGACCACCACCGGCAGGTCGCTGCCGTTTACGGTGATATCGGTGGCGGTGGTTTGCGAAAGCACGGCGGCGGCCACCTGCTGATAGACCTGCGCCACGGTGAGGTTATACTCGGCAGCCTTGGCCTTATCCACGGTGATGCGCACCTCGGTGCTGTTTTCCTCCTGCCCGTCGCTGACCGATGCGACCCCCTCCACTGCGGAAACGGCCCGGGCCAGCTCGGCGGCGGCGCTCCGCAGGGTATCCATATCGTCGCCGGTCACGGCCAGCCGGATGCCGCTGCCGCCGGTCATCATGCTCATATCCATGGTGGAGCCGTTGGCGGTGACGGTGCAGTCAAGGTCGGTGCAGGCCGCCTCGATCTCCTTGGCGATCTGCTGGCTGGAGCCGCTGCGCTTCTGCTGCAGCAGCACATACAGGGAAAGGTCACCGCCGCCCATCATGGTTTTACCCTCCATGGCGCCGACGGTATCCACCCCATCCACCGAAAGGATGCGGTCGATGACGGTATCGCACATTTCCCGGCCCTGTGCGGTGGTGGCGTCCTCCGGCATTTCAATGGACACCGAAACCTGCGGGCTGTCCATTTCCGGCATAAAGGCGGTGCCCATGCCCACCGCCAGCAGCCCGCTGACGATCAGCAGCGCCACCGCCCCCAGCAGGACAGGCGCCTTGTGCCGCAGCACCAGCCACAGCAGCTTTTCGTAGCGTTCCATCATGCGGGAAAGCAGCCGGTTGGGTTTCTTCCCGGCGGCATCCCCGGTAAGGATCTTGCCCGAAAGGGCGGGCACCAGGGTAAGGGCGACCAGCAGGCTGGCCCCCAGCGAATAGGCGATGGTCAGCCCCATATCGGCGAAGATCTGGCGGGTAAGGCCGCCGGTAAACAGGATGGGGACAAAGACGCAGACGGTGGTAAGGGTACTGGCGGTGATGGCCCCTGCGATCTGGCGGCAGCCGTGAACCGCCGCCGTGGCGGCATTGTACCCCAGCTGGCGCAGACGGTAGATATTCTCAATGGCGACGATGCTGTTATCCACCAGCATACCGACGCCGAGCGCCAGCCCCGAAAGGGAGATGATATTGAGGGTGACGCCGGTAAAATACATAAGCACCACCGCAAAAAGCAGGCTGATGGGGATGCTGAACGCCACGATGACGGTGGGACGGAGATCCCGCAGGAAAAGCAGCAGGATGGCGGTGGCCAGCAGCGCGCCGAACAGGAGGTTCTGCAAAACCGAGCGGATGACAAGGTCGATGTACTGGCCCTGGTCGCTCAAGGCGGTAAGGTGCAGCCCCTCGTATTTTTCCTCCAGCCGCTCCATGGTGTCGTAGAGGTTCCGGCAGGCGCCGGAGGTGGAGGCCACCGAGGACTTCTGCACGGTGAGCAGCACCCCGTCATTGCCGTTAATTTTGGCATAAAGCTCCTCGGCATTATCGGCCAGCCGGACGTCGGCGATATCCGAAAGACGGATCTGCCCCACGTCCCCCACCGAATAATCGAACAGCACCCAGTTTTCCAGCTCCTGCAGGTCGGCGAATTTATCCCCGACCTTGAGGGCGAGCCGGCCGTCGGCGCTTTGGATATAGCCGGCGGGCATGGAGAAATTCTGCGCCATAAAAAGCTGCGAAACGGCGGACTGGGTCAGGATGCCGTCCAGCCCGGCGGCCTTGTAGGCGGCGTCCCGCTGCTGACGGAACTGCTCCTCGGCTTCATTGAGAGCCTGCTCCGCCTGCTGCAGCTGCACCGTGGCCAGAATTAGCTGCTGCGAAAGCTCCAGCTTGCCGGTCTCCAGCTGGGACTGCGCCTTATCCAGCTCCGAAAGGGCGGCGTCCAGCTCCTTCTGGCTGGCCTTGGCGGTCGCCAGCTCCTTTTTCAGCTCCGGAATTCTCGGCTCCAGGGCGGAAATGGCGGCGTTCAGCTCGGCGATGGTGCCGTAGTCATCCTGCACCTTGTCATGGCTCTCTATCCATTTTTCGCCGTTTTCCTCCTCCAAAAAAAGCTTCTTGATGGCGGCGGTGTTCTCGTCCAGGGCCTTGGTGCCCTCGGCAAGGGTCTTTTCGGCTTCGGCCTTGGCTGCGGCCGATTGCCGATAGGTTTCCAGTCTTGTCTCGGCACGGGTCACGCTGTTTTGGGCGGCGGTCAGGGCTTCATTGGCCTTGACCGTTTCTGGGTCATTGCGGTTGATATAGGCGGTTTGCTCCATCTTGATGGCGGCAAGGGCGGCTTGGGCGGTATTCAGCTTGGCCTGCAGTTCGGCATTATTCGGGTCATCGGCCAGCTGCTGCTCCAGCTCGGCGATCTCCGCCTGCTTTTTGGTCTCCCGCTGCTGCAATTCCTTCCAGCCGGCATCCTCCTTCTCCTCCAGCCGCTTCGGGGCGCCCAATGCGGCGGCATTATAGGCGGCCTGGGCGGCAGCCTGCTGCGCTTTGGCGGCGTCCAGCTCCTCTTGCAGGGCGTCCTCATCACTGCTGCCCAGCTCCTTCAGGGCGGCGTCGGCAGCCTTCAGGCTGTTTTCGGCGGCCTTCAGGTTGGCGCGCAGGGTGGTGCGGGTGGTCTGCAAAAGCTGCAGCTTGGCGTAGTCTGCCGCACCGAGCGCCCGGGCGGCGGTCTCGGCGTCATTGTAGTCCTTTTGCAGCTTTACCATGGCGTCGTACTGGTCCAGTACGGCCTGTAATGCTTTTACCTCGGCGGAATTGAGGGTGGAGCCGATGGTGGTTTGATCCTTGATGCCGGAGAGCTGCCCGGCGGCGGCTACCAGCTGCGCATAGGCGGTGCCGCTTTGCTCCTCCAGCTTCTTTTTGCCCTCGGTGATCTGCTTGCGGGTGGCCTTTAGCTGCTTTTCGGCATCGGCAAGGGAGCCGTCGATGGCGGTAAGCACCTTTTCATTGAGGGCATCGATGCGGGACTGATCCAGTTCGATGCGGATCTGGCTTTCCAAAAGGCCGCTGCCGGAAACAGAGGCAACACCGTCCACCCGTTCCAGTGCCGGGATGACGGTGGAGGTGGTGAATTCCGAAAGCTCCTGCCGGGCCATGCTGTCGCTATCCACCGCCAGAACCATAATGGGCAGCAGATCGGGATTGATCTTCATCAGGATGGGGCTGCCGGCGGCATCGGGCAGGGAGCCGGAAAGCTGATCGAGGGCGGCGTTCATTTCGATCATGGCGCTGTCCATGCCGGTGCCTTCCTCAAACTCCATCACGACGATGCTGACATTTTCCTGCGAGACACTGGTGATGTTTTTAAGGCCGCTGGTGGCCGCAAGGGCGCTTTCCATCGGTTTGGTCACGCTTTGCTCCACCTGCTCCGGGCTGGCCCCGATGTAGGTGGTGTAGGCGACGGCATAGGGCAGGTCCATATTCGGCAGCAGGTCGGTGGTCATATTGATGAAGGACATGACGCCGAGAATAAGCACCAGCACCACTGCGACGAATACCGTCATCGGCTTTTTTACGCTGAAGCGAGATAGCATAGGGAAAGACTCCATTTCCGGGGATAAAATGTACCGACCGACCGGTCGGTCGGTGATCTCTGCTCTTATTTTACCGCAAAAAATACCAAACGCAATAGGGGAAGTGTTAACTTTCCGTGAATGATGTAGCGCCCGGCGGGGAAAGTGTGCTATAATAACGGCAGAATGAGCCGGAAGGCGGGGTCGGGCGGCCCCGCACGGGAGCCTTCGGCTCCCGGAGGGCGCCCCCCGCAGGGGGGCGCCCCGGCCCGGCGGAGCCGGGCGCGGGGCCGCCCGGTCTGCCCGGCCTGCGGCATGAAGGAGGGTATCGACATGTATCATATTCTGGTGGTGGATGATGAAGCCAAGATCCGGGAGATCATCAAAAAATATGCGCTGTTTGAGGGCTACCGGGTCAGCGAAGCTGCCAACGGCATGGAGGCCATCGACCTGTGCCGCACCGAACCGTTCGATCTCATCATCATGGATGTGATGATGCCGGAGCTGGATGGCTTTTCGGCCTGCCGGGAAATAAGAAAATACAGCCGCACCCCCATTTTGATGTTGAGCGCGCGGGGTGAGGAATACGACCGCATCCACGGCTTCGAGCTGGGCATCGACGACTACGTGGTAAAGCCCTTCTCCCCCAAGGAGCTGATGATGCGGGTGGCCGCCATCATCAAGCGCAGCGGCGGCGAGGAAAATAACCGCTTCGTCTTTGAGGGACTGACGGTGGACTTCACCGCCCGGCTGGTGTTCATCGATGAGCAGCGCATTGATATGTCCCCCAAGGAATACGACCTGTTTTTCTATATGGTGCGCAACCGCGGCGTGGCCCTCACCCGCGAACGGCTCATCCACGATGTATGGGGCTACGATTTTTACGGCGACGACCGCACGCTGGATACCCATGTGAAGCTGTTGCGAAAGAGCCTGGGCCGGTACAGCCGGTGTATCATCACGTTAAGAGGAGTTGGATACCGCTTTGAGACCGTGGCAGAGCCGGAAGGCGAGGAAGGCTGACCCGCAGGAGGATCGCCCCGCCCCCGCCCCGCAGCAGGGGCAGAATATCTTTTCCCGCCTGGGCGTCCGCTGGAAGCTGGTGGGCAGCTTTGCTATGTTCGTGGCGCTGCTGCTGATGCTGCTGTGGCTTTTGCAGATCGTCTTTCTGGAAAGCTTCTACAAGACCATCAAGACCAATTCCATCAAAAATACCGCCGAGCAGATCGCTGCCGGCATCAATGATGAGGACTTCTACGCCGAGGTGAACCGCCTGACCCGCCAGGACCTTATCTGCGTCCATGTCATCCGGGAGGACGGCACCGCCATCCTGACCTCCGGCAACCAGCCCTCCTGCATCCTGCATATGCTGCTCAATGACCAGACCTCCCTGCTGTTCCGGCAGGCCGAGGAAAACGGCGGCACCGTGCTGGAAAACTATCAGCTTCTGGAGCTTTCCCCCGCCATGCAAAGCAAGGGCACCCCGCAGAACGCCTCCACCGAGCAGCTGCTGTACGGCATCCTAACCGCGCGGGGGGAGGGCGACGCCGCCGAGCCGGTTATGGTCATGGTGGATGCCACCATCACCCCCATCAATACTACGGTGGATACCCTGCGGGCGCAGCTGGTCATCATCACCGTCATCATGACGGCGTTTTCCGTCCTGCTGGTGCTGCTGCTTTCCTCCATGATCTCCCGTCCCATCATCCGCATTACCGAAAGTGCCAAGCAGCTGGCCACCGGCGATTATGACGTCCACTTTACCGGCGGCAGCTACCGGGAGATCACCGAGCTTGCCGATACGCTGAACTACGCCGGCCGGGAATTGAGCAAGGTGGAGCACCTGCGGCAGGAATTCATCGCCAATGTGAGCCACGACCTGCGCACCCCGCTGACGATGATCTCCGGCTATGCCGAGGTCATGCGGGACCTGCCGGGCGAAAATACCCCCGAAAACGTGCAGATCATCATCGATGAGGCGCACCGGCTGACCGACCTTGTCAATGATCTTCTGGATCTTTCCCGGCTGCAAAGCGGCGCACAGACCCCCAACCCCGAGCCTCTCAACCTCACCGAAATGATCCGGGGCATTATGGGGCGGTACGCCAAGCTGGTGCTGCATGACGGCTATACCATCACGCTGGAGGCCGGGCAGGACGCCATGGTGATGGCCGACCGGCTGCGGATGACGCAGGTCCTCTATAATCTCATCAATAACGCCATCAACTACGCCGGCGAGGACCGCATGGTGCTGGTGCGCCAGACGGTGGAGCACGGCGCCGTCAAGGTGGAGGTCATCGACCACGGCGAGGGCATCGACGCCGAAAACCTGCCCTACGTATGGGACCGCTACTACAAGGTGGATAAGAACCACCGCCGTTCCGCAGTGGGGGCGGGGCTGGGGCTTTCCATCGTAAAGGGCGTGCTGGAGGCCCACGGTGCCGAATACGGGGTGGCCAGTACGGTGGGCCGGGGCAGCGATTTCTGGTTCCGGCTGCCGCTGCTGGAGCAGCAGGACGCTTTATCCGCCCAAAGTGAAGAAAATTCCTTTGATTTTTCCTGATTTCTTCACACTGCCATCACATTGAACGGATATGATAAGGGTGTGGAATAAATAAAGGGCGCAACGCCCGGCCGAGGGTTTTTCTTTCTCCTCCTTATCTTCATCCTTCCTTATTGTTTTTTCTTTGTCCTCTTTTCTTTTTCCTTCGGCTTCATTCCCCGCTATCCTGCGCTGGCTGCAAACGGCCGCAGGGAACTGTCTTTCTAAAGGCTCCCGTACCACCCGGTGCGGGAGCTTTTCCTTATGCAAACATTAAGAATTTATGAATTCGGCGGGGGCGGCATTGACGGCGGCGGGGAAAAAATGGTATGCTGACTGTACTAGTGGCATTAGTACAGTTTGGCGGTAAAAATAATTTGCATTTTTTGTTTTCGGATGCAATAAAATCCATCAAACCATGCCACTTATTATAGTGAATGATATTTTACGGTAAGAGGGGAGGAAAACTCTGTGCAATACATGGTGGAGACCAAAAATCTCCGCAAGGTGTACCGGACCGGCGATGAAAAGGTCGTGGCGCTGGATAATATCGATCTTGCCATCGAGCAGGGGCAGGTGTGCTGCATTTTGGGCACCTCCGGCAGCGGTAAATCCACCCTGCTGAACCAGCTGGCCGGGCTGGAAAAACCCACCCGCGGCACGGTAAAAATCCGGGGAGAGCTCATCAGCAAGATGAGCGAAAAACAGCTGGCGGTGTTCCGGCAGAAGCACATCGGCTTTGTGTTCCAGTCCTACAATCTCATTCAGGGCATGACCGCCGTGGAAAACGTGGCCATGCCGCTGATGTTCCGGCGGGTGCCCCGCAAAAAGCGGGAGGCTGCCGCCCGGGAGATGCTGATGCAGGTGGGGCTGGGGGAACGGATGGATCACCGCCCCAATGAAATGAGCGGCGGACAGCAGCAGCGTGTGGGCATCGCCCGCGCCTTCGTCTGCAATCCCGAGGTGGTATTTGCCGATGAGCCCACCGGCAACCTGGATACCAAAACGACCAAAGAGGTCATGGAGATGTTCCTGCGGTTTGCCCGGGAAAAGGGCACGACCATCATTCTGGTAACGCACGACCGCAGCCTGGCGGAATACTGCGACCGCATCGTGACCATCTCCGACGGACGCATTATCTCCAATGAGGACCACCGCCATGCCAAGGCGGTGCCGCCCCCGGCCGACGCCCCCGACGGGGAGCTGCCGGAAACGCTGCATTTTACCGATAACACACTGGCCGCCGGCCAAGGAGGAGTATGACTGTGAAAAAGATAAGTAAGATCCTGACGTTTATTCTGGTGCTGGCCATGGTGTTGGGCACCGTAGCGATGGCGGCTGATGGTGACCCCGTTACAACGCCTACTTATACCATCACCGCCGGAACATTTACCAATGGCAGTATTTCTTTGACCCTTGTCGGCAACGATGGAAAAGATACTTCTCTCGGCAGCATTACTGTGACCAACGGTAAGATCGAGAATATCGAAAAAGACTCCAAGGTTAAGGTCGTCTTTGTACCCAGCCCCGGCTATGAGTTTGTAGGTGCCAAAGACGGCTCCGGAAAAATCATCAAGGACGGCGATGTGCTGACCATCACCGATAATCTCACCATTACGCCGGTATTCGCCCCCAAGGCCAGTCTGGGCAGCGCCGCAGCTGTGAACAGCTACACCCTGCAGGCCATCTGCCCCAGTGCATACTACTGGCAGCAGTACCACAAGACCCCCGGCGGTGGGGACACCAAGTACACCCGCTATCCCGGCAAGCTGAACGGGAACCAGTCCCCCAGCACCGAGATTGCCAAGGGCTATTATGTTGACCTGACCCTGTATGTCAATGATACCGACTATGTCACCTTTATCGGACAGGAAGGCAACGACAAGGATAAGTTCTCCGTTACCACCCCCGGCGACAGCAGCTTCCTTGCGGGGAACACCACCCCCTCCGCCAATGCGGAGATCGACCCATGGGAGGGCAAGGGCTACACCGTTAAGCTGACCGGCGTGTACTATGTGGGCGGCAATGATAACACCCTCAAGCTGATCGTGACGCAGGGCAACTACAATGCCATCCTTTCCTGCAAGATCGACAATGCGACCATCGTGCCGGAAAAGGAAAACGACAAAAAGCCGGATGAGGAGACCACCGCAGCGCAGCCCTATGTCATCATCAGCAGCTACAGTTACGGCAAGGGCGACCTGGTGGCCGGCGAGACCCGCAACATCACCATGACCTTCCGCAATACCAGCAAGACCATGGCGGTGGAAAACATGATGGTGACCATGACCCTGCCCGATGCCATGATGCTGACCAGCAGCTCCAATTCCTTCTATATTGAATCGCTGGCGGCCGAGGGCACCATCACCAAGACGGTGAATGTGACGGTAAAATCCAATGCTGCGGCGCAGTCCCATTCCATGACGGTGGACTTCACCTATGACTATCTCGATAACGGCATCCGCCGCAACGCCAAGACCACCGAGAGCATCAGTATGCCGGTGCTGCAGGTGGATCGCTTTACCGTGACCGGCATCGACCTGTCCCAGGAGATCTTCATGGGCGAGGAAAATAACCTTTCGGTCAATTTTGTCAATAAGAGCCGCACCGAGATCTATAATCTTTCCGCCAAGCTGAACTGCGAAGGGCTTTCCAATAACGGCGAGGAGCAGTATCTGGGCAACCTGGCCTCCGGCACCGCCTCCAGCGCCGATTTCTACATCACCGGGAATGAAAAGGGCGAGCTGGTGGGTGAGGTCATCATCACCTATGAGGATACCAACATGAACCAGCGCACCGTTTCGGTGCCCTTTACCACGAAGGTGACCAGCTACGAGGACGCATGGGGCCCCCAAGGCCCTGTCGGCCCCCAAAATCCCGACGACCCCGGCATGGACCCCGGCATGGAAGAACCTGCAGGCTTCCCGTGGTTCTGGGTCATCGGCGGTGTGGTGGTAGTGGCTGCCGGCGTGTTTGTGTACCTGAAGCTGCGTAAAAATAAAAAGGAGAGCGTAGAAGAAGATGAGGATATCTGACCTTCTGAACGTCTGCCTGCGAAACCTGACCCGCCGCCGGGTGCGTACCGCCCTGACCGTCATCGGCGTTGTCATCGGCGTGTGCGCCATCATACTGATGGTCTCACTCGGCATCGGCGCGCGGGAATCCATGATGCAGATGCTGCAACAGTGGGGCGATCTTACCATCATCAATGTCTACAATTACGGTGGAGGGAACGCCAAGCTGGACGATAAAGCCCTCTCCCAGATACAGGCGATGGAAAATGTGCAGATCGCTACCCCGTTTTACAGCAGCCGGGTCAGCTTCCGGCTGAAATCCCGCAACGGGCGCTATGCGGCCTATACCAATATCATCGGCATCTACCCCGATGCCTTTGAAGCGCTGGGCTATAAATTGAGCGACGGCACCTCCTTTGCGGACAGCAAAAAGGATTACGGCATGGTGGCGGGCGCCAATGTGGCGTATTCCTTCCGGGATACCAAGAAAAAACGCAATAACTTTGTGGATCGCAACCAGACCGACGCCATGGGCAACCCCAAAAAGCCCTTTGTGGATATCATGAAGGATAAGCTGGTTTTGTACAGCGAAAGCTACGACAACAACGGCAACCTGAAAAAGGGCCTGGAGATCACCCCCCATGTGACTGGCGTGATGGTGGAGGACTGGAACAAGGGCTGGGAGACCAGCGAATGTCTCCTGATGGACATCAACCAGCTGAAGGCGCTGGAGCAGAAATACTACAAGATCAGCGGTGAAAAGGCCCCCGACTCCACCGGCTACGATGAAGTGCGGGTCAAGTGCGTAGACTCTGCCTCGGTTTCCGCAGTGCAGCAGGCCATCACCGATATGGGCTTCCAGTGCTCCTCGATGGAGGACTCCCGCAAATACTTTGATGAGCAGCTTACCATGATCCAGACAATGCTGGGTGGTTTGGCGGCCATTTCGCTCTTTGTTGCCGCCATCGGCATCGCCAATACCATGGTCATGTCCATCTACGAGCGCACCAAGGAGATCGGCGTGATGAAGGTACTGGGTGCGGAGCTGGGCGCCATTCGCTCCATGTTCCTCACCGAGTCCGCAATGATCGGACTGATCGGCGGTGTGGTGGGCGTCGCGTTGAGCTTCCTCATCAGCTACCTGTTAAATAACGTGCCGCTTGTGGCGAACCTTCTTGCCACGCTGGGATTAAGCTTCGGCAACGGCGGGGCGGTTTCCATCATCCCGTGGTGGCTGGTGCTGGTGGCAATGGTCTTTTCGATGATGGTCGGTGTGGTATTCGGGTTCATCCCCGCCAACCGCGCCGTCAAGATTTCCGCCCTGGAGGCCATCCGGCACGACTAAAATCTACATTTTGCACATAGGAAAAAGCTCCTTCGGGGGCTTTTTTCTTTGCGCCGCCCGTGGTATACTTGGTGCAAGAACCAAAGCGGGGCGCGGGGCGCTCCGGCCTTCGGCCGGAGCCGGCGGCCCCTGCGGGGGCCGCCGCAGCCGTCCGGAGGGCGGCGGCCCCGCGCCCCGGCCCCGCACCCTGCACAAGCTCTGCCAAGGAGGAACCGCCCATGCCCCACCAACTGCAAGCCGGACTGGCCGCCTACCGCCCCTGCAATGAGCAGGAGGAGCGGGACCTGCCGCTGCTGCGGCAGGCGCTGCTGCTGCCGGATATCTTCACCCGGCAGAACGAGACCGCCCATTTTACCGCTTCGGCGTGGGTGGTGAACCCCGCCCGGGATCGGGTGCTGATGATCTACCACAATATCTATAAAAGCTGGAGCTGGACGGGCGGCCATGCCGATGGCGAGACCGACCTTTTGGCGGTGGCGCTGCGGGAAGTGGCCGAGGAAACGGGGCTGCAAACGCTGCAGCCGGTCAGCAGGGAGCTTTTCTCCATCGAGGTGCTGACGGTGGACGGCCACGAAAAACGGGGGCGGTATATCCCCTCCCACCTGCACCTCAACTGCACCTATCTCATCCAAGCGGACGACACCGAGCCGCTGCGGGTAAAGCCCGATGAAAACAGCGGCGTGCGCTGGTTCACCCCGCAGGGGGCGCTGGACGCCTGCACCGAACCGTGGATGCGGGACCGCATTTACCAAAAGCTCATCCGAAAAGCCGGACGTATATAAATTACCCAAGGAGGGACTGCCATGAAACTGCCGGAAACCACCACCGAGCGTATCGAACGCAAATTAGACCGCAAGCTCCGCCTTATCCGTGTGGCGCGGGGCGAAGAACCCGCCGATGTGGTATTCAAAAACGCCACCTATCTCAATGTGTTCAGCAATGATTTCTGCCACGGCGATATTGCCGTTTCCAATGGGCTGGTTGCCGGCATCGGCAGCTACCGCGGCATAGAGGAGATCGACGTCAGCGGAAGGTTCGTCTCCCCCGGCTTCATCGATGCCCATATCCACCTGGAAAGCAGCATGGTCTCCCCCGCCGAATTTGCCCGCGCGGTGGTCAGCCACGGCACTACCACCGTCATCACCGACCCGCACGAGATCGCCAATGTCATGGGGGTGGACGGCATCCGCTATATGCTGGAGGCCACCGAAAGCCTGCCCATCGATGTGCATTTTATGCTGCCCAGCTGCGTGCCCGCCACCCCGCTGGATGAAAGCGGCTGTGCCCTCGACTATAAGGCCATCGACGATTTGTACGACCACCCCCGTGTGCTGGGCCTTGCCGAAATGATGAACTACGTCGGCGTCGTCAACGGCGACCGGGAGGTCATCAGTAAAATACTGGCCAGTCAGGCGCACCACAAAAAAATCGACGGCCACGCCCCCGGGCTTTCCGGCCCCGACCTCAACGCCTATATCGCCGCCGGTGTTTATTCCGACCACGAATGCAGCAACTACCGGGATGCGCTGGAAAAGCTGCAGCTCGGCCAGTTTATCATGATAAGAGAGGGCACCGCCGCCCATAACCTGCGGGCGCTGCTGCCGCTGCTCAATCAGCAGTACTATGCCCGCTGTATGTTCGCTACCGATGATAAGCACCCCCTTGACCTTTTGCAGGGCGGCCACATCGACTACATCATCCGGGAGGCCATTGCCTGCGGCGTCGACCCCGTCATTGCCATAAAGGTGGCCAGCCACCACGCCGCCCGCTATTTCCTCATGAACAACAAGGGCGCCATCGCACCCGGCTACGTGGCCGACCTTGTGGTCTTTGATGACTTCCGGCACTTCAATATCCAGCAGGTGTATAAGCGGGGCCGCTGCGTCTTTGCCGAGGGCGAGGTGCAGCCCTTTACCCCCGCTGCCGTCTCCCCTGCCCTTTCCCGCCGCGCCCACGATACCTTCCGGATCGCGCCGGTCACCGCGCAGCAGCTTTCCGCCGGCGACCTGCCGGTCATCGGGCTGGTTCCCGGCGAGATTATCACCCAGAACCTCGGCCAGGCCGCCGCCCCCGACCCCTCCCGTGACCTTTTGAAGATCGCCGTGGCGGAGCGCCACCACAATACCGGGCATATCGGGCTGGGCTACCTGAAGGGCTACGGCCTGCGGCAGGGGGCAGTCGCCACCAGCATCGCCCATGACTCCCATAATATCATCGCCGTAGGCACCAATGATGAGGACATCGCCTTTGCCATCAACCGCATCTCGGCGCTGCAGGGCGGTATCGTCGTGGCGGAGGGCGGAAAGGTAATAGCCGAGCTGCCGCTGCCGGTGGCCGGACTGATGAGCGACGCCCCGCTGGAGGAGGTCAACGACCTGCTGGAGCAGGCCAAGGCCGCCGCCCACCGCATGGGGGTCTCCTGCGGGATCGATCCCTTTATGACCCTTTCCTTTATGAGCCTGCCGGTCATCCCCTCCCTCAAGATCACCACGCAGGGCGTCTTTGATGTGGATCGCTGGCAATACATCTGACGCTTTTTCCCCGGCCGTGCTCTCCCCCACCGGGCGGGCACGGCTTTTTTTCGTGCAAATCCCCGCAGGGGGCAGGTCGCCCGGCGGGCAGACCGCCTTCGGCGGTCTCGGCGGCCTGCGGCCGCCGGTTCCGGCTGCGCCGGAACGCCCGCCGGGCGAACCTGCCCCCTGCTGTTCCCCGGTATTTGTCCCCATCCCAAGAACAAATGCCTACCCACTAAAAACATTTTCTTTCCTTTCGCCGCTTTATGTGCTAAAATATTGCTATCCCTTTCCGGCCGCGGCCCGTCCCGCCGGAATTTCCGCTAAATGCAAAGGAGTGACAGTGTGTGAATTTTTCCGTCAATAGCCCCATTCTGTTTGTGCTGGCCGGGATCATCATTCTGGCCGTGCTGCTGCAGTCGGTCTTTTTCCTGGTGCGTGCCGTCCGCCGCAGCAAGGAGATCGGCATGGACCAGCAAAAGCTGCGCAAAACGATGATCACCGCCGGCGTCTTTACCATCGCCCCGGCCGTCGCCATCGTCATCAGCGTCATCACCCTCTCCAAGGACCT
This sequence comes from Oscillospiraceae bacterium, assembly GCA_004557855.1. Taxonomy (GTDB): domain Bacteria; phylum Bacillota; class Clostridia; order Oscillospirales; family Ruminococcaceae; genus Angelakisella. The sequence goes on from SFFJ01000006.1 coordinate 52,042, forward strand.
CGGCCTGCCGCTGCCGTGGCTGCGCCTTTCGGTGGTCGGCTCCCTCTCCTACGAGACCATCGCCGCCACCAATGCCGAAAGCGCCATGGGTCTGGTGTTCGGGCAGGTTTCCTCCCTCACCGGCTCCCAGTATGTCACCATCGCATGGGTCATGACCATCAGCATCATGCTGGGTATCTGGCTGGTGCCGGTCATCGGTAAAAAGCTGCTGGGTGGCATGTCCAAGATCGAAAACCGGGATAAGCGCTGGGGTGATATCCTCTCCTCCGCCCTGTTCATCGGTATGATCGCCGCCTTCCTCGGCTATGTCTTCTGCGATTTCGGCACCATCTTCCACGGCGACCCCTCCGGTCTCATTCCGGTGTGCGTCATGGTCGTTTCCGCCGTCATCATGGCGCTGTGCGGCCTTATTCTTAAAAAAACCGGCTGGCACTGGGTGGGCGATTACGCTCTGCCGATGAGTCTTGTGCTCGGCATGGCCTCCGCCATTCCCATTACCGGCTGGCTGTCCTGACGGAAAGGAGGATAACATCGTATGAAAAATAAATCCATGAGCTATATTGATTCCGTCCACCACTACGGCCGCATCTGGAACCTTTCCATGGTGGTGCTTCTCCTGATGTTCCCTGCCGCCGTTTCCATCATCTTTCACGCCCCCGCCGACGGCAAGGGCCTTTTGATGGGGCTGGTCGCCACCGCCCCCATGTACTGGGCGGTCGGCTTTATTGAAACGCTGACCTATGTGCCCATGCTGGGCGCGGGCGGCAGCTACCTCTCCTTCGTCACCGGCAATATCGGCAACCTCAAGCTGCCCTGCGCCCTCAATGCGCTGGAGCAGGCGGATGTCAAGGCCAACAGCGAGGAGGGCGAGATCGTCTCCACCGTGGCCATCGCCGTTTCCAGCATCGTCACCACCATCATCATCCTGCTGGGCGTCATCCTCATCATCCCGCTTACCCCCGTGCTGGAAAGCCCTGCGCTGGCGCCCGCCTTTGCGCAGCTGCTGCCCGCCCTGTTCGGCGGTCTCGGCGTGGTGTTCATCTCCAAAAATGCCAAGCTCTCCATCGCTCCCATCTGCCTGATGCTGGTGCTGTTCATCTTCGTCCCCGCCCTCAATGCGGGAACCGTCGGCATCATGGTGCCGGTCAGCGTGCTGTTCACCGTGGGCGTTGCCCGCATCCTGTATAAAAAGGGCATCCTGTAACGCTGCCCGTTCACCCGCAAGGAGGTTTTATCATGGTCGTACTTTATGTGATTCTGGCCGTTCTTGTCCTGCTCATCGCCGTTGTGCTGCTGCGTACTGCAGCGTTCCGTCCCAAATCGCAGGGCGAAGCAAGCTATGCCCCGGTGGAATTTGACCGGGAGCGCACCGTTTCCAACCTGCAAAAGCTGGTGCGCTGCCGCACCGTCAGCTACGCCGATGCCGCCAAGGAGGATCAGGCGGAATTCGAAAAGCTCATTGCGCTGCTGCCGGAATTGTACCCCCACGTCTACGAAAAATGCACCCTCACCCGCCTGCCGGACCGCGGCCTGCTGTTCTACTGGGCGGGCAAGGCCCACGATGAGGCTTCGGTAATGATGGCGCACTTTGATGTTGTCCCGGTGGAGGAGGAAAACTGGAAAAAGCCCCCCTTCGAGGGCATCATTGAGGACGGCGTGCTGTGGGGCCGCGGCACCCTTGATACCAAGGTCACCTTTAACGGCGTGCTTTCCGCTGCCGATCATCTCATCGCCGAGGGCTTCCAGCCGGAGCAGGATGTTTACTTCGCCTTCTCCGGTCAGGAGGAGATCAACGGCCCCGGCGCCACCAATATCGTCCGCTGGTTCCGGGAGCACAATGTCAACATCCAGCTGGTGGTGGATGAGGGCGGTGCGGTGGTCGAGGATGTATTCCCCGGCGTCAAGCAGCCCTGTGCGCTCATCGGTATTGCCGAAAAGGGCATGATGAACCTGGAATACAGCGTTTCCTCCGCCGGCGGTCACGCCTCCGCCCCCAAGCCCCACACCCCCGTAGGCGTACTGGCGGATGCCTGCTGCAAGGTAGAAAATCACCCCTTTACCATGCACATCACCGCCCCGGCCGCCAAGATGTTCGATACCCTCGGCCGTCATTCCACCTTCCTTTACCGCATGATCTTCGCCAACCTCTGGCTCTTCGGCGGCGTACTGGATAACCTGTGCAAAAAGCAGGGCGGCGAATTGAATGCCCTGATGCGCACCACCGTAGCCTTTACCCAGATGCAGGGCAGTAAAGCCTCCAATGTTATTCCGCCCAGCGCCTCCATGGTCAGCAATATGCGGCTCAATCCCGCCGATACCATGGACAGCGCCATGGAATACATCCGCGGGGTCATCGGCAATGACGCCGTCAAACTGCGCTGCGTCGAGGGCATGAACCCCAGCCCCATCAGTGAGACCGACTGCCCCGCATGGGATAAGGTCGCCTCCGCCGTAGCGGGCACCTGGCAGGGCTCTCTTGTTTCCCCCTACCTGATGGTACAGTGCAGCGACAGCCGTCATTACGGCCCCGTCAGCAACCATGTTTACCGCTTCTCCGCCATGGACCTCACCGCCGAGGAGCGCAGCACCATCCACGGCAACAATGAGCGCATCCGCACCGAGGTCATCGGCCGTGCGGTGGAGTTCTACATCCGTCTGATGAGCCAGTGCTGACCCCATAACGCCATAAAATCACCCCCGACCCTGCGGCCGGGGGTGTTTTCCATGCTTTTATTTATTTTGCGGAAGAAGCAGAGTAATATATCACACCGACCCCTGCTACCCATGTATCGCCGCTGTCGCTGCACTCACCGAGTGTTTCCCCCTGCTTTACCGTATCGCCGGGCTTCAGCGTCACATTTTTCATGTGTCCGTACAGAATGGCGCTGCCGTCCTCATGCCGGATCAAAACCGGCTGCCTGCCCATGTGACCGATCCATCGCTCCTTGTACTCCGGCGGCGTCTGTTCCACCACGCCGTCCCGCATGGCCACCGCCGCAGTCCCGGCCGGCGCTTCAAAAAGGCGGTAGGTAGGACAGCTTGCCCCGATTACCCCTCGGGACATTGTCCCGTTTTTCGCCGGAGCAATGTATGCGCTGTCCTCTGTCCATTCCACGGTCTCCATGGGCAGAATGGGGGCATCGTATGCGTTGTGCCCTACCGTAAAGCCCGTCACGGTTCCGTCCCGGGCGGTCTTCAGCGTTATATCCTCCTCCCGCACCAGACTGAACTCAATACCGAAAACTCCCGAAGAACCGTTTCCGAAATTTCCGCTGTCTCCCGTTGTTCCCAGCTGCGTATAAGCGATCACTTCATCGCCCGCCTGCACATAAATCTCCTCACAATGGGCATATACCGCATACCGTCCGTCTTCCTGCCGTATCAGGATGCACCGGCCCATTCCCTGATTCCAACCCTTCTCCGCAGTATATACGACCGTTCCGGCCTGCAATGCGGTAAACGGGGTCCCTTTCTGTCGGCTGTAGAATGCCGTCACACCCCGAATCGGCTCCTCAAGTCGGTATCCGGCAAACGGCTCCCTGTAATAATATCGGTCAAATATCTCCTCAAAAGCCGGTTCGTCCTCCGCTGCGGGGGATTGCCGCAAAAGGTTGACTCCGCCGCAGTAGACCGCCTCGATCTCCTCCGGCGCTATGGCCCTGCAGAATATCATCTTCATTTCTGTTTTTGTTGCTGTCTGGTTCCCGTCTCTGCTTCTCAACTCGACCTCTGTACCGTCTTTCAAATACACAGCCCAGCCCAGCGACGAGTCTACCGGCCGGTTTATCGTAATTTCCATCGAGACCGGAGAGCATTTCACCGTTACGCCCTCCGCTGCATCCAGCCCCACACTCTCCACCGTCTGCGGGATATCAAAGCTGACCTCCCACTCGGCGTCATACTCCGGCACCCGCTTCCATCTTCCCGGCTGAATATATTGCAGGTTCGGCAGCTCCTCCTCCGCCACATCATAATAGTACACACTATAGTAAGAGCCATCACATCCGCCGACATTCTCCACACTCTCCCCTGTGCTGTCGCAAAGGACTCCATGGGGCGGGCTGTTTGGTTCATAACGGTCCTCCCTATAGCGCAAAAAAACATACAGCCTGCCATCTTCATAGTACGCCATATCAATGGTTTGCACCACTTCACCATCGGTGTTACGCACCTCATAGCTGCCCCCATCACCGTTTTTCATCTGCGGATAATCCGAGATCCACTCGTCAAGATCTACCCCCCTGCGCACGGCGCTGTCACACAGCGCTTTCATATCCACCTTCGCAATAAAGGTATCTCCCGTCCGTTCCAGATGCCCCAGCCCGCTTACCCGCAGGTGGGCGGTGCTGCCCCGCATGGCGTCGTTCCAGTCCGCCACCAGATAGCCGCACAGGATATTGCTCTTTTCCTTGGGGGGCTGCGCCGAGAAGATCACCCCGCCGCCTGCATCCACACTTGCCTCCCCGAAGTCCAGCCGGCCATCCACAGTGCTCCTCTCCCCGAAAATCGCCGCGGGTGCCTGCATCTCCCACAGCAGGTACAGCACCCGTTCATCCGCCAGCGCCTCCGTCACCGTAAAGGTGATGTCCCCGGCATCCACCTGCACCGCCAGCGGCTCGGTGTAGTCGGTCATTTGCTCCGGCCCTGCATTCAGCACGTCCTGCCAGCCAAAGTATTTCCCCGCCGCCACCGCCGAAGCGCACAGCAGCAGCACCGCCGCCGCCAGGGGCAACGCCCGCCGCAGCCACAGCACCCTGTTTCCCTTGCGGGGAACGCTCGCTTCCTCTATCATATCTGCCGGGACCTCACCCAGCAGCTCCCACAGTTCCTTTCGCTTCATAGCGTGATCTCCTCCTTTTCCAGCTCACCTCGCAGGGTACGCCGCAGCCGTTCCAGTATGCTTTTGGCCCGCCGCGCGGGGATTCCGCAGTGTGCGGCCGCCGTTTTCAGCGGCTCCGCCCACCAGTACCGCCGCAGGAACAGTATCCGTTCCTCCGGGGTCAGCCCCCGCAAAAAGCGCTCCAGCGCCGCCGCTATGGCCCTGCGTTCCCAATGCTGCTCCGGGGTATCCCGGTCAGGCAGCATCTCGCCCAGCTCCTCCCAAATCAGCGTGATCTCCCCGCCGCCGCGCTTTTGCCGGTTCTGCTTTTCCAGCCGGTTCAGCGCCACATTGCGGGTGATGCGTCCCAGGTAGGCCGCCAGGCTTCTCGGCTCCTCCGGCGGGATGCTGCACCACGCCCGATGAAGGGCGTCATTCACACATTCCTCGGCGTCCTGCCCGTTTTGCAGGATATTCCGGGCGATGGCGCCGCACAGGGCGCCGTACTGCCGCTGGGTCTCGGTAATGGCCTCCTCGCAGCGTTCCCGGTACAGCCGCAGGATTTCCTCGTCCCGCATTTTCCCGCCTCCTTTCGGTTGAAGTACTTCACCCTTATTGACCGTCTTTTTCTCTCCCCGGCCGTTTTTCTATGAAAAAAGCCCGCCGGGCGGCAGGCTTTTGCAGGTTCGCTTAATAGAATTTCAGCAGGTTGGTGTAATATTCCGGCAGCACGATGCCCTCGACGGTATGCACCTTCATGCCCTCCCGGAACACCAGCAGGGTAGGCAGCTCCTTGATCTGGAACCGTTCTCCCAGTGCGATATCATCGGTCACATTGATGCGGCAGACCTTCACATCGTATTGCTCCGCCTCCGCCAAAAATTTCTCGTACACCGGCTCCATGGCCGCTGCAAAGGGGCTGAACCCCGCCGTAAAGTACAGGTAGGTTTTTCCCTCCCGGATGACCCCGTCTATATTTTTGCTGCTGATCTCCACCATTTGCATGGGTTCCACTTCCTTTTTTATCGTTACTGCCCCCATTTTAGCACTTTCCCGCCCGAATGAAAACCTTTTCCCCGTTAATTTTTACCCATTTACTTGCTTTTTTTCCGCAAAGATTGTAACATAGAGCTACAAAGAAAACTTCTATCAGGAGGGTATCACATGGGCAAATTTGTAATGAAAGAAACCAAAAACGGCGTTAAGTTTGACCTGAAGGCCGGCAACGGCGAGGTTATCGCCACTTCCGAAGTTTATTCCGGCGATGCCGCCTGCAAAAAGGGCATCGAAAGCGTGCGCAAGAACGCCGTAGAGGCCAAGCTGGAGGATCAGACCGTCGAGGGCTTCGAGACCGTCACCAACCCCAAGTTCGAGGTCTACACCGATAAGACCGGCGAATTCCGCTTCCGCCTGAAGGCCCGCAACGGCGAAATCATTGCGGTTTCCGAGGGCTACAAGGCCAAGGCCAGCTGCCTCAACGGCATCGAAAGCGTCCGCAAGAACGCCCCCGACGCCCCCGTTGTCGCCGCCGAATAACCTACCCCGCACCAAGAAAGCGGCCTCATCACGGGGCCGCTTTTCCCATCCCCGCCGGCCGCTGCCCGCCACCCATCGGGCCCGCAGGGCAAGCCGCCTGCGGCGGCTTCGGGGGGGGCGCGAAGCGCCCCCCGGCTCCGGCCTACGGCCGGAGCGCCCTGCGGGCCCCCGCCCCCTGCACAGACCCGCCATATCAAAAAAGCGGCCCCTGCGGAGCCGCTTTTTCTGTTACTATTCCCGGTTAAACTCGGTCAGCTGAAGGCCCTCGTTGCGCTCCAGCGCCCACTGGATGTTCCACTCGCTCGCAAAGAGCAGCAGGTTGTTGCCCTTCAGGTCCTGCACCCACTTGGTGTCGCTGGTCAGCGTCATGGTCTTGGGGTCGGCGTCCCGGCTCGCGATCCACCGGATGTACCCGTAGGGCAGGTCGCTGCGCCGGATGTCCACACCGTATTCGTTCTTCAGCCGGTACTCCAGCACCTCAAACTGCAAAACGCCTACCACGCCCACGATCACACGTTCCATACCGCCGCCCGGCTCGGTGAAAATCTGTATGGCACCCTCCTGCGCAATCTGGGTCATGCCCTTGACGAACTGCTTGCGCTTCAGGGTGTCCACCTGCTCTATCGCCGCAAAATGCTCCGGTGCAAAGGTAGGAATTCCCTCGAACCGCACCTTCATCTTGGGGTCGCACACCGTATCCCCGATGGAGAAAATACCCGGGTCAAACACCCCGATGATATCCCCGGCGTACGCCTCCTCGATGATTTCCCGGTTCTCGGCCATCATCTGCTGGGGCTGCGCCAGCTTGATGCGCTTGCCCTCCTGCACGTGCAGGTACTCGGTGTCCTTTTGGAATTTCCCGGAGCAGATGCGCATGAATGCAATGCGGTCGCGGTGGTTCTTATTCATATTCGCCTGAATTTTGAACACAAAGGCGGAAAAGCTCTCATCAAAGGGGTCCACCATCCCGTCGATGGTCTTGCGGGGCAGCGGGGGCGTCGTCATCTGCAGGAAGTTCTCCAAAAAGGTCTCCACGCCGAAGTTGGTCAGCGCCGACCCGAAGAACACCGGGCTCAATTTACCGTGGCGCACCTTTTCTATATCAAATTCATAGCTTGCGCCGTCCAAAAGCTCGATGTCATCCACCAGCGCCTGCCGCTGATACGGCCCCAGCAGCTCATCCAGCCGTGCGGTATCGGTGATGTCGCACTCGATGGTCGCCAGCTTATTCTGCCCGTTGTGGAACTCATTAAAGGTCAGAATCTCCCGGCGGTCCCGGTCGAATACCCCCTTGAAATCCACGCCGCAGCCGATGGGCCAGTTCACCGGGTAGGTGCCGATGCCGAACTCCTTTTCCAGCTCCTCCAAAAGGTCAAAGGGGTTGCGGGCCTCACGGTCCAGCTTATTGATAAAGGTAAAGATGGGGATATCCCGCATGGCGCACACCTTAAAGAGCTTGCGGGTCTGCGGCTCTATGCCCTTTGCCGCATCAATGACCATCACGGCGCTGTCCGCCGCCATCAGGGTGCGGTAGGTATCCTCGCTGAAGTCCTGGTGTCCGGGGGTATCCAATATGTTGATGCAGAACCCCTTGTATTCAAACTGCATCACCGAGCTGGTGACCGAAATACCGCGCTGCTTTTCGATCTCCATCCAGTCGGAGACCGCATGGCGCGCGGTCTTTTTGCCCTTCACCGAGCCCGCCAGCTGAATGGCCCCGCCGTAAAGCAGGAATTTTTCGGTCAGCGTGGTCTTACCGGCATCGGGGTGGGAGATAATGGCGAAGGTCCTCCGCCGGCTGATTTCCTCTTTGAGTGTTGCCACAGTGTTTCGTCCTTCCTTTGGCAGTTATTTTCCGCCGCCCTTTCCCGGCGGCACAAATCACAGGGATATATTTTACCACAGTCCCGCCGCATTTACAAGGAAAAACCGCTTATTTTCCCGCCCATCGGCGGAGCCGCACGCCCGCCACGGCGGGCGTAACCCGGCGCCCCACCGGGGCGCCGGGCGGCCGGGCTCCGCCCGGCCGCGGCTCCGCCGCCTGCCCCCTGCGCCCGCCGGCCCTTTTTGCGTCCCAAAAGCCCCTGCCCCCTACACAAAGCAGTAGTTCACATCCCACGCCGGCAGGCAGGGGTGGTGCCGCAAATACACCTTGTAGTCCGGCCGCAGCGCCAGCACCGCCAGCGGCAGCCGCCACAGGTCCTCGCTGCGGTGGTACGCCGAAACCAGCAGCCGGGGACGCCACCGCCGCAGCGTCTTTTCCATCCCGGCAATCGCCTCGGCCTCCATCCCCTCCACGTCCATCTTGATGAGGCTCACCGCCTGCCCGCACAGGATGTTATCCACACTGTCCAGCTCGGTCATCGCACCGGCCTCCGCCAAATGCGACCCCCGCCCCGCACCTCCTGCAAAGGGCAGCCGGGCATAGCGGCTGTACGCCCCCAGCCGGTACAGGATGCAGTCATGCAGCGCCGCCGTATTCTTTTCCAGCTTCGCAAAGGTTACGGGGTCCGGCTCCAGCGCCGTAATGCGCCGCCACGCCCCCGCATGCTCTATAAATTCCGCTATCGTATCGCCGGTATAGGCGCCCAGATCCATAAAATGCTCCTCCCGCCCCGGCCGCAGGATCTTCTCCCACACCTCCGCCGGGTCGGTCTCGCAGCCCCGCAGCAGCTCTATCCTGCCGGTCAGCTTGTATTCCGCCACATTTCGCAGCACCCTGCGGGACTGCTCATCCGCCAAAAGCCCGTACACCCGTTCCAGCTCCTCCCGGTGGGCTTTGGCATATTCCCGGGTGAATAACTCCTCCCCCGCCACCGGCACGTCGGGGGCGTACAGCTCCTGCTCTTCCGCCAGCCGTTCTATCTCTGCCATCACCTCCGGCCGGTGGGTCCCAAAGCACACCAGCACCACCATCTCGCCGTATCTCTCTTTTACCGTTCGGTAGTCGGTCACCGGGAACCCCATAAACTCCTGCCCCCGGGTAAACCCCTCACTGGCAAACACCCCCGCCGCAGGGATGCCCCTTTTGCCCATCTCTGCCAGTATCTTTTCGGCACCGTCCCCCATCCCGTACAGCAGGATGGGCTTCTGCGTCCTCTCCAGCTTTTCCCACATCTCCTCTTTCCACCCCCTGCAAGCCCCGCCTCCGGGGGCCGCGCGCACGCTCACGCGTGCACGCGCGGGCATCCGCCCGCGCGCCTGCGCGCCCTACGGGCGCGCGGCGCGGCCCCCTCCCGGTTTCTTGCGAATTTTTCTCCCCCCATTTTACCACAGCCGCCGCCCCGCCGCAAATCGTTGTTCACAAAAAATTTGCAAATTGATTTATATAATTTGCTTGACAAATTTCATAAGCAGGACTACAATTGACATTGGAAAGCCGGGAAAGGAGGCGTCCCCGATGAAGAAAAATGTCTATTCCCTCGTCCTCTCGGAGGACGTGGTTCACGAAATCGATAAAATGGCCTACCGACAGGGCACCAACCGCAGTAATCTGGTCAATCAAATTCTGGCCGAATACGCCAGCCTGATCACCCCGGAACGCCGCATCAGCCACCTTCTTTCGGAGGTGCGCCGCCACTTTGAGGAGGCCGCGGGCTTTCAGCTTCCGGCCGCCACCGCCGGGGGAATGACCCTGCGCACCGCCCTGCAATATAAATACAACCCCACCGTCCGGTACAGTCTGGAGCTTTCGCGGGATAACCAGTCGGTCGGCACCCTTCGGGTGTCGCTGCGGACCCAGAACAGCCGGCTCATCATGGCCATGGTCAATTTTTACGGCCTGTGGGATACCGTCGAAACGGCCTTTTTGGGGCGGCAGCAAAGCATGGTGGACGGCGAACGCTACCTCCGGGTTCTGGTGCTGCAAAGCACCGGGCCGCAGGGCCTTTTGCTGGGCAGCGAAGCCCTCGGGGAGCTGATCGCCGATTATATCGCCACCTTTGATGCAGCACTGAAATTCTACTTTTCCGCCCCGGAGCCGCAGTCCCCTGCCGTAAGGCAGCAGGTCGAACGGCTGTACCGGGAATATTACGAACGGCGGAATATCGCCGTATAACCCATGAAAAACCAATGTGAGGAGGATGTTTTATGAACCTCAATCAATTCACCCAAAAAAGCGTAGAAGCCATCCAGGCCGCCCAACAGCTGGCCGGAGAGCGTCAGAATCAGCAGATCCGGCAGGAGCACCTGCTGCTGTGCCTGCTGGAGCAAAAGGAGGGGCTCATCCCGCAGCTGATGCAGAAGATCGGCATTGACCCCGCCGCCCTGCGGCAAAAGCTGACCGCCGCCGTGGAACGGCTGCCGCAGGTTTCCGGCTCCGGTGCCGGGCAGATGTACCTTTCCCGGGAGCTGGAGCAGGCTCTTAACGAAGCCGAAAAAATTGCCGGGGAAATGCACGATGAATACACCTCGGTGGAGCACCTGATGCTGGGCCTGTTTGAAAAGGCCGATGACACCCTTACCGGGCTTTTCCGGGAAGCGGGGCTCACCAAGGAAAAATTCATGGCCGCCCTGCGGCAGGTACGGGGCAACCGTTCCGTCACCACCGATACCCCGGAGGACACCTACGATGTCCTGAAAAAATACGGCCGCGATCTGACCGCCGCCGCCCGCAGCCAGAAGCTGGACCCGGTCATCGGGCGGGATGAGGAGATCCGCAATGTCATCCGCATCCTTTCCCGTAAGACCAAAAACAACCCCTGCCTCATCGGTGAACCCGGTGTCGGCAAAACCGCCATCGCCGAAGGGCTGGCCCTGCGGATCGTTGCGGGGGATGTGCCGGAAAACCTCAAGGATAAGACCCTCTTTTCCCTCGATATGGGTGCTTTGGTGGCCGGCGCCAAATTCCGCGGCGAATTTGAGGAACGGCTCAAGGCCGTCCTCAATGAGGTGCAGCAGAGCGAGGGCAAGATCATTCTGTTCATCGATGAGCTGCACACCATCGTCGGGGCCGGTAAGACCGACGGCGCCATGGACGCCGGCAACCTGTTAAAGCCGATGCTGGCCCGCGGTGAGCTGCACTGCATCGGTGCCACCACCCTGAATGAATACCGCAAGTACATCGAAAAGGATGCCGCCCTGGAGCGCCGGTTCCAGCCGGTCATGGTGGCGGAGCCGACGGTGGAGGATACCATTGCCATCCTGCGTGGTCTGAAGGAGCGTTATGAGGTCTACCACGGCGTTAAAATTCAGGATGCCGCCCTCATCGCCGCCGCCACCCTTTCCAACCGCTACATCACCGACCGTTTCCTCCCCGATAAGGCCATCGACCTGGTGGATGAGGCCTGTGCTCTCATCAAGACCGAGATGAATTCGATGCCCACCGAGATGGATGAGCTGCGGCACCGCATCATGCAGCTGGAGATCGAGGAAGCCGCCATGAAGAAGGAGACCGATAAGCTGACCCTTTCCCATCTGGCGGAGGTGCAAAAGGAGCTGGCCGAGCTGCGGGAGCAGTTCAACGGCATGAAGGCCCGCTGGGAAAATGAAAAGCAGTCCATCGGCAAGGTGCAGAGCCTGCGGCAGGAGATCGAAAAGATCAATGCCGAGATCGAGATGGCGCAGAACCGCTATGACCTCAATAAGGCCGCCGAGCTGAAATACGGCCGTCTGCCCCAGCTGCAAAAGGAGCTGGAGGAGGCCGAAGCATCCGGCGAAGCCGAGGAAAAGGAGGACACCCTGCTGCGGGATAAGGTCACCGAGGAGGAGATCTCCCGCATCGTGGCCCGCTGGACCGGCATCCCGGTGGCCAAGCTGATGGAGGGCGAGCGTGAAAAGCTCCTGCATCTGGAGGATATCCTGCATCAGCGGGTCATCGGCCAGGAGGAGGCCGTGACCAAGGTTTCGGATGCCATTCTGCGCAGCCGTGCCGGCATCCGGGACCCCAAGCGGCCCATCGGTTCGTTCCTGTTCCTCGGTCCTACCGGCGTCGGCAAGACCGAGCTGGCCAAGGCACTGGCCGAGGCGCTGTTCGATGATGAGCATAACATTGTCCGGATCGATATGAGCGAGTACATGGAAAAGTATTCGGTCAGCCGTTTGATCGGCGCGCCTCCCGGATATGTCGGCTATGAGGAGGGCGGCCAGCTGACCGAGGCCGTCCGCCGCAGACCCTATTCCGTCGTCCTCTTTGATGAGGTGGAAAAGGCGCATCCCGATGTATTCAACGTGCTGCTTCAGGTACTGGATGACGGTCGGATCACCGACAGCCAGGGGCGCACGGTGGATTTCAAAAATACCATCATCATTCTGACCTCCAATCTCGGCTCCGACCTCATTCTGGAGGGCATCGGGGAAAACGGGGAGATCAGTGAGGAGGCGCGGGACGGTGTGACCCAGCTTTTGCGCCGCAGCTTCCGCCCCGAATTCCTCAACCGTCTGGACGAGATCGTATTCTACAAGCCGCTGACCCGTGAGAACATTCACGGCATTGTGGACCTGCTGGTGGCCGACCTGCAGAAGCGGATGGCACAGAAGCAGCTGACCGTCACCCTGACCGACGCGGCCAAGGATTACCTCATCGCCAAGGGCTACGACCCCATCTACGGCGCACGGCCGCTCAAGCGGCTCATCCAGACCGAGGTGGAGACGCTGCTGGCCCGGTGGATCATCGCCGAGGACCCTGCCCCCGAAACCGCCATTACGGTGGACTACGACGGCCAGAAGCTGGTGGCGATGTAACTAAAAACGGATAGCGGCCGCCATGGGCGGCCGGAGAGATCGGAGGGCGGCAAGAAACCCCGCCGGCAGGCTTACGCCCGGTGAAGCGAAGCGGAGGCGGGCTGACGCCTGACAAGGGGTGACGCAGCCGAGACCGATCTATCCGGTTGCCGGGGCGGCCGCGGAATGATAAAACAAAAAACAAAGGAGCCTGTGACCATGAGAACGAAGCAGTTCAAAGCCGAGAGCAAAAAGCTGTTGGACATGATGATCAATTCCATCTACACCCACAAGGAGATTTTCCTGCGGGAGCTGGTGAGCAATGCCAGCGATGCCATCGATAAGCTGTACTTCCGTTCGCTGACCGATGACACCGTGACCCTTGCCCGCAGCGATTATAAAATTGCGCTGGCGGTGGATAAGGAAAACCGCCTGCTTTCCATCACCGATAACGGCTGCGGCATGACCGCCGAGGAGCTGGAAAAAAATCTGGGCACCATAGCCAGAAGCGGCAGCCTGGATTTTAAGCGGGAAAACGAGACCGGCGAGGAGGTCGAGGTCATCGGGCAGTTCGGCGTGGGATTCTATTCCGCCTTTATGGTGGCCGACCATGTAACGGTGGAAAGCCGTGCCTGGGATGAGGCCGCCGGCAGCCGCTGGGAGTCCTCCGGGGCGGAGGGCTACACCATAGAGCCCTGCGAAATGGAGCAGAAGGGGACCCGCATCACGCTGCACCTGAAGGATGACACCGAGGATGAAAAATACAGCGAATTCCTGGAGGAGTACCGCCTTTCCGAGCTGGTGAAGAAGTATTCCGACTATATCCGCTATCCCATTACCCTGATGATGCCGCAGTACCGCCAAAAGGCGGTGCCGGAGGGCGAAGAAGCCCCCGAAAAGCCGGAATATGAGACCGTCTGGGAGGAAACGACCCTGAACAGCATGATCCCGCTGTGGCGCAAGCAGAAGAGCGAGGTCACCCCGGAGGAGTATAACGAATTCTACAAGGGCAAGTTCTACGATTACGAGGACCCGGCGGTGACCATCCACACCAGAACCGAGGGCAACGCCACCTTCCGGGCGCTGCTGTTCATCCCGGCACACGCCCCGATGAACTACTACACCACCGGCTATGAAAAGGGGCTGCAGCTTTATTCCCGCGGCGTTCTCATCATGGAAAAGTGCGCCGACCTGCTGCCCGATTATTTCAGCTTTGTAAAGGGGCTGGTGGACAGCGAGGATCTTTCCCTCAACATCAGCCGGGAGATGCTGCAGCATGACCGTCAGCTGCAGCTCATCGAACGGGCGCTGGAGCGCCGCATCAAGGGCGAGCTGGAAAAGCTGCTGGAAAATGACCGTGAAAAATACGAGGCGTTGTGGAAGGAGTTCGGCACGCAGCTGACCTACGGCCTGTGCCTGGATTACGGCGCCCACAAGGAGACGCTGCAGGACCTGCTGCTGTTCTATTCCTCCACCGAAAAGAAGCTGACTACCTTGAAGGAGTACGTCGGCCGGATGAAGGAGGGGCAGGAGGCCATCTACTACGGCTGCGGCAAGACGGTAGAGGCGGTGGACGCGCTGCCGCAGGCAGATCAGATCAAGGAAGCCGGCTACGAGATGCTGTATATGGTCGGCCAGGTGGATGAATTTGCCGTAAAGACGATGCGCGACTATGACGGCAAGAAGTTCCTCAACATCCGTACCGATGAGATCGATCTTTCCACCGAGGAGCAGAAGAAGGCGCTGGCCGAGGAGAACGAGGCGGCGGCCGAGCTCTTTGCGGCGATGAAGGAGGCGCTGGGGGATAAGGTCCATGCCGTGCGCTTTACCGATAAGCTCAAATCCCACCCGGTCTGCCTTTCCACCGAGGGCGGGCTTTCGATGGAGATGGAGCAGACCCTCAACGCCATGCCCGGCCGGGAGGGGCGCTTCAAGGCCGATGTGGTGCTGGAATTGAACCCCGACCACCCCGTGACCGCCAGGCTGAAGCAATACGCCGTGACCGACAAGGAAAAGCTGGCGGATTACTCCAAGCTGCTGTATGCCGAGGGCTGTCTCATCGGTGGGGTACCGATCGAGGAGCCGGCGGAGCTGTGTCGGCTCATCACCGGGCTGATGGAGCAGTAAAGCCGGAGAGTGACTGCAGGGGGATGGCCCGGGGAGGGGGCCCCGCAGGGGCCGTGGCGAAGCCACGGGGACGGCCGGAGGCCGTCACGGCGCGGAGCGCCGCCCTGCGGGGCCTTATTCTGCGGGCTGCAGGGGGTAAAAAAAGTGGTGCAGATGCCCATCTGCCCCCTGCTGTCCCCTTTCCTTTTTCGGGAAACTGTGCTATATTAAATACAGAATAACCGAAAGGGGAAGCATATCCATGAAATTGAGCTTTTGGGGGGCGGCACGGGTCGTGACCGGCAGCTGCCACCGTTTGACCGCCTGCGGCAAAAATATCCTCATCGACTGCGGCCTGCAGCAGGGCGGCGATGTGTATAACGAAAACGAGCTGTTCTTTGATGCGACGGCAATCGATGCGGTATGTGTGACCCACGCCCACACCGACCACAGCGGGCGGCTGCCGCTGCTGGTGAAAAACGGCTACAAGGGGCCGATCTATGCCACGCGGGCGACCTGCGACCTTTTGAAGATCATGCTGATGGACAGCGCGCGGATCCAGGAGACGGACGCCCAGTGGAAGGCGAGAAAGAATAAGCGCAGCGGCGACCCTGCCGTGGAGGCGCTGTACACCGTGCAGGACGCCGCCGATACGCTGGAGCTGCTGGTGCCGGTAAGCTACGGCGACCGCACCGAGCTGTTCCCCGGGGTGGAGGCGGACTGGTATGACGCCGGCCACCTGCTGGGGTCGGCGGTGATACGCTTTACCGTGACCGAGGAGGAGGAGACCCGCACCGTCATCTTTTCCGGGGATATCGGCAATGTGAACAAGCCCATTATACGGGACCCGCAGCCGGTGCCTGCCGCCGATTATGTGGTGATGGAATCCACCTACGGCGACCGCCTGCATGAAAGCGGCGAGGATGTGCCGCGGGACCTTTCCGAGATCATAGACCGGACGCTGGCAAGGGGCGGCAATGTCATCATCCCGTCCTTTGCGGTGGGACGCACGCAGGAGCTTTTATACTATCTTCGGGAGATCAAGGTGCGGGGACTGGTGAAAACGAACCCCAATTTCAGCGTTTACGTGGATAGCCCGCTGGCGCTGGAGGCCACCCAGATCTATGACGGCGACCTGACCGGCTATGCCGATGAGGAGACGCTGGAGCTCCTGAAAAAGGGCTTTCGGCCCATCAGCTTCCCCGGCCTGCGGCTTTCCCGCACGGTGGATGAATCCATTGCGCTGAACAGCGACCCGACCCCCAAGATCATTATTGCCTCCAGCGGTATGTGTGAGGCCGGGCGCATCCGGCACCACCTGAAGCACAACCTGTGGCGCTCCGAATGCTCGGTGATCTTTGTGGGATACCAGAGCGAGGGGACGATGGGGCGGCTGCTGCTGGACGGGCTTTCCTCCATCAAGCTGTTCGGCGAAAAGATAGCGGTAAAGGCAGAGATCTGCTCCTTCCGGTACATGTCCAGCCACGCCGATAAAAACGGCCTGCAGCACTGGCTGGAGATGCAGGGGGAAAAGCCGCAAAAGGTCTTTATCGTGCATGGCGAGGAGGAGGCGGCGCTTTCCTTCGCGGAGACGCTGCGGGGACTGGGCTATACCGCCGAGGTGCCGCTTTTTGAATCGGAATACAGCCTGCTGGACGGCGCCTGCCTTGCCAAGGGTCGGGATTTCCCGCGCGACAAGGAGAAGAAGCCCGGCTTCATCAGCGAGGTGTTCCGTCGGCTGCTGGCTGCGCTGGACCGTCTTACCGGCATTGCGAACGGCTACCGGCAGGGTGCCAACAAGGATGTGGCGCGCTTTGCGGACGAGGTGGAGGCGCTGTGCCGGCGGTGGGAGAAATAATCACCGTCCTGCCCGTGTGCCATCTTTACAGACATCCTATCATGCATTTTCCCTCTCCCGCATGAGAGGGGGAATTTTTGCGGCGGGTAGGCTGTTGCAAATTTTAGCTTTTACCGTTATAATAAGGGTGGGAACACCATTGCTTTTTGCCTGTTCCGACAGAGATGCATCAGGAGGAAAACATGAGAAGATTTTTACCTGCACTGGCGGCTTTGCTGCTGCTTTTGACCTTGTGCGCCTGTACAAAACCGAGTGAAGAACCGGCGCCCTCCCCTGCTCCGCCCACCGAGGAAACGAAAAAGCTGGCAGTAACCGTCAACCCCGACGGAGAGGAGCAGCGGCTGATTCTGGAGTGCCCTGCGGACTGGGAAGCGGAATACGGCTGTATCACCTGCGAGGGTCGGCTGCTGGTCGACTTTTATGCAGATACGGCGGAAAGCATACAGAGCAACTATCTGCAAAGGCATGATGATATTCAGACGAAGCGGTTGGGAGAACGGGAGTTCCAGACCTACACGGAGGAATACATGGGGAAGGAAGCTGTGCCCGGGGAAAGTGAGGCGAGGCGGGTTCCCTATCAATCCTGGTCTTATTACTTTGCTGAGGACGGCATTGGCTATCTGATCCGACTGGAACAGAGCAAGGAGCAGGAGGAGGTCATTTCCATCACGGATTTTGAGGAGATCCTTGCCGGACTGGAGATAGAGAAGCCGCTGGGAACGACCGAGAATGCCGTTGGATATGAGAAGATGACATTGGGCAAAATCAGCCTGTGGCTGCCGGAGGGGACGACCTGCGAGGACGGCAGCCTGAGGAACGAACGAGCCGGAACAGAATTCCTTGCCACGGTACCCACCGTGGAATCCATCACAGACAAAGCAGCGCCCTTTGCGGCGTATGACGAGACATACAGCGATGCCTACCGGGTGGAGGAACACGAATTCGGCGGATATGCCGCCAAGAGCTATCATCGCTCCTGGGAGGAGCCGGACGACGCCCTGCCGATGAAGATGCACGAGGTGATCTACTGTATTGATACGGGCGATGAAATGATCCGGCTGACCCTTACCCCGCTAATAGGACTTGGCGTCGGTACGCAATGCGAAATGTTTGAAAAGATCCTGAACTCCATTGAGGTGGGGTGAGGGCGGACGCCCCACCAAACCGGGATAACAGAAAAATCCGACCTGCGGAAAAACCGTGGGTCGGATTTTTTGTAGGGGGTATGCGGAGGGGAGGCCCCGCAGGGGCCGTGGCGAAGCCACGGGGACGGCCGGAGGCCGTCACGGCGCGGAGCGCCGCCCTGCGGGGCCGTGGAAAGGCCCCGCAGGGGCCGTGGAAAGGCCCCGCAGGGGCCGTGGAAAGGCCCCGCAGGGGCCGTGGAAAGGCCCCGCAGGGGCCGTGGACGAAGCCACGGGGACGGCCGGAGGCCGTCACGGCGCGGAGCGCCGCCCTGCGGGGCCGTATTGTGCGGCTTGCAGGGGGCGTTAAAGGGCGGGTCAATCCATCTTCAGCAGGGCGGGGACCCGGGAAAGGGCGGTGACGGTATAGTCCACCCCGGCGGGGGCGGCGGGGGCACCGGGGCGGCGGTAGTAGCAGGTCTTCATGCCGTACTGCAGGCCGCCGGCGATATCCGAGGTGAGAGAGTCGCCGATGATAAGCGTTTCCCGGGGGAGGATGGGGGTGGGGCGGGCTTCATTGAGCTCCCGGAAGGCGGTATCAAAGAAGGCGGCGGCGGGTTTGGCGGCGCCGATGCGCTGCGAAATGAAAAAGTGGGTGAAATACTGCTTCATCCCGCCCAGCTCCAGCCGGTGCAGCTGCTGTTCATAGGGGCCGTTGCTGGCGGCGCAAAGGATGCTGTGCCGGGAGAGGCTTTGCAGCAGCGGGACGGCACCGGGGACGGGAATGGCGCTATCGTAGATGGCGGTGCGGAAGTAATGCTCGAAGGTGGGGCCGTCAAAGGCGATGCCGAGAGCGTCAAAAATGCGGCTCCAGCGGATTTTCTGGAGCTCCTCGAAGGTAAGGGTGCCCTCCTCGATCTGCCGCCACAGCTTATTATTTTCGGCGGTGAAGGTATAGTACATTTCCGGGCGGTAGGCGGGCAGACCGAAATGGGCGAAGCCCTCCGCCATGGTGGTACGGACATACTCGTCAAAATCCAGCAGGGTGTTATCGATATCGATGAAGATGGCTTTCATAAATCCTCCGGGCGGCAGTGGAAAGCCCCGGTGGGTGCCGGGGCTTGCGGTTTACTGGCGGTAGCTTTGCAAAAACTCGCCGACGTCGGTCATGGCGCGGGCAAGGTCCCCGGCCTCCGGCAGCATGACGACCCTGAAGTGATCCGGCTGCGGCCAGTCGAAGCCGCTGCCCGGCACCAGCAGGATATGCTTTTGGTGCAGAAGGTCCATGGCGAATTTTTTATCGTCGGTGATGGGACACTTTTTGAGATCGATGCGGGGGAAGATATAGAAGGCGGCGGAATTTTTGACGACCGAAAGGCAATCGAATTGCCGCAGGGCGTTTACCGCCGCTTCCCGCTGCTCGTACAGTCTGCCGCCGGGCAGAAGCAGCTCGTTGGTGCTTTGCTCATCCCGCAGGGCGGCGGGGATGACCAGCTGGGTGAGGGCATTGCCGCAAAGGCGCATACTGGTAAGCGCCACCATTCCCCCCACAAAGTCCTCGGTGAGGGCACGGGGGCCGGATACGGCCATCCAGCCGCAGCGGAACCCGCAGATCATGTGGCTTTTGGAAAGGCCGTTAAAGGTGAGGACAGGCAGATCCGGGCAGAGGGCGGCGGTGGAGATGTGCTCTTTTCCGTCCATGACCAGCCGGTCGTAGATCTCATCCGAAAGGAGGATGAGCTGCTTTTCCCGGGCGATTTCCACGATCTGCTCCAGCAGCTCCCGCGGATAGAGGGCGCCGGTAGGGTTATTGGGATTGATGATGAGGATGGCGCGGGTGCGGGCGGTGAGCTTGCGGCGGATATCCTCCACATCGGGGTACCAGTCGGACTGCTCATCGCAGGTGTAGAAAACCGGCTTTGCCCCGGCGATGAGGGTCACATTGGTCCACAGGGAATAGCTGGGGCTGGGCAGCAGGATCTCATCGCCGTAATTGAGCAGGGCGGTGATGGCGAACTGCGCCATTTCGCTGACGCCGTTGCCGACGAAGATATCATCGGGGGTCAGCCCCTCGATGCCCTTGGCGGTTTCGTATTCGACGATGGCCTGACGGGCAGCGGGCATCCCGCGGAAATCGCAGTAGCCGACGGCTTTTTCGGCGTTTTCCATGAGCGCCTGCCGCACGCTGGGCGGCATGGTAAAGCCGAAGGTGGCGGGGTTGCCGGTATTGAGCCGCAGGACGGGGATACCCTCTCCGATCATTTTCATGGCCTCGACATAGACGGGGCCGCGGATATCGGAATGGACCTGCGCTAATTTTTCGGAACGGATGATGGGCTGCATATCAGCGCCTCCTTGCTGTGGGGTGTGGAACAAAAGATGTAGATTATTATATCACCTTCCGCGGGGAAATACAATCGGCGGCAGGGGGGTTCGGTGAAAAATATCGGGGCGGCAGGCCTGCAAGGGGAGGGCCCGCAGGGCCGGCCGCCGCAGGCGGCCGTAGCGGGGCGGCCGCAGGCCGCCCCGCAGCCCCGGCGGAGCCGGGGTGCCCTGCGGGCCCTGTGCCGCGGCTTGCAGGGGGGTGCGGGGAAGCAGAAGCCGACCCCTCCACGGTGCGGAGAGGCCGGCGGGAAATGAAGGGATCGGCGTTTAAGCCTCTGCGGAGTGGCGGTTGGTGACGGCACGGATAACGAACAGTGCAGCCAGCATAAGCACGATGCCGATGGGCAGGACGATGAGGGCATTGGGGATAAAGCCGGCGATGATGTAGGTGAAGAAGGAAACAACGGCAACGGTAGCGGCGTAGGGGAACTGCGTCGATACGTGGTTGAGGTGGTTGCACTGGGCACCGGCGGAGGCCATGATGGTGGTATCGCTGATGGGAGAAACGTGATCGCCGAAAACCGCACCGGCGAGGCAGGCGGAAACGCCTACGATCATCAGGGTGAAGTCGGCCTTAAAGACCTCGGTGACGATGGGGATGAGGATGCCGAAGGTGCCCCAGGAGGTACCGGTGGCAAACGCCAGACCGCAGGCTACGAGGAAGATCACAGCGGGGAGCAGGCTGTAAAGGCTGCTGGAGGCGCTGTGCATGAGCCCGGCAACAAATTCCTTGGCGCCCAACAGGGTGGTCATGTTCTTGAGGGAGGTGGCAAGGGTGAGGATGAGGATGGCGGGAACCATGGCGCAGAAGCCCTGCGGGATGCAGCTCATGGCATCCTTAAAGGAGATGACCCGGCGGAGAACAAAATAGATGACGGTAAAGACCAGCGCCACAATAGCGCCCCAGGGCAGGCCGAAGAAGGCATCGCAGTTGGCAAAGGCATCGATGAAGTTATCGGCGCCATTGAGGTAGCCGGAGTAGACCAGACCGCCGACGCACAGCACCACCAGAACGATGATGGGCAGCAGCAGATCGATAACGCGGGCACGGGGGTTGGTGACCTCCTCCACCGCTTCGGGCTGCTCGCCCTCGGTGAACAGGTCGTTATTGCGGATGGCGTTGAGCTCATGCCGGCGCATGGGGCCGTAGTCCATACCGGTCTTGCAAAGGAACAGCACCATAACGATGGTGAGCAGCGAATAGAAATTGAAGGGGATGGCGCGGATGAACAGGTCAAAGCCGCTGTAGTCCTCCACGACGCCGGAGACGGCTGCCGCCCAAGAGGAAATGGGGGCGATCATGCAGATGGGGGCGGCGGTGGAATCGATGATGTAGGCGAGCTTGGCGCGGGAAACGTGGTGGCTGTCGGTGACGGGGCGCATCACGCTGCCGACGGTCAGGCAGTTGAAGTAGTCATCCACAAAGATGAGGACGCCCAGCAGGAAGGAGGAAAACATAGCGCCGCCGCGGGTCTTGATGTGCGCCTTGGCCCAAGCGCCGAAGGCTGCGGAGCCGCCGGCCTTATTGAGCAGGGCGACGAGGATGCCAAGCAGCACGAGGAACATGAAGATACCGGCATTATCACTGATGGCGGCCACTACGCCGTCATTGAGCAGAGAGTCGAGCGCCTCCACATGGAAACCGGCATAGAACAGGGCACCGGCAACGGCGCCGATAAAGAGGGAGCTGTAAACTTCCTTGGTGATGAGGGCCAGTGCGATGGCGATGATGGGGGGAACGAGTGCCCAGAATGTACCGAACATAATATTTACCTCCTGAAAAATGGACGAAAAAAGCCATGAGATATGCGGAAAACAAATCTCATGGCAAGAAATAATAAAATTATCACTTTGACCCACCGATAGCTCTCCACAGTTTCTGTGACAGTCCGCAGCATATTCTGCTGCGTCCCAGCGTAAATGCTCTCGGGGGAGCCTTTCGCTTCGGCGGTCTTCCCTTTCGCGCCCCCGGTTTCCCGAACCGTGTGGGGGTGGCTACTGATGAAGCCCGCAACCTCTACCAAATTGGCTTTATTCTGTTGCTACTTTTATAGCACCGCAGGCGCAGTAATGCAAGTGTTTTTTTACAAAACGGTCACATTTTGGGGATGCGTTGATGAAGTGACGGAATTTCGTTGCTGTTTTTGGCTATTTTGCACAACGGAAATGGGCAGGGGGCGAGCGCAGCGAGCCCGCAGGGGGATCAGCTTGCGGGGAGGTACCGGGGGCGAGCACAGCGAGCCCCCAGAGGGATCAGCTTGCGGGGAGGTACCGGGGCGAGCGCAGCGAGCCCGCAGAGGGATCAGCTTGCGGGGAGAGGACGCGCCGCCCCGCGCGCGCCGTACGGCGCGCGGCGCCCCCCGCAGGGGGGCACCCGCCGCTTTTGCGGCGGCGGGGCGGCGCGGGTTGCTGCGGCGTGCAGGGAATCAAAAAGCAGACCCCCTGCAAATGAGGGAGTCTGCAAAAAATCATTCGTGGTGCAGGATCATGCGGGCGCATTTGTAGATGTCGCCGCAGCCGAGAGTAAGGATAAGGTCGCCGGCTTCGGCATTTTCGCTCACGTAATCCGCCATGGCCCGGAAGGAAGGCAGACAGACGCAGCCGGGGATCTTTTCGCCCAGATCCTCCGAGGTGATGTGGTAGGTATTGACCTCCCGGCTGCCCATGATGGGCGAAAGCACCACACGGTCGGCGATGGAAAGGGCAGAAACGAAGTCATCCAGCAGCATATAGGTGCGGCTGAAGGTAAAGGGCTGGAATACCGCCCACACCCGCTTAAAGTCCAGCTCCTTGGCGGCGGTGAGGGTGGCACGCAGCTCGGCGGGGTGGTGGGCATAGTCATCGGCGACGGTAGCACCGGTGTGGGTCTTGCCCAGCACCTCAAAGCGGCGGCCCGCCCCGGTAAAGGCCGAAAGCCCGGCGGCAGCCTGCTCCGGGGTGGCGCCCAGCTGCATGGCGCCTGCGGCGGCGGCCACGGCATTAAGGATGTTATGGTCGCCGGGGATTTGCAGGTGCAGCTCGGTCAGCGGCTTACCGCGGAACATCAGGGTAAAGCGGCGGTCCAGCCCGCCCAGGTGGCGGATATTGGCGGGGTAGTAGTCGTTGGTCTCCTCCCAGCCGAAGGTCAGGAAGCTCCTCCCCTCCCCTGCCGCCGCTGCCATGGCCCGGCAGGTCTTTTCATCGCTGCCGTTATACAGGACGGTATGCGCCTTTTCGGCAAATTCGGTATAGCTTTTCATGGCGTTTTCCACGGTGTGGAAATATTCCATGTGGTCGTTATCGATATTGAGCACCAGGGCGATATCAGGGTGGGTGGAAAGGAAGGTATCCTTGAATTCGCAGGCCTCGTACACAAAGCGCTGCGTTGCCCCGCTGCGCCCGTACCCGCCTATGGTCCGCAGCTTGCCGCCGATGACGGCGGAGGGATCCAGCCCCGCCATATACAGGATCTGCACGATCATGGCGGTGGTGGTGGTTTTGCCGTGGGTGCCGCAAACGCCCAGCGCCTTGCTGTACCAGCTGGAAACAGCGCCCAGCATTTTGGCACGCTCCCACAGCGGCAGGCCGCTTTCCCGCGCAGCGATCAGTTCGGGGTTGGTTTCCATAATGGCGGCGGAATAGAGGATGAGATCGGCGCCCCTGATATTTTCGGCGCGCTGCCCCATCGTCACCTCGATGCCCATTTGGCGTTCCAGCTCGACGATGTCGCTTTCGTTATTATCGCTGCCGGTGATGGTATACCCCCGGCCGTGTAAAATCTGCACCAGCGGGAACATACCGCTGCCGCCGATGCCGATACAATGGATGTGCCGGACCCCCTGCGGGATCGTTTCGATGGGTTTTTGCATAGTGAACGCCACCTCTTTAGAAGATATTCGATATATTATACCCCATCGGCGGGGGTTTTGACAATAGTTCGGGGGATTTTCCCGCAAAATGCGGGGATGGGTGCATATTTTTCCCGCCCCGAACCAAGGCTAACGGTAAGCCCATCCGGCCGAAACAAAAACCCAAGCACCCGAAAGGAGAAACAGGCATGAACATCACCGATATCCGCATTCGCAAAATTTACGAGGACGCCCGGCTGAAGGCGCTGGTTTCCGTCACGATCGACGGCGACCTTGCCGTCCACGATATCAAGGTCATAGAGGGGCCGGAACGGCTGTTTGTGGCCATGCCCAGCCGCAAGGATGAAAACGGGACGTTCCGGGATATCGCCCACCCCATCACCCCCGAAGCCCGCCATACGCTGGAGGAGGCCATTCTGGACCGCTACCAGACCCATCTGGCGCAGGCGGAGGCGGAGCAGGCCGCCACCCCGCACATCCCGGCATGAGGGATGCCCCCGCAGGGCATTTCCCCGATAGGCCGACCTTTGGTGCAGCCGGAGAAAAAACGAGGCCTTGTATATCCCGGCGGGCGGGAGCATAGGATGGAGGGAGGACAGCGGTTCTTCCCTCTTTTTTCTTTACAAGGGGGGCGCATTTTGGTATAATACAGGTGGACAAAGCGCCAGTACCGCCCTTTTTTCCCGCGGGCGGATGACGAGGTGGAGGGAGTATCGAAAATTCGGCGGATGCCCTCCCGCTGCTGCCACAGCGCAGGCCGGTGCAAAAACACGGGCGACCGTGCAACAAAGAACCGGCCATGGATAGCGAACAGAACAGCTCTCCCGCCGGGGTGGTATGCCCCTGCGGCCGCATGGAGAGAAGCCCCCGCTTCCCCCTTCGGTTTTCGTTATCCCGCCGGTGCAGCCTGTGTACCGGTCTGCCGTGCCATAGGGGAAATGAAGATTTACATGGGGTTTCTCTCCCGCAGGAACGGTTCTGTGGGAAAGGAGCCATTTATTTATGTGTGGAATTATCGGGTATTCGGGGGCGGATTACGCCCGGGAAAAGCTGCTGCACGGGCTGGAAAATCTGGAATACCGGGGCTACGACAGCGCCGGGCTTGCCCTGTGGGACGGCGGTAAAATAGAGATCATCAAGGCGGCGGGCCGGCTTTCCAACCTGCGGGCGGCCTGCGGCGACCGGGGACTTACCAGCCATTGCGGCATAGGGCATACCCGCTGGGCCACCCACGGCGTCCCCAATGACGTAAACGCCCACCCCCACCGGCAGGGGCGGGTGACCTTGGTGCATAACGGCATTATAGAAAACTACCGGGCGCTGCGGGAACGACTGGAGGCGGAGGGGTATCACTTCCTGACCCAGACCGATACCGAGATCGCCGCAGCACTGCTGGATCACCACATGAAGCAGCAGGATGACCCCATTGCCGCCATTCACGCCGCTACGGCGGAGATGGAGGGCGCCTACGGCTTTTGTATGCTGCTGGAGGGCGAGGAGGACACCGTTTACGGTATCCGGCGGGGCAGCCCGCTGATCGCCGCACAGGATGATAAGGGCTGCTATGTGGCCTCCGATGTGCCCGCCATCATCGAATACACCCGGCAGTACTACCTGCTGGAGGAGGAGGAAGTGGTGACGGCGCACCGGGGAGAGCTGCGCTTCTATGCCCCGGACGGGCGTCCCATCCGAAAGGAAATGAAAACCGCCAACTGGTCGGTGGAGCAGGCGCAAAAGGGCGGCTACCCCTGCTTTATGCAAAAGGAGATCCACGAGCAGCCCCGGGCCCTGGCCGATACCATCGACGGGCGCATCCGGGACGGCTTTGTGAGCTTTGAGGGGGACGGCCTGCCGGACGGCTTCTTCAAAAACGTGACCAAGCTGTATATCTCCGCCTGTGGCACCGCCATGTACAGCGGTATGGTGGGCAAGGCCATCATCGAAAAGCTGGCACGGCTGCCGGTGGAGGTGGAGGTGGCCAGTGAGCTGCGCTACCGTGATCCCCTGTTCACCCCGGGCTGTGCCGCCGTGGTGGTAAGCCAAAGCGGTGAGACCGCCGATACGCTGGCGGCGCTGCGGCTCTTCAAGGAAAACAATATCCCCGTCATCGGCATCGTCAATGTGGTGGGGTCCTCCATCGCACGGGAGGCCGACTACTGCCTGTATACCTACGCCGGGCCGGAGATCGCCGTGGCAAGCACCAAGGCCTATTCGGTGCAGGTGGCGATGATGTATCTTCTGGGCTTTCGCATTGCGGCGGACCAGGGCGCACCGATGGACTGGTGCCGGGCGCAGCTGCTGGGGCTCCTCAATGCCATCAGCTACCTGCCGCACGTGCTGGCGATGGAGCCGGAATTCTTCCGGTATGCCGGGGAGCTTAAAAACACCGAGCATCTTTTCTACATCGGGCGGGGGCTGGATTATTCGCTGGCGATGGAGGGCTCGCTCAAGCTCAAGGAGATCAGCTATATCCACAGCGAGGCCTACGCCGCCGGAGAGCTGAAGCACGGTACCATTTCGCTCATCACCGATGGCACCCCGGTCATTGCCCTGGCGACCCAGCGCAAAACGCTTGGGAAGATGATCAGCAACGTGAAGGAGGTAAAGGCGCGCGGCGCCCACGTGCTGCTCATCACGCTGGAGGGGCTGGAGATCGACCCGGAAAGCTATGATGAGATCATCCGGCTGCCTGCGGTGGAGGATGAATATGTGCCGCTTTTGCTGGTGGTGACGCTGCAGCTCATCGCACTGGGGGCGGCCAATGCCCGCGGCTGCGATGTGGATAAGCCCCGCAACCTTGCCAAGAGCGTGACGGTGGAATAACCGCATAAAGAAAGAGACCCTGCGGGGTCTCTTTTTACAGGAAACCCCCTGCCGAAGCGACAGGGGGTTATTTTTACGGGGGTTTAAGAGCGCTTGTCCCGATCGTGGTTGAGCATATCGATGAGGGCGCTGATATCAAGGTCATCGTTGGCGGGCTCCTGCTCGGTCTGCGGCTCCACCTCGGTAATCTTGTCCTCCGCCACCTCGGTATCCACCGGCGGGGTGGGGATGCGGAAGCCGGACTCATGATCGAAATTGGTGGCGATGACGACGATGCGAAGCTCGTCCTCCAGGCTTTCATCAAAGGCGACGCCCCAGATGAGGTTGACATCGGGATGGGCGGCATCGTGGATCATCTGCGAAGCGTTGGTGATGTCCTCCAGGTCCACATCGGGCGGAACAAGGAAGTTGACGATCACGCCGCGGGCCCCGTTGATGGAGGTTTCCAGAAGCGGGGAGGCGATGGCCATCCGGGCAGCCTCCTCGGCCTTATTGGGGCCGCTGGCGGCGCCCAGACCCATATGGGCATAGCCGGCGTCCTTCATGATGGAGGTGACATCGGCGAAGTCCAGATTGATGATACCGGGGATATTGATGAGGTCGGAGATGCTTTGCACCGCCTGCAGCAGCACCTCATCGGCCTTGGCAAAGGCATTGGCAAGGGTGATCTTTTCCTGCGAAATGCTGCGAAGGCGCTCATTGGGGATGACCAGCAGGGCATCCACGTGCTCCTTCAGCCGCTCGATGCCGGCCGTGGCCTGATCCATGCGGCGCTTGCCCTCGAAGGAAAAGGGCTTGGTGACCACACCGACGGTCAGAATGCCCATATCGTGGGCGATGCGGGCAATAACGGGAGCCGCACCGGTGCCGGTGCCGCCGCCCATGCCTGCGGTGATATATACCATATCGGCGCCGCGCAGCACCGAGGTGATCTCGTCTTCGCTTTCCTCCGCTGCCTTTTCGCCCTTTACGGGGTCGCCGCCGGCACCCTGCCCGCGGGTCAGCTTATCGCCGATGTGCAGCTTATAAGAGGCATTGGAAAATCGCAGGGACTGATTATCGGTATTGACCGAGATAAATTCCACGCTGCTCATGCCGGATTGGATCATGCGGTTTACGGCGTTCCCGCCGCCGCCGCCGACACCCAGCACCTTGATGGCAGCCATCTTTTCGTAATCGTTATCCAGCTCGATATTCATCATCAGCACTATTGCCTCCTGTTTCGTAGTTTTCTCCTCTTGTATCATAACAGAAACGGGCGTGAAATGCAACCCAAATGCACAATAACTGCTACTCTTTTCCACCCAAAATCGCAAGATATTGTGCATCGACCACCTCGGTGAGGGCAAGCCGGCGGGTATAGGCCCGTCCGCTGACCGAAACATCCACATAACCGGTAAAATCGGCGGGCAGCTCGTCCTCGATGACCTTGCGGGCGGTGAGCAGCTTGGCGGAAAGGTCATATTCGCTGCCCAGCCGCAGCTGGATGCGGTCCAGGTAGACGGCCCGGTAGCTCTGCTCCTCGGAAAGGTCAAGATAGCCCACCTCGGAAAGCATTCCGGCCTGCTCCAGCGCCGCACGCACCTTATCGATACCGGAAAGGGTCTTTTGCCAGCTTTCGGGCAGCATCTCCCCCGCCGGGCAGTCGGAAAAATCCGCGCCCAGCAAAAGGCAGGTGTACTCCGGCAGGGCGGCGCACTGCTCCAGCACCTTGCCCTCGGCCGAAAGTGCCGTGACCCGCCCCATGCTGCCGATGCAGGCATAGACAGTCCCGAATTCGTGCAGCTCCAGCGTCAACGTATCGGGCAGGCGGCGGTGCAGCGTCACGCTTTCGATGTAGGGACAAAGGGCGGTGATCTTTTGGTTCAGCGCCTTTTGGGAAACGGTGAAAAGGTTCTGCTCCTCCCCTATCCCGGCGGCCTCGATGATGTCCTCGGCGGTGTAGCGGGTGCTGCCGGTCACTTCAATGTGGGAGGCACGGCAGAATACGCAGGCGCAGTAAAAGCCCACGCCGCACAAAACCGCCGCCAGCAGCAGCAGAAAGACCGCACGACGGCGGCGCTTTTGCTTTTGTTTGCGGGTGGGTCCGGCAGTCATGGGCTTTTCTCCTTCCTTTCGGTTATATCTCCGCTATGGTGATCTCGGCGCCCAGATGGCGCAGGGTGAGGACAAATTCGGCATAGCCGCGCTCGATGTGGGAAAGACCGGTGACGGTGCTTTCTCCCCTTGCGGCCAGCGCCGCCAGCACCACCGCAGCGCCTGCGCGCAGGTCGGTGCAGGTCAGTGCCGTGCCGGTAAGGGCTGCGCCCCGCAGCATGGCATGGCTGCCCGCCACGGTGATATCCGCCCCCATACGCCGCAGCTCCTCCACGTGCGCCCAGCGGCGGGGGAATACCGTTTCGGTAAAGGCGGTATAGCCCTTTGCCCCGGCAGCCGCCGCCATAAAAACAGCCTGCAGATCGGTGGGAAAGCCGGGGTACGGCAGCGTAACGATGCTGCCCGCCCCACAAAGCTTCTCCGGGGCGGTAAGGGCAACGCTGTCCCCGGTGATCTTTATTTTACACCCCATGCGCCGCAGCACCGCAATGGGCGCCGCCAGATGGCCGGGGTCGCATTTTACGGTGACGGCCCCGCCGGTAACAGCACCCGCCGCAAGGTAGGTCGCAGCCTCGATGCGGTCGGGCAGGACGGTATGGGTGCAGCCGGAAAGGGTGTCCCTCCCCTGCACCAGTATGGCTCCGGGGGATGCTTCGATGGTGACGCCGCAGCCCCGCAAAAACCGGATCAGGTCGGTGATCTCCGGCTCGGCGGCCGCACCGGTGATTGCGGTTTCGGCCGGGGTACCCGCCGCTGCGATGAGCAGGTTTTCGGTGGCGCCCACGCTGGGATAGGGCAGCTTGACCGCCGCCCCGTGCAGACCGCTGGGGGCGGTGCAGCGCAGGGTGTCCCCCTCCTCGGTGATGACCGCCCCCATCTGCCGCAGGGCGGAAAGGTGCAGGTCGATGGGTCTGCCGCCCAGGGCACACCCGCCGGGCGGACAGAGCGAAACGCCCCCGCACCGTGCCAGCATCCCGCCCAAAAACAGGATGGAGGAGCGCATGGCCCGCATCCATTCCGGGGGGACATCCCGGCAGCCGTTTTCCTCCCGGTGCAGCGTCAGGGTATCCCCCTGCCGCCCCACCGCATAGCCCAGGTGCCGCAGGATGTGACAGCTGACTGCCACATCGCTTAAATCGGGACAGTTTTTTATTTCGGCGCCATGGCACAGCACCGTCGCCGCCAATATGGGCAGCACCGCATTTTTGGCGCCGTGCGCCGTCACACTGCCCACCAGCCGGTTCCCTCCCACGATCCGTAATCCGCGCATAAACGGCATCGCTCCCCCTTTCCTTCGCCCGCAGGCGTTCGGGGGTATTCTATGTTACGGCGGGAAAAAGGGTGAAAGGACAGGGGATTTTGCTTATTTTTTGCGGGCTTCGTACAGCTTCAGCAGCTCATCGGTAATGCGCCCGCAGGCATCGGGGGTGCCCAGCGCCTTGGCCGCAAGGCCCAGCTGCCGCAGCTTTTCGGGGTCGGCGGTCAGCTCCCGCACCACCGCCGCCAGCTTTTCGCCGGTCAGGTCCTTTTCCTCTATCACCACGGCGGCGTGATGGTTTTCCAGCACCATGGCATTGTGGTACTGGTGGTTTTCCGCCACATTGGGCGAGGGGATCAGCACCGAAGCCCGTCCCAATGCGGTCAGCTCCGCCAGCGTCATGGCACCCGCACGGGCAATCACCAGATCGGCGGCGGCAAGGCAATCGGGCATATCGTGTATGTATTCCCGGATGTCAAGGTTGGGATTATTTTCAAAGGCGACGCCCTTTTCCCGCAGCAGCCGCGGCAGGAGCTCCACCCCGTACTGCCCGGTGGCGTGGATGTGATGCAGCTTTCCCGCCGGCACGTGCCAGGCCATCACATCGGCTATCGCCTCATTGACGGTTTGCGCGCCCAGACTGCCCCCGAAGGACAAAAGGCACAGCTGTCCCGGCCGGACCCCCAAACGGGTGCGGGCGGTCTCCCGGTCGGCGGAAAGGATCTCCGGGCGGACGGGATTGCCGGTGACGATATAGTCGGGGCGGGGGGGCAGGTGCTTTTCGGCCTCCGGCACCGCCAGCAGGAATTTATCCACCTTTTGCGCCACCATGCGGTTGGAAACACCGGGCAGCGCATTGGCCTCGTGGGTCATGCAGGGGATGTGCAGGGCCGCTGCCGCCGATAAAACGGGCGCCGAAATATAACTGCCGGTTCCCATCACCACATCGGGGGCAAAATCCCGCAGCAGCTTTTCGGCACGGCTGCGGGCGGTCAATAAAAGGCAGACGCTTTTGGCGTTGCGCTTCACATTTTCCCATGTAAGGCGCCGCTGGATACCCATAGAACGGTACGGTGCGAACCGAAAGCCCGCCCGCGGCACCAGGGTGGCCTCCATGCCGTTGGGGTTGCCCACAAACAGAATATCGCAGTCCGGCACCCGGCGGCGCAGCTCGGTGGCCACCGCCAGTGCGGGATTGATATGCCCGGCGGTACCGCCGCAGGCAAACAGAACCTTCATAAAGATACTACTCCTTTTCTACCGTCGATTGGCGGGAGACCGATAGGACGATGCCCATCTCTCCCAGCAGGATGGCAAGCGCCGTGCCGCCGTAGGAAAAGAACGGCAGGCTGATGCCGGTGGATGGCAGCGCATTGGTGACGACCGCCATATTGAGGATGGCCTGCACCCCCACCTGTGCGATGAACCCGGTCACCAGCATGGCGCCGAAGCGGTCCCGCGCCTTGATGACGATGGCAAAGCCCCGCCAGATGAGAAGGGCAAACAGCAGGATGACGACCAGCGCCCCCACAAAGCCCAGCTCCTCGCACACCACCGAAAAAACGTAGTCGTTCTGCGGTTCGGGCAGGAACAGGTACTTTTGGCGGGAATTGCCGATGCCGGTGCCCATCAGGCCGCCGGAGCCGATGGCATACAGCGACTGTAAAATCTGATAGCCCTTGCCCAGCGGGTCGGATTCGGGGTTCTGCCAGATGGTAAAGCGCTCCATGAAGCGCTCCCGCAGCATGGGTACCGCTGCGATCAACCCCACCCCGGCGGCGATGAGCCCCCCGCCGGCGGCGATCCACTTGCCCGGCAGCCCGCCGACAATGAGCATGATCACGCCCATCAGCGCCAGCAGGATGGCGGCGGAAAGATGCGGCTCGAATACCACCAGTCCCACATAGACCAGCAGGATCGCCCCGAAGGGCAGCACCCCGTATTTGAACCTGCCCATCCGCTTTTCGTTGGCGGTTAAAAAGTGGGCAAACAGCAGCACCAGTGAAAATTTGGCCAGCTCCGAGGGCTGAAACTGAAAATTCCCGATGAAGATCCAGCGGCGGGCCTCATTGACCGGCGGCATGAAAAAGCAGGCGATCAAAAGCCCGGCCACCACGGGGAAGGAAGCGAGCGCCAGCTTTCGCCACACATGGTAGTCCATGCGGGAAAAGAGGAACATGGCCAAAAGCCCCAGCGCCGCCCACGCCAGCTGCCGTACAATGTAGTGGTAGCTGTTGCCCTCCCGGTAATACCCCTGGGCATAGCTGGCGGAAAACATCATCACAAGGCCGAATACCAAAAGCAGGATGACCATCACCAGGAAGGTGAGGTCAACGCTGGTATTCTCATATCGGGGGAACAGGCGGCGGAAGAAGCCCTCCTGCGTTTTTTTGCGTGCGGCACGCTTTTTTTCGGCCAAGGCTCCCTCGCCTCCTCTCTTTTTTGGTAAGGTTAAATGAACTTGAGCGCCAGAATACCCAGTGCGCTCCCGATGGCGGTAATAACGGCAAACATCGCAACGATCTGCGTTTCGGTATAGCCGCTCATCTCAAAGTGGTGGTGGATGGGGCTCATCTTAAAGATGCGCTTGCCGTGGGTGAGCTTAAAGTAATACCGCTGCAGCACCACCGAGCCGATCTCGATAACATAGATGATGCCGAACAGCACCACGAAGAAGGGCAGCCCGGTGCCGAAGGCCAGCGCGATGACCATCCCGCTGATAAACAGCGACCCGGTATCGCCCATAAAGACCTTGGCGGGGTAGTGGTTCCAGATGAGGAAGCCGATGCAGCCCCCGGCCAATGCCCCGGCCATGATGCCCATTTCCCCCTGCCCCAGCAGGTAGCAGAAGATGAGATAGCCGATGGAAAGCACCAGCGTCACCGAGGAAAGCAGACCGTCCAGCCCGTCGGTGAAGTTGACGGCATTGGAAAGGGCGATGATGGCGAACATTGCAAATACATAATAGAAGATGCCGAAATTATAGGTGCCGATAAAGGGGATGGTGACCCATGTGGACTGCGTTCCGCTGACGTGCAGAAGCAGCAGGTACACCGCACCAAATAGAATCTGCAGCGCCATCTTCTGTTTTTCGGTCAGGCCCTCGTTCTGCTTTTTCACGACCTTCATATAGTCATCCAGAAAGCCGATGGCCCCGAACAAAAGCGCCAGCACCAGCCCGTAGAACATCCTTGCCCGCATGATGCCGGACATAGGGTCGCCTACCGTTTGGGCGTGCAGGAACAGGTAGCCCACCACCACGGCAATGGGGATACCGATGATGAACATCAGCCCGCCCATGGTGGGGGTGCCCTGCTTGCCCTGATGCCACTTGGGGCCTATCTCCAGGATCGTCTGCCCGAAATGCAGCCGTCGCAGCATCGGCAGCAGCCAAAAGCCGCCTACGGCAGTGATTATGCTCGCCATCAGTATGGCTGCTATTACAGCGGTAATATTCATGTTGCACTTCCCTTTTCGGTGATATTATGGGTGAAATTCCCGGTAAAATGCGGAGATGACCTCCTCCAGTGCCATG
This sequence comes from Oscillospiraceae bacterium, assembly GCA_004557855.1. GTDB lineage: Bacteria > Bacillota > Clostridia > Oscillospirales > Ruminococcaceae > Angelakisella. Next base: position 86,088 of record SFFJ01000006.1, read on the forward strand.
CCGTGGCTGGCCTTGCACCATATCACATCGCCCCGGCGTGCGCCGGCAATGAGATACCGGGTCAAATCTTCCTTTTTCTCAAAGTGGATGCTCTCCATCCCGGCGGCCCGGGCGCTGCGGGTGGCATATGCCGCCCATTCGCCCCATGTCAGCAAAAGGTCGATCCCCTCCGCCGCACACAGCGTGCCGATCTCCCGGTGGCTCTCCTCGGCGATGTCGCCCAGCTCCAGCATATCCGCCGCCACAAAGATGCGCCGGCCGCTGCACGGGAACTGTCCCAGTGTTTTGATGGCCGCCCGCATCGAATCGGGGCTGGCATTGTAGCAGTCCTCCACCATGGTGACGCCCTCATGCTCCACCATCTTCTGACGCCGGCCGCTGGGGGTGTAGCCGCCCAGCGCCTTTATGGCGGTCTCGGCGGGGATGCCCATCGCCCGTCCCGCCCCGAACGCCGCAAGCGCGTTCTGCACCAGATGCTCCCCCGTTCCGGGGATGGTCGCCCGGAGGCTCTGCCCCTCGGCGTGCAGCATAAAGTTGGTGGAAAGCGGTGTGGCGCTCACGATGGTCGCACGGATATCGGCACGGTTGCTGTGCAGTCCATAGCGTACTACACGCAGCCGGGGGATGTCAACCGTTTTCAGCAGGTCATTGTCATCACAAAGCAGCAGCGTTGCCCCGTCCGGCAGGGCGTCGGCCAGCTCCAGCTTGGCCTTCAGTATATTTTCCCGGCTGCCCAGCCGTTCGATGTGCGAAACCCCGATATTGGTGATGATGCCCATCATCGGCCTTGCGGCGTAGCACAGGTCCTTTATTTCATTCGGGGCGCTCATGCCCATTTCCACCACCGCCACCTCGGTCTCGGGGGTGATGCTCATCAGCGTTTTGGGCGCACCGATCTCGTTATTCTGGTTGCCCTCGGTTTTGATGATGCGAAACGCAGACGCCATGACCGCCGCCACCATTTCCTTGGTGGTGGTCTTGCCCACGCTGCCGGTTATGCCGATCACCCTGGCCGGCATTTTGCTGCGGTACAGGGCGGAAATTTCCAAAAGCGCCCGCAGGCTGCTTTTGACCCGCATCACCCGTTCGGCCGGGGTATAGTCGCCGTCATGCTCCGCCACGGCCGCCGCGGCACCCGCCGCCAGCGCCCTATTGATGTAGTCATGTCCGTCCACCCGTTCCCCGGGCAGGGCGATAAACAGTGCTCCCTCGCCCGCCTCCCGGCTGTCGGTGATCACCCGGGTGATCCCGGCCTCCGGCGGCAGGGGGCAGCCCAGCGCTGCGGCTATTTCTCGCAATGACAGTTTTTCCATGGGATCCTCCCGCTTTTCAGTATCTCCGTAACGATCTCCTTTTCATCAAAGGGAACGGTTTTTTCCATGATGATCTGATAGTCCTCGTGGCCCTTTCCGGCCAGAAGCAGCAGGTCGCCCTGCCGCATCACGGCAATGGTCTGCTCCATCGCCTGCCGCCGGTCGGGGATCTCCCGCCAGCGGGCGTTTTTCGGCAGCCCCCTTATGATCTCCCGCCGGATCTCCTCCGGGGGCTCGGTTCTAGGGTTGTCATCGGTGATGACGATACCATCCGCCCAGCGGGCAGCGGCCCCGGCCATCATCGGGCGCTTTTTCCGGTCACGGCAGCCGCCGCAGCCAAACAGCACCAGCAGCCTGCCGCCATGCACCCGCCGCAGACTGCGCAGCATCCGCTCCAGCGCATCGGGGGTGTGGGCGTAGTCCCGCATAATCGTCCGTCCCTGCCCCTGCCACAGCAGCTCGGCCCGGCCGGGGATGGACGGAGCGTGGGGCATGGCCGCCATGACCTGCCCGGGGGAAACCCCCATCGCCACCGCCGTTTCCGCCGCCGCCAAAGCATCCGGCAGAAAGACTTCTCCCGTCAGCGGGATGACCAGCTGCCCGCCCCGCCACGGCAAAATGCTTCTCCCTGCCTCGCAGCGGTACCGCCACGGCAGGTGATAGGGCGTCACCGGAACGGTCACCTGCTCCGCCAGCCGTCTGCCGTAGGGGTCGCCGGTGTGGATGACCGCCCGGCGGCATTGGGTAAACAGCATCGCCTTGGCGGCAAAATACCGTTCGATATCCCCATGATAATCCAGATGCTCCGGCGAAAGATTGGTAAATACGGCGGCTTCAAAGGTCAGCCCTGCCGTTCTTTGCTGCACCAGCGCCTGGCTGCTCACCTCCATCACCACCGCCGTGATGCCGTCCCCGGCCATCTGCCGCAGGGTGCGGTGCAAAATGGCGGGCGGGGGCGTGGTGTAGGGGTTGGGCAGGTGTTTTTCGCCCCACGCCATGCCGTCGGTGCCGATGCGCCCGGTTTTTATCCCGGCGCTGTGCAGCAGGTGGCATAAAAGATGGGCGGTGGTGGTTTTGCCGTTGGTGCCGGTGATGCCGATGAGCCGCAGTTCCCCGGCCGGGTTGCCCCAGTAGCGGGCAGAAAGCAGCGCCATCGCCAGCCGGGTATCCGGCACGGTGATCTCCCGCGGCAGTCCCGTTTTTCTTTGGGTCACTATGGCGGCAGCGCCCCGCCGCAGTACCTCGGCGGCATCGGCGTGGCCGTCATGGTGCGCCCCCCTGATGCAGACAAAAATCTTATTCTTTACGTCCCCGCGGCTGTCGCAGACGGGTTCCGTCTCCGGCGGCAGCGCTTGCAGCAGTCCTTCGCATTGAACCTCCCGGTCGGGTCGGTTCGGCATGGTGTCCTCCTGTGGGATGTTATGGTGATGCTTCCTGTTTTACGCTGTTAGAAAATTTCACGGTGATGAGGGTGCCTCTCGGCACCTCGGTGCCCGGCTCGATGCTCTGCTCCACCGCTACGGCGGTATCGCTGATCTTCCCGATGCCCTCTGCGTCAAGGTTCAGCCCGGCGTTCACCAGGATGGTATTCACCACCTGCCCGGTCTTGCCCCGCACATCCGGCACCTTCACCTTCTGCTGCCGGGATTCCTGATCGGTGTAAAGGATGACGGTGCTGCCCTTCCGGATAACAGCGCCGGCCTCCGGCACCTGTGCGATAACGGTATCTCCCCCGCCCACAATGACGGCGGAAAGCTGCTTTTGGGTCATGGCCGCCATACCCATGTGGGCGCTTTGGCCTACCGCGTTCGGCACCTCCGCATTGATGGCTGCACGCTCGGCGGCGGTGAAGTTGGTTTCCACGCCCAGGTAGGGCAGGATCTCGGAAAGGATGGCCCCCACCACCGGCGCCGCTACGGTGGAGCCGTAGAGGTCGGTTTCGTAGGGCTCATCCAGGATGAGCAGCACTGCGACCTTGGGATCGTCCATCGGGGCGACGCCCGCAAAGGAATAGGTGTAGTACCCGCGGTCGGAATCCAGCTTTTCACTGGTGCCGGTCTTTCCGCCGATGCTGTACCCCGGTACGGCGGCATTTTTGCCGGAGCCTGCCGTTACCACGCCCTCCATCAGCTTGCATACCTGCCGGCTGGTCTCCTCACTGATGACCTGACGGCGCACCGTCGGCTCGGTGACCGAAACCACGTTGCCCTCGCAGTCCAGTATCTTATCCACCACGTAGGGCTCATACAGGTAGCCGCCGTTCACCGCCGCCGAAATAGCGGTGATGAGCTGAATGGGCGTCACCTTGAAGCTTTGGCCGAAGGCCGCCGTTTCCAGGTTGCCCTGCGTGGAATTGAGCTGTGCCTCGCTGTAAAAATATCCGCTTTCCTCACCCGGCAGGTCGATACCGGTGGGGTCGGTGAGCCCGAAGGCCCGGAAGAAATTATAAAAATCGGTGCCGCCGATCCGCTGGCCGATCTGCATATAGGCGGGGTTGCAGCTGTTCTGGATGGCCTGCGCCAGCGTCTGTGCGCCGTGCCCGGCGTGCTTCCAGCAGTGCTTGGTGATGCCGCCCACCACATAGCTGCCGGTGCAGTTAAAGCCGGAATTCATCGTCACCGCCCCGGTCTCCAGCGCCGTTGCGGTGGTGATGACCTTAAACACCGAGCCGGGCTCGTAGGCCTCGTTCACGGCCTTGTTGCTCCACTGCACCTGCTGCTCGTGGGCAAAGGCCTTTTTATACTCGTCGCTGCCCTTTTCGTACTGCGCCAGCTTTTGCAGCGAGATCTCCGAAACGATGGCCTGCGGATTATTGGGGTCATAGTCCGGCATGGTGGTCATGCCCAGGATCGCCCCGGTGGTCACATCCTGCACGATGACCGTCGCCCGGTTCTGCACGGCGTGCTCGGTCAGGGCGGTGGCCAGGTGCTTTTCTATCACCGACTGAATATTGCTGTCCAGGGTCAGCACCAGGCTGTTGCCGTCCTCGGCGCTGGTGATGTCCTGATAGGTGTAGGGCATATCGGTGCCCCAGGCGTTTTTGGCGGTCACTATTTTGCCGGGGGTCCCGCTTAATGTGCTGTTGTAGTAGGCCTCCAGCCCGTAGGCGCCCTCGTTATCGGCATTCACAAAGCCCAGAACGGTGGAGGCCATGGTGCCGTAGGGGTAGTAACGGGTGGAATCGGGCAGCAGCGTCACGCCGTCTATCTTGTTATCCAGCGCGAACTGATACGCCGCATCGGCGCTTTCCTTATCCACACGGGTCTTGATGACCTGATAAAAGCTCTTTTTGTTCTGCGCCCTTTCCAGGATGAACGCCCGGTCCGTCCCCAGGATCTCGCTCATGCCGTCGGCTAGCAGCTCCGCCTCCTCCGCGGTGATACCCGCCGGGGAGAAAACCACCCGCCATGAGGTTGCGGAGGCCGCCAGCACCTGCCCGTCGGAGGAATAGATGGCCCCCCGGTTGGCGCTGATGGTGGTTGCCCGCAGCTGACGGCTCATGGCCTCCTGCTTATAGGCCTCGCCCTCCACCAGCTGCACCCGGTACAGCTGGAAAATGACCAGGCCGAAGCCTAGCAGGGTCAGTATCGCCGCGATGAAAACAGCCCGGCCGCGCATTTTTTTATTGGGAACAGAGGCCATAACCAGGCTCCTTTCGGCTAAAATGAGGAAAATCGGGGAATTTGTCGTTCCCCCGTAAAATGTGGCGAAAGAGGTAAGACAATATCTTACCTCTTGGTTTCTGCACCGCCGTTACAGTCTATTTTATTTGATCCGCAGGTATTCCAGTGCGGTATCCATGCCGTTCATCAGGCTCTCCAGCACCGAACCGGAGGGAGCCGCCTCGGTGCGCACCGCTACATCGGTATCATTGAGCCGTATGTAGCTCACCTGATAATCCTGCATCTTGCACAGCCCCCTTGCGGCGGCGTAGCTGTCCACCTCCTGCACGGTCTTGGCGGTCAGCTTGCCGGTCAGATAGCTATGCTCATTTTGCAGGGCGGCGTACAGGTCGTTCTGGGTCTGTATCTCGTTGCCCAGCTCTATGGTGGAAACATTCTGGTAAAGCACCAGCGCAAGGAATACCACCACCAGCACGGCGCAGACGGTCAGCCGGCGCAGGGCGGTTTTCTGCATCGCCTTTTTGGCGGCGGCACGGGAGGTCTTGGCCGCAGGGGCGGGCTGCGGCCGCTTTACCGGCTGTACCGGTACTTCATACAGCGAAAGGTCATATGCTTCGGTGCTGTTCCAGCGGGAATTCATCTGCCGCCTCTCCTTTCCTTTTTCCTCCGGCGCGGGTCGGCAGCGCCGTGGTTACAGTTTTTCCAGTATCCTTAATTTGGCGGATTTGCTTCGGCTGTTCTGTGCCAGCTCCTCGGCGTCCGCCTCGATCGGCTTGCGGTTGATGAGCCTTGCCCGCGGCTGCTTTCCGCACACGCACACCGGGAAATCCGGCGGGCAGGTGCAGCCCTGACAGTAGGCGGCAAACTTTTGCTTCACCATCCGGTCCTCCAGCGAATGGAAGGTCAGGATGACGAACCGTCCGCCGGGGTTCAGGCAGTCAAATGCGGTATCCAGGCATTGCGAAAGCTGATCCAGCTCGCTGTTGACGGCGATACGCAGCGCCTGAAAGACCCGCTTGGCGGGGTGTCCGCCCTCACGGCGGGCAGCGGCCGGGATGGTCGCATAGATGAGATCGACCAGCTGGCCGGTATGGGTAAAGGGTTCTTTCTCCCTTTGGGCGGCTATTTTTTTGGCGATGGGATAGGCGAACCGTTCTTCGCCAAATTCCCGGAAGATGCGGGCCATGGCGTCGGTATCGTAGCTGTTCAGAAGCTCGGCGGCGGTCATGCCCTCCCGGCTCATCCGCATATCCAGGGGGGCATCCACGCTGTACGCAAAGCCCCGTTCCGGGTTATCCAGCTGATAGGAGGACACCCCCAGATCCAGCAGGATGCCGTCCGCCCCGGGGATGCCCTTTTCGGCCAGCACCTCGGGGATGCGTGCGAATTCGCTGTGGATCACCTCGGCCGATGGGTAGGGTGCCAGCCGTTTGGCGGCTTCCGCCACCGCATCGGGGTCCCGGTCAAAGCTCAAAAGGCGTCCGGTGGTCAGCTGTTCGGCGATGGCTTTAGAATGGCCCGCGCCGCCCGCTGTTCCGTCTATATAGGTGCCGTCCGGCTTGATATGCAGCCCCTCCATGCACTGGGGCAGCATCACCGAATAATGCGAAAATTCCATCGTTCCCTCCCCTTAAAAGTCCAGGGAGTCCAGCTCCTCGGCCACGCTTTCGCTGGTCAGGTGCCCGATATAGCTCTGCCAGCGTTCCACATCCCATATTTCGGCGTGGTCGGAAGCCCCCGTCACGATGACGTCCTTTTCCAGATGGGCATATTCCCGCAGGTGGGGCGGCAGCAGGATGCGTCCCTGCTTGTCCGGCTCCACCGTTACGGCGTTGCTGAAAAAATACCGCTTGATGCTGCGGCCCCGGCTCATGGGCAGCTGGTTGATCTTCTGCTCCAGCTTGTCCCATTCCCCGGCGGAATACACCGCCACGCATTCATCCAGCCCTACCGTAAGGATAAAGCTTTCGCCCAGTTGATCCCGGAACTTGGCGGGGAAATTGATCCGGTTTTTCGGGTCAATGCTATGCTCATATTGTCCCATCAGCATCTCGGATCGTTCCCCCTTTCCGGCGTGATAGATGACAAAGCAGGGTAGATACTCCACTTCTACCCACTTTTCACCACTTACAAGCTGATTATACCCACAAAAAACCGCCTTTGCAACACAAAACTGTTGTTCGCACCCGGCGCACAATTGTTCTTTTCGCCGTTTGCCGCCCGCAGCCCGTCTTTTCGGCGGTTCTTATCCCATTTGTTGGTGAAACTGCCCATAAAACCGTTAAAATTTTCGTTAGGGTTTGTTTTTCGTTTCCGGCGGGATTTTCCCCTGCTCCCCGCCTTTTTGCAGCAAAAAACACCGCCCGGCTTCTCCCGGACGGTGCTGCTGTTATGTTTTCGGTTTTACTTTTCCGGCGGGTCCTCCCGCAATCCGGCCTGGCTGGCGGCCTCGGCCAGCGCCTGCCGTGTGGTGGTGATGTTCCCCAGGCTCTTGGCCACCACCTCCTGGCTGGTACGCAGGATGTTCTCGGCGAATTCATAGCTTGCCTGCTTCATTTCCCGGCTGCGGGTGCTGGCCTCGGTGCGGATGGCCGTCGCCTTGGCCTGTGCATCGTTCACCGTTTCCTCGGCCTGCTTCTGCGCCTCCTCCACCATCTGCTGGGCGCGGCTGCTGGCGTCATTCAGCAGGGCCATGGCCTTGGCGTTGGCCTGCCGCACGATGCTCTCCTGCTCCAAAAGCTGCTTGGCCCGTTCCTCCGCCTTGCGGATGAGCGCCTCTGCCTCTCCCTTGGCCAGCGAAAGGATCTGGTTGCGGTCGGCCACCACGGCGCGTGCCTGCTTTATTTCGGCCGGCATATTCATACGGATGGAATCAATGAGGTCACGCACCTTTTCGGCGTCCACCACGCAGCGCCCGCCGGAAAGCGGCAGGCTCCACGAACCCTCCAACAGCTCATCAATGTCGTTCAGGATGCTCTCAATGGTATTCATCAATTCCCCTCCTGTTTATTCTTCGGTATCGGTTTCCGCCGGGATGCGATAAGCGGTCAGCTTGATCTTCCCGTAGCGGTACTGCTTCTTGATTTCAAATTCCCCGACCTTCTGCGGCAGCTCCTCATCCAGCGCCGATTCGCACAGGATCACGCCGCCGGGGGTCATTTTGGGGGCCAGCAGCGGCAGCGCCTTTTCCAAAAGCCCGCTGCGGTAGGGCGGGTCCAGCAGGGCGATATCGAAATGATCCCGGCAGCCCTGCAGATAGGCGATGGCATCCATGGCCGTTACCCGGCTGTGCTCCGCCAGTTTGGTGGCCAGCAGGTTCTGCCGGACCACCTCCTGCGCCTTGCGGCTCTGCTCCACAAAAACGGCCAGCCGGGCGCCCCGGCTCAAGGCCTCTATCCCCAGCTGTCCGCTGCCGGCAAACAGATCCAGCACTGCGGCGCCCTCCACCTCAAACTGGATGATGCTGAACATCGCCTCCTTCACCTGATCGGTGGTGGGGCGCACGTCCAGACCCTCCAGGGTATTCAGCTTCCGCCCGCGGGCGGTCCCGGTTATCACTCGCACAGTTTTTTCTCCTTGGGGGCAGTTGCCCTTTTACTAATGGTATAATTTTTCACGCCTGCTGTCAATCCCATCCGTCGAAAAAGTCCGCTAACGGCCGTTTCTTCACCCATTCGGTCAGAATTGCGGTGCCGCCCGCAGCCCACCCCGCCGCAAACTCATCCCTCGGCGGGTTCGCCATCGGCCGGGTGCAGATAGCGGTACAGGGCCTCCGCAGCCGGTCGGGTCATGCCCGGCGCCGCCGCCAAAGCCTCCTCATCCGCCGCCTTGACCGCCGCCATGCTCTTAAAGTGCTTCAGCAGCTTTGCCGCCCGCTGCTCCCCGATGCCCGGCACGCCGGTCAGCACCGACGCAAACCCGGTCTTTCGGTGCTTTTTGCGGGAAAAGCTGATGGCATAGCGGTGGGTTTCATCCTGAATGGCGGTGATGAGCCGGAACACCGACTGGCTGGAACGGATGGCGATCTCCTCATTTTCCGCACGGATGGCACGGGTACGGTGCCGGTCGTCCTTCACCATGCCGAAGATGGGGATCTCCACCCCGAACTGCGCCGCCGCTTTTTTGGCCGCCGCCACCTGCCCGGCTCCCCCATCGATGAGCCACAGGTCGGGCAGCGTTTCAAAGCCGTCCTTTTTGCCGTTCTCCGCGGCCTCCTTGTAGTGGGTCAGCCGGCGGGTAAGCATCTGCTCCATGGCCGCATAGTCATCCGGCGCCGCCATATCCCGTATCGTAAATTTTTTATACAGCCGCTTTTCGGGGCGTCCCCGACGGAACACCGTCATCCCGCCCACGATGGTAGAACCGCCGATATTGGAAATATCAAACGCTTCGATGTAGTCCGGCGGGTGGGAAAGCCCCAGCAGCCGTCCCAGCTCGGTCAGCGCTGCGATCTCCCGGCCGGTGCGGTTGGTGTCCCGCGCCAGCTCCTGTGCGGCGTTATTCTGCGCCATCTGGCACAGCTTGCGGCTTTCGCCCCGCTGCGGCACGGTAAACTGTATCTTTTTGCCCCGGTGCTCCCGCAAAAGCTGCTCCAGCAGCGCCCGGTCGGGCAGTTCCCGGTCCAAAAAGACCTCGGCGGGGGCCGCTTCCGCCTGCATATAGTAGCTCAACAGGAACTCGGTCACTATCTCCTCCGGCTCGGCCATGCAGTCGAAGGAAAAGTCCTTTTTATCCCGCAGGCGGCCCTCCCGCAGCACCAGCAGCGAGCAATAAATCTTATCCTCGCCCTGCACCCAGCCCAGTACATCCAGGCTTTCGTGCGGGAATTCTATCACCTTTTGCTGCTCGGTGATGCGCCGTATGGCGGAAATGCGGTCCCGGTACCGTGCCGCCCGTTCAAAGTCCAGCGCCTCGGCGGCCTGCTGCATCCGTTCGGTCAGCACCTCCACCGACTGCACCCCGCCGCTGCGGATAAATTGCAGCGCCTCTTCCAGCACCTCCCGGTAGGCTTCGGGGGTGATTTTCCCCCGGCACACCCCCATGCACTGGTGGATGTGGAAATTCAGGCAGGGGCGCTCCTTCCCGAAGTCCTCCGGGAATTTGCGGCGGCAGGTGGGCAGCAGAAAGACCCGGTTGGCCTCCTCCACCGTCTGCTTTACCACCATGGAGGACACAAACGGCCCGATGTATTCATTCCCGTCATCGGCCTTTTGCATCGCCAGCTTGATGCGGGGGTACGGCTCCTTGGTCACGCAGACGTAATGGTACCCCTTATCATCCTTCAGCAGGATGTTGTACTTGGGGCTGTGCAGCTTGATGAGACTGCATTCCAGCACCAGCGCCTCAAACTCGCTGTCGGTGACGATATAGTCAAAATCCTGCACCTGCTCCACCATGCGGTACACCTTGGGCAGGTGGTGCTCCACCCCGCGGAAGTAGGAGGTCACCCGGTTTTTCAGTTTTTTCGCCTTCCCCACATAGATGATCTCGCCCCGCCGGTCCCGCATCAGGTAGACCCCCGGCTCCATGGGCAGGGTATTGGCTTTTTTGCGCAGCTCGGCGATCTTCTGCATCTCCATCGGGCAGCGCCTCCCTTCTGGCTTTTATTATACCATAAACGCCCCCGAAAAGTAAAAAGTTTCGGCGCCGGTGCGGGGCGCAGCCCAAGCCGTCCTGCGGACGGCTTATGCGGACTTCGTCCGCATCGGCGGCTCCGCCGCCGGGGCTGCGCCCCGCCCCTGCCCCCTGCAGTTTCCCTGCGCCCGGGCTCCCGTCCTCCGCCGAAAATAAAAGGGTGCGGCAGCTCTCGGCTTTCCGCACCTTTTCTTCCTACTATTCCGGCAGCTTACTCCGCAAAGCCGGTCTCCACCAGCTTTACCAGGGCGTCTACCGCCTCCTGCTCGTCAGCGCCGTCAGCGATGATCTTAATGGTGGTGCCGCCCACAATACCGAGGGACAGCACACCCAGCAGGCTCTTGGCGTTTACCCGGCGCTCCTCCTTCTCCACCCAAACAGAGGCCTTGTACTCATTCGCCTTCTGGATGAAAAAGGTAGCGGGCCGTGCATGCAGGCCAACGTGATTTTGAACGGAAACTTCTTTTGCGTACATATCGACATCTCCTCTTCGCCTAAAGAAATGGGGGTCCCTTATTTCTCCATTAAGCATTATAACAAAATCCGTCGGGTCTTTCAATTGTAAAACTGCCCACATTTTTTAATTTGCCGTTTTTCTGACGAACCGCTAATATCCGCCGATTTTCGGGGGATGCATTTGTGCAAGTTACCTATAATTTTTCACTGCTTATTATCCGTTTCGCCGTCATTTCGGGCCATTTTGGAACCGTTTCCATTTTCCGCCTCCCATTCGGCCTTCATTTGTGCCAGCAGCCACCGGTCCTTTTGGGAAAGCGGCGCCTTTTCCAGCAGGTCGGGACGCTTGAGCAGGGTGTTGCGCAGCGACATTTCATGCCGCCATTTGGCAATTCTCCCGTGGTCTCCGGTCAGCAGAATATCCGGGATCCTGCGCCCGTTCCACTCCGCCGGGTGGGTATACTGGGGATATTCCAGCAGCCCGTTCCAGTGGCTCTCCTCGGTGAAGCACTCCTCACTGGGCAGCACCCCCTCCACCATCCGGCCGATGCAATCCACCAGCACCAGCGCACCCAGCTCTCCGCCGGTCAGCACATAGTCCCCGATGGACAGCTCCTCATCCACGATCTCATCCAGCACCCGCTGGTCCACTCCCTCGTAGTGGCCGCACAGCAGGAACAGGTTTTTCTTCTCCTTCAGCTCCTTGGCGTGGGCCTGGGTAAGCACCCTGCCCTGCGGCGAAAGATAGATGACATACGGCTTTTCCCCCAGCTGCTCGCACACCGCCTTCCAGCAGTCATGGATGGGCTGGCAGGTCATCAGCATCCCCATGCCGCCGCCATGCAGCCGCAGGTCGGTGCGGCGGTGCTTATCGGTGGTGTAGTCCCGTATCTGGTGACAATGCACCTCCAGCTTCCCGGCCTTGATGCCCCGCCCGATGATACTGCTGTTCACCACCGTTTCGCACATCTCCGGGAACAGCGTCGCAATGTCAAACCTCATAGTCGTCCTCCGTCACATCGTCAAACAGCCCCGCCAGCGGCCGGATCTCAATCACACCCTCCTCGGGGGCCAGCCGAAGCACCACCTGCGGGATATCCGGTGCCAGCCGCACCTTCCCATCGGCAAAGCGGATATGGTACACCCGGTTCGCACCCGTTTCGGTGATATCACACAGCTTGCCGTAGAGCTTGCCGGTATCGGCGTCCCGCACCTCGCAGCCCAGCAGGTCCTGCAAAAAGTATTGCCCCTTTTCCAGCGGAATATCCTCCCGCCGGGCAAACAGCACCTTCTGGCGCAGCGCACTGCCCGCCTCCGGCGTCGTGATGCCCTCCAGCGTCAGCAGCACGGCGTTTTTATGTACACGGGCGCTTTTTACCGTCAGCGGGGTCTTGCCCCCATCCAGGTACACCCGTTTCAGCGCCGTCATTTCCTCGGGATGGTCCATCCACACCTCGGCCTTTACCTCGCCGTGTACCCCGTGGGTGGAAACCACCTTCCCGCACTCCAAAAATTCCTTCATCGGTTCTCCTTTTTGTAAAACAGTAGGGGAGGCGCATTTCGTCCTCCCCCCCAGTTTTGTTCAGTCAATCTCGACCGTCGCACGGCCGCCGGACTTATTGGTACCGGCACGCACAATGGTCCGGATCGCCTTGGCGATGCGTCCCTGCTTGCCGATGACACGTCCCATATCCTCTGCGCCTACGTGCAGATGATAAACGACATTGCCCTCTTCGTCCGCCGGGTCAGCGGTAACACTGACTGCCTCTTTGTCATCCACCAGTCCTCTGGCGATGGTTGCAATCAATTCTTCCATGTGTTGGTCTCCTTATCGCTTCAAAAAACGGGGGACTGCTTATTTTACGATCCCCTGGATCTTCAGCAGAGCCTTAACGGTATCGGTGGGCTGGGCGCCGTTGGCAAGCCAGGTCTTGGCCTTCTCCTCATCGATCTTGATTACAGAGGGCTCCTTGGTGGGATCGTAGTAGCCTACCTCCTCGATGAAACGGCCATCACGGGGATAACGGGAATCCGCTACTACGATGCGATAAAAGGGAGCCTTCTTTGCACCCATTCTGCGAAGTCTGATCTTTACTGCCATGTTAGTTTACCTCCAAAAATGTTTGAATGAACCGGCATTATGCCGACTTTTTCCTATATTTTTTCCGGCCCTGCCGGGAAAAACCATGTTACATCATACCGGGCATCCCGCCGGGGAACCCACCGGGAAAGCCCATGCGTTTTGCCTTTTTGCCGCCCTTGCCGGTCATCATCTTCATCAGCTTGCGGCTCTGCTCCAGCTGGCGCAGCAGGCGGTTCACGTCCTCCACCTTGGTGCCGCTGCCGGCCGCGATGCGGCGCTTGCGCTTGGGGTCGATGAGGGAGGGCTTGGCACGCTCGGCGGGCGTCATGGAATAGATGATGGCGCGGGAACGGGCCATCTCCTTTTCGCTGCGCTCGGCGTCCTCATCGCTCATCTTGCCGGCCGCCCCGGGGATCATATTCATCACCGAGGAAAGCGGCCCCATCTTTTTCAGCTCGTCCATCTGGTCCAGCAGGTCGTTAAAGTCCATTTCGCTGCGGCGGAGCTTATCCACCATCTTCATGGCCTTTTGCTCATCTATGCCGGTGGATGCCTTTTCGATGAGGGAGAGAATATCGCCCATGCCCAGGATCCGGGAGGCCATCCGGTCGGGATAGAACGGCTCCAGATCCTCTATCTTTTCGCCGACGCCCGCAAACTTGATGGGCTTGCCGGTCACGGCCTTTACCGAAAGGGCGGCGCCGCCGCGGCTGTCGCCGTCCAGCTTGGTCAGGATGATCCCATCCACCCCCAGCTGTCCGTCAAAGGCGGAGGCCACATTCACGGCGTCCTGTCCGGTCATCGAGTCGATGACCAGCAGCGTTTCGTCCGGCTTGGCGGCTTCCTTCACCGCCTTCAGCTCATCCATCAGGGCTTCATCTATATGCAGCCGGCCGGCGGTATCGATGATAACGATATCGTTGCCGTAATCGTGGGCGTGAGAAAGCGCCTTCTTCACGATCTTCACGGGGTCGGTCTGTCCCATCTCAAAAACCGGCACCCCGGCCTTTTCGCCCACCACCTTCAGCTGCTCTATGGCCGCCGGGCGGTAGATATCGCAGGCCACCAGCAGGGGGCGTTTTCCCTGCTGCCGGAACATATACGCCAGCTTGGCGCTGTGGGTGGTCTTACCGCTTCCCTGCAGGCCGCACATCAGCAGCACGGTCGGGATCCGGGAGGAAATATTGATGCGCTGGTGGGTGCTGCCCATCAGCTCGGTCAGCTCGTCATCCACTATCTTGATGACCTGCTGGGCGGGGGTCAAACTTTCCAACACCCCGGCGCCGATGCACTTTTCGGTGACATCCGCCACAAACTTTTTGGCCACGCCGTAGTTGACGTCCGCCTCCAGCAGCGCCAGACGCACCTCACGCATGGCCTCCTTTACGTCGGCCTCGTTCAGCTTGCCCCGGTTTTTCAGTTTTTTGAATGTCCCGGCCAGCCGTTGGGTCAGTCCTTCAAATGCCATAGGGTCTCCTTTTTATCGGTTCAGTCCTCGTCCAGCTTATTGGCCAGCCGGATGATATTCTGTGCGCTGCGTTCTATTTCGGGCGCCCCGCCGTAGCGGTCATTGAGCTTTTCTATCTGCCCGGCCTCCTCCACTATGGCGGAAAGCACCTTTTCTATGCTGCGAAAGCGTGCCGCCAGATGCAGCCGGTCCTCGTATTCCAGCAGCTGGCCTTCCGCCCGCTTGATGGAATCCCGAACGCCCTGCCGGGTAATGCCGCTGTGCGCTGCGATCTCCGCCAGGGAAAGATCCTCGTTATAATACAGCTCCACCACATCCCGCTGCTTGTCGGTCAGCATATCGCCGTAAAAGTCCAGCAGAAAGGATATTTCCAGGTTCTTTGCCACGCCGCGGTCACTCCCGTCCTTCCGCCCATGTAAAGCGGATTTCTTTACAGTCCCCATTATACCCTAACCGCCCCTCCCTGTCAAGTCTTTTTCTTTACACCGCCAAAATTCGCCCCGCCTTTTTATGGGTTTTTACCCACTCAACCGTTTGTTGTGCCGCTATCCAACCGCCGGTTGTGAATTTTGCCCCCACTTCAACCAATGCGTTCTTTCTTTTTTCCCCGGCAGCCGCTATACTTTAATCACGGAACGGAGCTCCTACCCCAAACAAAAATAATAGGAGGCTTAATATTATGATGAACTCATCTCTCGGCAGCCGCATTGCGGAACTGCGCCGCAAAAAGAATATGACACAGGAAGACCTCGCCAACGCCCTCGGCGTCACGCCGCAGGCGGTCAGCAAATGGGAAAATGACCTCTCCTGCCCCGATATCACCCTGCTGCCGCAGCTGGCCCGGCTGTTCGATGTCACCACCGATGAACTGCTGGGCAATACCGGCCGTCCGGAGACCACCCTGCTGCCCAAGGAGGAGCGCAAGCCCATCAAGGATATGGTCCTGCGGGTCGTCGTCAATTCCAAGGACGGCGATAAGGTACGGGTCAATCTGCCCATGACGCTGGTGCAGGTGGGGCTGCAAATGGGGATGCAGATGCCGCAGGTGACCGGAAGCGGCGCTGCGGAGGCCATGAAAAGCATCGATATCGAGCAGATTTTCAAGCTGGTGGAGCAGGGTGTGATTGGCAAGCTGGTGGAGGTGGAAAGCGCCGATGGTGATACCGTTGAAGTATTTGTGGAGTAACCCATGAAGATCATCGTCCGCACCAAGGAAAAAAAGCTCCGGCTGTGGCTGCCCGGCAGCCTGCTTTACGGCAGGATTTCCGCCCGCATCGCCATCGCCGCCATCACCAAATACGCCCCGGGCTGCGGTATCCCGCCCAAAGAGATGGGCCTGCTTCTTGCCGCCCTGCGGGATTTCGCCCGCGCCCACCCCGGCTGGCAGCTGGTCGATCTGCAAAGCCATGACGGTGACATCGTCCGGATCACTCTTTAGCCCTTTCCCACAGTCCCCACAACCCCAAGGAGCCGCCCCCACGCAGCGTGGAGACGGCTCCTTTTCTTCTAACGACAGGTTAACTTTTCAGGGGATCAATACATGCCGCCCATGCCGCCGGTGGGGTCGCCCATGGGGGGCGCGGGGGGAAGCGGCTCCTTCTTATCGGCAACCAGGCTCTCGGTGGTCAGTACCATCCCGGCGATGGAGGCTGCATTCTGCAGGGCGCTGCGGGTCACCTTGGTCGGGTCAACAATACCGGCCGGGATCATATCGCAGTATTCCTCACGGTAGGCGTCAAAGCCGTAACCGGCCTTCCCGCTGCGGCGGATGGTATCGATGATGACCGAGCCCTCCAGCCCGCCGTTGGCGGCGATCTGGCGTACCGGCTCCTCCAGGGCCTTCAGCACAATGCGAACGCCGGTCTTTTCATCGCCCTCTACGCTGTCGATCAGCTTGGCGACGGCATCGGTGGCGTTCAGCAGCGCTACGCCGCCGCCCGCTACAATGCCTTCCTCTACTGCTGCCTTGGTGGCCGCCAAGGCGTCCTCGATGCGCAGCTTCTTCTCCTTCATCTCCACCTCGGTGGCAGCGCCCACCTTGATGACGGCTACGCCGCCCGCCAGCTTCGCCAGACGCTCCTGCAGCTTCTCACGGTCGTAGTCGCTGGTGGTGGTCTCTATCTGGCTGCGGATCTGGGCGATGCGCTCCTTGATGTCGTCGGAGTTGCCGGCGCCGTCCACGATGATGGTGTTCTCCTTGGTGACCTTCACCTGCTTGGCGTGGCCCAGCTGCGCCATGGTAGCGGCGCTCAATTCCAGACCCAGCTCCTCGCTGATGACCTCACCGCCGGTCAGGATGGCGATATCCCGCAGCATTTCCTTGCGGCGGTCGCCGAAGCCGGGAGCCTTGACGCCGACACAGGTAAAGGTGCCGCGCAGCTTATTGACGATGATGGTGGAAAGGGCTTCGCCCTCGATGTCCTCGGCGATGATGACCAGCTTCTTGCCGGCCTTCACGATCTCCTCCAGCAGCGGCAGGATCTCCTGGATGGAAGCGATCTTCTTATCGGTGATGAGGATGTAGGCGTCATCGATGACGGCCTCCATCTTCTCGGTATCGGTCACCATGTAGGGGGTGATGTAACCGCGGTCAAACTGCATCCCCTCCACGACCTCGCTGTAGGTCTCGGCGGTCTTGCTCTCCTCCAGCGTGATCACGCCGTCGGCGGAAACCTTCTCCATGGCCTCGGCGATCAGCTTACCGATGGTCTCATCCCCGGAGGAAATGGTGGCAACACGGGCAATATCATCGCTGCCGCTTACCTTCTGGCTCTGCTCCACAATGGAGGCCACGGCGGCATCCACCGCCTTCTGCATCCCCTTCTTCACGATCATGGGATTGGCGCCGGCGGTCACGTTCTTCATGCCCTCCCGCACCAGTGCCTGCGCCAGCAGGGTCGCGGTGGTGGTACCGTCACCGGCTGCGTCGTTGGTCTTGGTGGCGACCTCCTTCACCAGCTGTGCGCCCATGTTCTGGAAGGTGTCCTCCAGCTCGATATCCTTGGCGATGGTCACGCCGTCATTGGTGATGAGGGGTGCGCCGTATTTTTTATCCAGCACCACATTGCGGCCCTTGGGTCCCAGTGTGATCTTGACGGTATCCGCCAGCTGATCGATGCCCGCCTGCAGTGCCTTGCGGGCCTCCTCGCCGTATGCTATCTGTTTTGCCATAAAAATGCCTCCTGTTTGCTATGCACGCGCCGCGCGCGTATCATGCGTGTAATATTAAAAAATTATTCTACAATGGCCAGTACGTCGCCCTGCCGCAGGATGGTGTAGCTTTCGCCATCCACCTTTACCTCGGTGCCGGCGTATTTCGCCAGCAGCACACGGTCGCCGGGCTTGAGGTACATTTCCACCTTTTCACCGTCCACCAGGCCGCCGGGGCCTACCGCCACCACTTCGGCAATGCTGGGCTTTTCCTTGGCGCTGGGGGCCAGGATGATCCCGCCCTTGGTGGTTTCCTCCGCTTCCAGCATCTTGATCACGACTCTGTCTGCCAAAGGTTTGATCGTCATAATTCTATCCCTCCGTAAATGTTATGATATACTTTGCATTTTAGCACTCGCATTACTTGAGTGCTAACCATATACTATTGTAATCATTTCTGCAAAAAAATCAAGAGGTTTTGCGCACTTTTTTGTCTCGGCCGCAAATTTAACATTCCGTTCAAATATTCCGCCCGCCGGCGCAAGTTTTTTCTCCCCCCGCCATAGATATATATATCAGGTGCGCCCCCTGCAAGCCGCAGGCTGGGGGCCCGCAGGCCGGTTCGGCTTCGCCGAACCCGGCGGCCTCCGGCCGCCGAAACCGTTCTCCTGCGGAGAACGGTTTGCCCTGCGGGCCCGCCGCCCCCTGCCGTCCCCTGCAAACCTCTCCCCTTTTCCCTTCTCCGCCGCCCCTTTCCGCCGTCTGCAAACTCCGCCCCATCCCCTTCTCCCCCGGCTGCTGCAGTCCCCATCCCACCCCCTGCAAGCCGCAGTCCCCGGCGGAGCCGCACGCAGCCCGCAGGGCTGCGTCCCCCGCGCCGCAGGCGCGGGGCGCCGGGCGAAGCCCGGCGGCGGCTCCGCCGACCCCCGCCCCCCACCACTCCTATTCCCAAGGAGGCCAAACCATGCTTCGCTTTTTCAAAATGCAGGCCTGCGGCAACGATTTCGTCTTTCTCGACTGTCGCAGCCAAACCGTCCCCGCCCCCGAATGCCTTGCCCGCCGCCTTTGCGACCGCCGCTTCGGGGTCGGCGGCGACGGGTTGGTGCTGCTCTCCCCCGCCGAAGGCGCTGACCTTGCCATGCGCATCTTTAACCCCGACGGTACCGAGGCCGAAATGTGCGGCAACGCCATCCGCTGCGCCGCCCGCTACGCCTGGGACAGCGATTGGGCCCGCCACGAGCCGCTTCGCATCCTTACAGCGGCCGGGCTGCGTATGCTGTACACCGCCCCGCAAAATACCGTTGCCGTCGTTATGGGGCGCCCCTCGCCCCTCTCCGGCAGCCCCATCCGTTGGCAGGAGCAAACCCTCACCCGGCTTTCGGTCGGCAACCCCCACGGGGTGCTGTTCTGCCGGGACGTCGCCGGGTTCCCCCTGGCGGAGGCTGCCGCCGAAATCGCCAAAACCGCCCGTTTCAATCTGGAGGCGGTGGAGCCGCTGGGCCAGAACCGCCTGAAAATGCGAGTGTGGGAACGGGGCGTCGGCGAAACACCGGCCTGCGGCACCGGGGCCTGCGCCGCTGCCGTCGCCGCAACGTTAAAAAAGCTGTGTGACCGCAGCCGTCCCGTTTCCGTGGAAATGCCGGGCGGCACCGTCACCGTTTGCTGGCAGGCCGATGGCCGCATGCTGCTGACCGGCGAAGCACGGTTCGTTTTCCGGGGCGAGTGGCCGCAGGAGGACTGACCCGCCCGCTTGCCGTTCTGCCCCGCTTCCCGCAGGGGGCAAACCGGCCCGAAGGGCGGCTCGGCTCCGCCGAGCCCGGCGGCCTGCGGCCGCCGAAACCGCCCCCACGGGGGCGGTTTGCCCTTCGGGCCGGACCCCCTGCTGCACCCATCTCATATTAGGGAGGTTCCCCCATGCTGCCACTCAATCCCGCCCTCCTCTCCGGGGAGGACTACCTGTTCGCCCGCATCGCCGCTGCAGCCGCCGCCGAGCAGCTGCGCTGCCCCCACCGTCCCGTCCTCTCCCTCGGCATCGGGGATGTCACCCGGCCCATTGCACCGGTCGCCTCCGAAGCCATGCGTACCGCCGCCGCCGAGCTTGCCTCGGAGGGCGGCCAACGGGGCTACGGCCCTGCCGCCGGCTACCCCTTTTTGCAAAGGGCGATCGCCGCCCGCTATGACGGCCTGCCCTGCCCCGTCACCCCTGCGGAGATCACCGTCACCCCCGGCAGCAAGGAAGCCATCGGGGCGCTTTTTTCGCTGTGGGATTGCCAAGTGCCGGTGTGGGTGTGCGACCCTGCCTACCCCGCCTACCGTGCCGCCGCCGAGGCCGCAGGCCACCCCGTTTTTTCGCTGCCCTGTCGGGAAAAGGACGGCTTTCTGCCCCGCCCGGAGGCGGTCACGCAGCCCGGCCTTATCGTCCTTTGCACCCCCAATAACCCCACCGGGGCCGCCATGGACCTTCCCGAAATGACCTGCTGGGTGCGCTTTGCCGGGGAAAGCGGCAGCCTGCTGCTGGTGGATACCGCCTATGCGGCCTTCCTCACCGGGGAGGCGCTGCCCCGCAGCATTTTCGCCGTGCCGGGGGCGGACCGCTGTGCCGTCGAGATCGGCAGCTTTTCCAAATCCGACGGCTTTACCGGGGTGCGCTGCGGCTGGGTCGTCCTGCCGGAAAAAACCGGGTGCGGCGCTGCATGGCGATGCCGTCTGGGCAGCCATTCCAATGGCGTCAGCTACCCCGTGCAGCGGGCCGCCGAGGCCGCCCTTTCCCCCACCGGACTGCGGCAGCGGCAGCAGGCGCTGGCCGTTTACCGGCAAAATGCCGAAAACATGCTGCACGCCTTCCGGCAGATGGGGCTGACCTGTGCCGCCCGACGGCCGGGCTGCGAAGCCCCCTATTTATGGGTCAGATGCCCCGATGAGCAGGGCAGCTGGTACTGGTTTCATCGCCTGCTGCGGGAGTGTGGCGTGGTCTGCGCACCGGGCGCCGGGTTCGGTACGATGGGAGAGCACTGGCTGCGGTTCACCGCCTTTGGCGACCCCCGAACCACCGCCGAAGCCCTCCGCCGCATGACCCGCCTGTTCCCCGCAAAAGCGTAATATTATCACATCAATATACGAAGCGTATTACGGAAAATGATCGGCACCGCCACCGCTTTTGACATTCCCGCTAAATTTTCCCCTCCGCATTTAGTCAAATCATCCATCCCCCGCCCGCCTGTTTTGACCATCAAACTCCCATTTTTCCGCAAAACAGTTTGTCACTTCCACCAATTTTCCCCTCCGCATTTAGGCAAATCTGCCATTCTCTTTTGTCCGGATCGTCCCCTCTCCGCCGCTGCATTTTGGGTCTTGCAGGGGCGGCGCTTTTGTGCTACACTATGGCAAAGCGGCCGCCCGGCCGCCCCAATCCCCCTGCGGAAAGGACGATGAACCATGGAAAAAACGATCACAAGAGACGAGGCGCTGGCGCTGCTGCGGCAGTATAATAAGGAGCCTTTTCACCTGCAGCACGCACTGACGGTGGAGGCGGTGATGCGGTGGTTCGCCAACGATCTGGGCTACGGCGAGGAGGCCGACTTCTGGGCGATGTGCGGCCTTCTGCACGATATCGACTTTGAAATGTGGCCGGAGCAGCACTGCCTGAAGGCGCCGGAGCTGCTGCGTCCCGCCGGGGTGGGGGAGCAGATGATCCACACCATCTGCAGCCACGGGCACAAGATCTGCACCGACGTTTCCCCCGAAAAGGAGATGGAAAAGGTGCTGTTCGCCTGCGATGAGCTGACCGGTCTTATCGGGGCGGCGGCGCTGATGAGGCCCAGCAAAAGCTGTACCGACATGGAGCTTTCCAGCGTGAAAAAGAAGTTTAAGGACAAGAAATTTGCGGCGGGCTGCTCCCGTGAGGTGATCCGGGACGGTGCCGAGCTGCTGGGCTGGGAGCTGGACACCCTGATCCAAAAGACGCTCACGGCGATGCAGCAAAGCGAAGCCGGCGTCCGGGAGGAGCTGGCGGCGCTGACGAAATGATTTTCGGCGCAAAAATACCCCCATCGGAGCGAAAAACTCCTGTGGGGGTTTTCGTATTCTGCTGTCAGTCCGGACGAATGGTATCCGCATCCACCCAGCCGTAAATGCCCTCCTCATCCAGCGAAACCACGTGGAAGGGGTGCGGTGCGCCCTCGGCGTAGAAGGTCACCACGCACAGGCTCTCCCCGGTAAAGCTGCGGGCCGGCTCCCCGGTGCGGGAGCCGCCATACACCCCGCCCCCGGTAAAGACCACCCGGCTATCCACCCCGATGGCGGTCAGCGGGTTTTCACTTTCCCCGGCGGCGGTCAGCGCCTGCTCCGCCGCAACCAGCTTTTCCAGATTGCCCACACGGGCCTGCTGCTGGGCGGAAAGGCAGCGGTAGGCCAGCCGTGCGGTATGGATGCGCGCGGCGTCCGCTTCTGCGGGGTGCTCCGGCAGCTCGGCGATGAGCC
Organism: Oscillospiraceae bacterium; assembly: GCA_004557855.1. Taxonomy (GTDB): domain Bacteria; phylum Bacillota; class Clostridia; order Oscillospirales; family Ruminococcaceae; genus Angelakisella. Next base: position 108,294 of record SFFJ01000006.1, read on the forward strand.
GTTCCACCTCCGCAGGGGTCAGCCCCTGCTGCGGGTGCAGCTCCCCGGCCGGGGGCTGCTCGATGGGCTTCCCGAAAAACGGCAGCGTTACGAAACCATTGAGCGCCAGCAGTGTGGTGGTGATGGCCGCAGCGGCCAGCAGCCCTATGGCAATATACAAAATATGTTTTCTCATTTTCATCATGCAAACGTCCCTTACTGCGCCTTGCGGCTTTGATGTTCTCCTGCGGGGGGCGATGTCCTATGAGGTGATTATAGCAGAATCCGGCGGTCTTGGCAACCTGCCCACGGCAAAGGGAGCGCCCGCCGCGTGGCAGACGCTCCCTTTCAGAGAGACAAACAGGAAAGAGTACAGGCGTTTTCTTAATAATGTACGGTGGTCTCCTTGGGCTTGGTCTCGGCAACCAGCTTACCGTTGCGGTAGGAGTACAGCACGGATACATCATAGTTGAGGGCATCGTACCAGTTCTTCGCATCGAATACAACGAAGTTGGCGGCGTTGCCTTCCTTAATGCCGTAGCTGTCACCCAGGTGCAGGGTGCGGGCGGCATTGGTGGTAACAAACTTGTAGGAGTTGCAGATCTCATCGTAGCCCAGCATATGGCCGGCATACAGGCCCATGAATACGGGGTCACGCATATTGCCGTTGCCCAGGGGGTTCCACGGATCGAAGATATCATCGTAGCCGAAGGATACATTGATGCCCTCTGCGGTCAGCTCCTTGACGCGGGTCATGCTGCGGCGCTTGGGATAGGTATCGGCACGGCCGCCCAGGTGTACGTTAACGCAGGGATTGGCCACAAAGTTCATGCCGCTCATCTTCAGGATACGCATCAGGCGGATCACATAGGCGTTATTGTAGCTGTGCATGGCGGTGGTGTGGGAAGCGGTGACCATATCGCGCATTCCGGTCTCGTAGGCACGGGTGGCAACGGTCTCCAGGCCGCGGGAAGCCTCGTCATCGATCTCGTCGCAGTGGACGTCGATGAGCTTATTGTATTTCTGGGCCAGCTCAAAGCAGATGTTGAGGGACTCAACGGAATACTCACGGGTGAACTCGAAGTGAGGGATGGCACCGGCAGCGTCGGCGCCCATCTTCAGGGAGTCCTCCAGCAGCTCTTTGCCCTTGGGATAGCTCAAAATGCCGTACTGGGGGAAGGCGACGATCTGGATATCCATGAAGTCCTTGACTTCCTCACGCAGCTCCAGCAGCGCCTCCATAGCGGTCAGCTTGGGGTCGTTGATGTCAACGTGGGTACGGACGTGCTGGATACCGTTGGAGGCCTGCATCCGGATGGCTCTGTTTACACGGTCCTTTACCTCCTGCTTGGTCAGGAAGGGCTTATACTCCTCCCAGCGCTGAATGCCCTCGAACAGGGTGCCGCTCATGTTCCAGTGGGGACGGCCTGCGGTCAGGCAGGTATCCAGGTGGACGTGAGACTCGATGACGGGGGGCAGGGCCAGCTTGCCGCCGCAGTCTACCACCTCTTCGCCGGGAAGGGCTTCGAGGTTCGCAGCGATCTTTTCAAACTTACCGTCGGTCACACGGATATCAACCGCTTCGGTTGCGTTTTCGATGAACAGATTCTTAAAAAGCATGGGTTTCACTCCTCCTTGAGAGATCATATTGCATTTTCAGACGGAGCTTACTTGTTGGCGCCGGTCAGCTCGCCGATGAAGAAGAAGATGGCGGATACGACCATCGCATTAACGGCTGCAATACCCCACTGCAGGAAGTTTGCAACAGCGGCAGCGGCGATGATGCCGAGCACGTTGAACCAGTTGACAACAGCCTCGGTGTGCTTGCCATCGTACTTGCTGCGGTTCTTGAAGTAGTCGAGGATCACGATCATGCCGATGGGAGGCAGAGCGCAGTTCAGAACGTTCAGCCAGCCGCAGAAGTTGTAGTACAGCCAGATAGCCAGAGCGGTACCGATGATGCCGGCAACCCAGGTGAGGTGCTTCATGGGCTTACCGGTGATGTTGGCGAGACCCAGACCGCCGGTGTACAGAGCGTTATTGTTGGTGGTCCAGATGTTGGCGCCCAGAACGATGAGGGCGGGGATTGCCAGACCCTGTGCGATCATTACATAGAAGATATCCTCTTTGCCGGTGAAAGCACCGCCGATGGCGCCGAAGCAGAACATCAGGGTGTTGCCCAGGAAGAAAGCGATGACGGTGGTCCAGACAGCAACCTTACGGTTCTTGGCAAAACGAATGAAGTTGGGGGTGGCGGTACCGCCGGAGATGAAGGAGCCGATAACATAGCCGACACCGGTGAACAGGGAGATCTTGCCGGCAGACTGACCGAAGATGGCAGAAAGGCCGCCGCCCTCTACGCCTGCGGTGATCATGGAATAAACACCGAGGATAACGATCAGCGGAACGGAGATATAAGCAACGATCTCCAGACCCTTCATGCCGGTAGCCGCGGTAGCGGTCATCAGCAGGCCGGCGATGATGGTGATAACCCACTCATTGACACCGAGCAGCTCGGCAGCGGGGATGGAGAACATGGCAACGCCTACGCCGAACCAACCGATCTGGGTGAAGCCCAGCAGGAAGGAGGACAGGTAGGAGCCCTTGGTACCGAATGCACGACGGCACAGCAGGTCCATGGTCATGCCGGTGGAAGCGCCGATGTAGGCCAGGACGCCGCAGTAGGCGGAAAGGATAACGCCGCCGATGATGCAGGCCCAGATGAAGCCGGTGAGATCGAGGCCGTTACCGAGCTTTGCGCCTACGCTCATGCTGGCGCTGAAGAAGGTAAAGCCTACCATTACGAAGAACATGTTCCAGAAGCCTTTGCGTGCCGACTCGGGTACTGCTTCCAGGGAATAGTCAGCATCGATTTTTTCGACTGCTTTTGCAGCCTTGGTGTTTTCAGACATTGTGAATAACCTCCTCAAAGTTGTTCAGAAGCCGGTCAACACTCGCAAATCAGCGAAAGCCCCATCGGGTTTGCCGCCCTTTATGTAACCGGTTTCATCTGACAGTTTCATCATATCACGCCAAAATGCCCTTTGTCCACCCCCTTTCGGCCCTCCTGCTGCCAAAAATAACACCATTTCCTTGTGAATTATGCTCAAACAAAGTAACCGTTTACATAAAAACCGCTGTTTTCTACATTTTTCTTTGCAAATAACCCCCCATTATGCTATAATTGCGTTGTAAAAACCGCACCTTCGCTTTGCAGGACTGCACGCCTGCTGCGGCAGGGATTTTCCCTGTTTCGGTCGGGCTGACCCACCATTCCGGCGGGCGCGGCCTCCGCTTAACTCGGGCTGACCCTTCGTTTCACTCCGGGCAGCCCTCCCCGCTGCGGCGCGCCCGCCTTTCCCCACCGGGTCTGTCGACCCGTCGGGGGCCCCATGGGCAGCCCTCCCCGCTGCGGCGCGCCCGCCTTCCCCCACCGGGTCTGTCGACCCGTCGGGGGCCCCATGGGCAGCCCTCCCCGCTGTGGCGCGCCCGCCTTTCCCCACCGGGTCTGTCGACCCGTCGGGGGCCCCATGGGCAGCCCTCCCCGCTGCGGCGCACCCGCCTTCCCCCACCGGGTCTGTCGACCCGTCGTTCCCCCGCAGGCCGCACCCGTTCCTCCCGGCCAAACCCAATGTAACCGTTTATCATGATCCCCCCGAATGAGGAGGTGAACGCCATCAATATCAAGGAAGTCGCCAAGGCCGCAGGGGTCTCGGTCGCCACCATCAGCCGGGTGCTCAATCACCCCGAGCAGGTGCAGCCCGAAACCAAAACCCACGTGCTGGCGGTGATGGAAAGTCTCAATTACCGCCCCAACTGGTTCGCCCGCGGCCTCAACCTCGGCAAAACCAGCACCATCGCGCTGCTGGTGCCCAATATCGAAAGCCGTCGTTACCGGGAGATCCTTTCCGGTGTGGAAACGGTCGCCCTGAAAAAGCAGCATATCGTCATGCTGTGCAATACCCACGCCGACCCCGATCAGGAGGCCGAATACCTCAAAATGGTGGTCAGCCGGCAGGTGGATGGCGTCATCGTGGCATCCTCCATGCTGGCGCCGGCGCAGCTCACCACCCTCATCGGCCCCGACCAGCCGTGGGTACACATCGGGCCGGGCATGGGGGAGGCGTGCCGGAACCTCTGTTATATAAATTATGAGGAAGGCACCTACCAAATGACCACCCATTTAATAAAAATGGGGCAGACCGAGATTGCGCTGCTGCTGGATGAAGCCCCCCTGACCGAAATGAAGCAGGTAACCGAGGGCTACCGCCGGGCGCTGCGGGAGCAGCTTCCCGGTGCCGGGGAGTGCATCCTCACCGAGCAGGACAGCCCCCGCGGCGGGTTTCTCATCACCCAGCGGCTGCTGCAAAATGACGCCCTCCCCCCTGCCATGATCACCGCCAGCAGCGGGCAGGCCAGCGGCGTTTTGAAGGCCCTGCAGGGGGAAGGCATCCCGGTGCCGGAGCAGATGGCGCTGGCCTGTCTTTCGGACTCCGCCACCTGTTCCATCCTGGAGCCGCCCCTGACGGCGCTGGAGTCGCCCAATAAACGACTGGGCATGGTGGCCGCCCGTATGCTGTTCGATACCATCGAGGACAACGGCGAGGAGGGCTACGGCCCGCAGGAGGTCATCCTGCAGCCCAAGTTGAAGATCCGCCGCAGCTGCGGCAACACCAAGCCCATTTATGAGCTGTTTGGATAAAGGAAAGGGGGCAACCGTCATGACATTAAACACAGAATATATGGGTCTCAAGCTCAAAAATCCCATTTTGGTGGCGGCCGGCCCGTGGAGCCGGGACCGTGCTTCCATTCAGCGCTCCATCGATGCGGGCGCAGGCGCCGTCGTCACCGAAACCATCACACTGGAGGCCAACCAGAACCCCAGCCCCCGCCTGTACATGGGCAGCGCCGGGCAGATGTTCAATACCACCCTGTTCTCCGGTATCCACCTGGAGCAGTGGGAGCAGGAATTTGAGGCGCTACAGCGGGGCGATTGCAAGCTGATCGCCAGCATTTGGGGCAATACCCCCAGTGAGCTGGCGTATCTGGCCGGCAAGGTGGAGCGCATGGGCGCCGATGCCGTCGAGGTCAGCGTTTCCGCGCCGCTGGGCACCCGCATGGAGGCCGGTACCGTCCCGCGGGAAATCTTCGATTTTGTCAGCGCCGTCACCGGTGCGGTGGATATCCCCGTTTCGGTCAAGCTCTCCTACGAAGCCTCCAATTTCAGCGGCTTTACCGCCTCGCTGGAACGGGCGGGGGTCGCAGGCGTCACCGCCATCGATGCCCTGAAGGGGCTGATGGGGGTGGACCTGGAGCATCACCGCACCCTGATGCCCACCTACGGCGGGTACAGCGGGCAGCACATCCGCCCCATAGCGCTTGCCACCATCGCCACCCTCAAGCAGACCACCGGCTTCCCCATCTGCGGCTGCGGCGGCATCAATACCGCCCATGACGCCCTTGAATTCATCATGCTGGGCGCCCGGTGCGTCCAGCTGGCCAGCGTACTGCTGCGGGAGGGCTACGAAGCCATCCCGCGCATTCTGGGCGATCTGGAACGCTGGATGACCGCCCACGGCTATTCCTCACTGGAGGAGGTCTGCGGGCTGGCGCTCAATTCGCTGATGCCCTTTGAGGAGCTGCCGCCCCGTCCCCTTACCGCCCGTCTTACCGGCGGCTGCGATGGCTGCGGCAAATGTGTCCACAGCTGCCTGTACGGCGCCATTTCCATCAGGGACGGCAAGGTCGTGATCGATGACGCCCGCTGCACCGGCTGCGGCATGTGCCGGGCCGTCTGCCCGCAAAACGCGCTGGCGCTGCGCTGGTAAGATGAGCCCCCTCCTCCCCACGCAAACCCCACCCTATGGCCCGCAGGGCAGCCCGCCCCTGCCGGGGCGGGCTCCGCGGCCTCCGGCCGCGTGCGGCCGCCTGCGGCGGCCGGCCCTGCGGGCCCTCCCCCTGCACAAACTCTCCCGCACAGCCCCCGCTCCCTGCCGGGGACTTTTTTGTCGATTGACGACCCCTGCCCCTTTTTGATATAATATTTATCAAGGGGTCCGCCCCCAAAAATAAGAAAAGGAGAACCGTCTATGACCTATCCCAACGCCGCCGCAGGACTCAAATCCATCTACCAGGCCAAGCTGGTGGGGCTTATCTCCATCGTGCTGGTCATCATCCCCATCGTCCAGATCTTTGCCGTCGCCGCGCTGCTGGTCGCAGGATTTCTTGCGCTGGTAGGGCTGTACCAGTGCCGCAAGGACGACCCCGGCTACAATACTGCCTTCATGCTGGTGCTTGCCTCCTTTGTCATCAACCTGCTCTCCAACCTCCTTCAAGCTTACTTTAATGCTCCCGCCATCATCGTCACCCTCATCTCGGTCGTAAGCGACGTGCTGACGCTGGCTTCCCTGTACTTTGTGTGCATCACCACCAACCGCCTGCTGCAAACCATCGGCACCGACACCCGTACCATCGACCGCGGCGTATTGGTGTGGCGCCTCAATGTGATCTGCACCGCCATTCTTATCGTGTGCGAGCTGCTGCAGGCCTTCTCCTCCGATATCGCAACCGTCTTTGCGGGCTTTTTGGCCATCTTCGCGCTGATCGCCCAGCTTGTGGGCAGCATTCTGTATATCCTGTACCTGCGGGACGCCTATCGCGCCCTGCAATCCGCCGTCCCGCCGGAGGATCGGGTCCAGCAGATGATGTGATCCCACTCCACCACCCGCCGGGGTCTCCCCTGCAAACCCCACCCTATGGCCCGCAGGGCAGCCCGCCCCTGCCGGGGCGGGCTCCGCGGCCTTCGGCCGCGTGCGGCCGCCTGCGGCGGCCGGCCCTGCGGGCCCTCTCCCTGCACCAACTCCCCCTGCACCAACTCCCCCGCACATCCCCCGCAAATAATACTCCCCGTATAGAAAAAGCCTCCCACCACGGGAGGCTCTCATTATCGCAGCAAAAAGACGCCACCACCTGCGCGCAGGCTTTTCTCCTTCGTAAGGAGGGGGAAGTGTGAAGGGGGAACCATTGCGGTTCCCCCTTCACGTTAAATCAGGGCAGCGACTGGAAAATCTGTAAAAATGCCTGCGTTCCCCAAGACCCACCAAATAGAAAAGACGCCACCACCCGCGCACAGGCTTTTCTCCTCCGCAAGGAGGGGGAAGTGTGAAGGGGGAACCAT